>DASXEN010000076.1:0-58565 GCA_036490095.1 Caulobacteraceae bacterium
GGCCGACCGCTTCTATCCGGCGTTCGACTTCCTGCTGGCCGGCGGCAAGTCGCCGGACGAGGCGATCGCCGCCTGCATGTTCGAGACCGTCGGCCAGGCCTAGCCGGCCATGACCCGTCCTCCGAAGCTCCGCAGGAGCGGCGGAGGATGACGCCGATCCTGCTGCTCGGCGCCGGCCGCATGGGCGGCGCGCTGATCGCCGGCTGGCGGCGCGCGAGCGCGCTCGCCCCCTCCGAGCTGATGATCCGCGACCCGTCGCCCGGTCCCGAGGCGCGAGAGTCCGGCGCTCTGCTCGATCCCGATGCCGCCGCGATCGGCCGCGCCAGGACCGTGGTGCTGGCGGTGAAGCCGCAGATCTGGCGCGAGGCCGCCGCCGACGTCATGCCGCACCTGGCCGCCGACGCGGTGGTCGTCTCCATCGCCGCCGGCGTCGCCAGCGCCGACATCGCCGCCGCCTTCGGCGGCCGCCGCGTCGCCCGGGTGATGCCCACCACCGCCGCGGCGATCGGGCAGGGGACCGCCAGCGTCTTCGCCGCCGACCCCGAGGCCCGCGAGCGCGCCCACGCCCTGTTCGCGCCGGTCGGGACGGTGGTCGACCTGGCGGACGAGGACCTGCTGCACGCCGCCACCGCCGTGTCCGGCTCCGCGCCGGCCTACCTCTACGCCTTCGTCGAGGCGCTGGAGGCCGCGGGCCTCTCGCTGGGGCTGGACGCCGGCGCCGCCCGCGCCCTGGCCCGCGCCACCACCGCCGGCGCCGCCGCCCTGATGACCGCCACCGGCGAGGACGCCGCCGCCCTGCGCCGCCAGGTCACCTCCCCCGCCGGCACCACCGAGGCTGCGCTGCGGGTGCTGCTGGGCGAGAGCGGGCTGGAGCCATTGCTCAGGGAAGCCGCCGCGGCGGCGGCGAGACGGTCCAGAGAGCTGGGTAAGTAATCCAAATCCGCTCTTCCCCGCGAAAGCGGGGACCCAGGCTTTTTCTGAAGGGTTCGCGCTCGCCGATAAAACACCTGGGTCCCCGCTTTCGCGGGGAAGAGCGGATGAGTAGGTTCTCGGGGTGGAGGACGCGGCCGACATTCTCGAAAAGGCGATCGACGCCGCCCTGGCGCTGGCCGCCGAGCGGCCGTGGCGGGAGGTGTCGCTGCGCCAGGTGGCGGAGCGGGCGGGCGTGGACTTCGCCGACCTCTACGCCAAGGCGCCCGGCAAGCCGCTGCTGGTGCTGCGCCTGTCGCTGCGGCTCGACCGCGCCGCGCTCGCCACCGCCGCCACCCAGTCCGACGACGTCCACGACCGCTTGTTCGACGCCGCCATGGCCCGCGTCGAGGCGATGGAGGCGCACCGGCTGGCGCTGATCTCCATGGCCCGCGGCGAGAGCCCGATCGCCATCGCCACCCACCTGCCGCTCACCGCCCGCGCCGTGCTGGAGGCCGCCGGCGTGCCCGCCACCGCCCCGCGGCTGGCGGCCATGACGCTGGTCTGGGCCCGCGTGGTCCAGGTCTGGCGCGACGACGAAGGCGCCCTCAACCGCACCATGGCCGAGATCGACAAGCGCCTGAAGCAGATGCGCGAACGCCTGAAGCGCATCGGCGCGGGGTTCTGACCGCTACCCTGGCAGCCGCACCACCGCCCTCAAGCCCCCCAGCGGCGAGCGGTCCAGCGTGACTTCGCCGCCGTGGCCGCGGGCGACGTCGCGGGCGATGGCGAGGCCGAGGCCGACGCCCTTTTCATTCTGGTTGCGCGCCTCGTCGAGGCGGCCGAACGGGGTGAAGGCCTCCTCGAAGCGGTCGGGCGGGATGCCCGGTCCGTCGTCGTCGATGGTGATCTCCACGCCGCCGGCCGGCGTGGCGCGCGCCGCCAGCTCCACGTGCTCGCCGTGCGCCGCCGCGTTCATCACCAGGTTGGAGAGCGCGCGCTTGATGGCGTTGGGACGCACGGTGGCCGCCAGCCCCGCGTCGGCCGCCACCTTCACCTCGGCGCCGGCCCGCACCGCGCCCTCGCTCACCTCGCCCAGCAGCGGCGCCAGGTCGACGCGCTCCAGCGCCTCGCCGCCCTCGCCGCGGGCGAAGGCGAGGTACTCGTCGATCATGTGCTCCATCTCGGCGAGGTCGCGCTTCATCGCCTCCACCCGCGCGCCGGGCTCGGTCAGCGCCAGCTCCAGCTTCAGCCGGGTCAGAGGCGTCCTGAGGTCGTGGCTGACCGAGGCCAGCAGGGTGGTGCGCTGGTCGACGTGGCGCTGGATGCGGTTCTTCATCGCCAGGAAGGCCTGCGCCGCCTGCCGCACCTCCTTGGCGCCGTAGGGCTTGAAGGCGACGTCCGAGCCGCGCCCGAAGGCGTCGGCGGCGGCCGCCAGCCGCTCGATCGCCCGCACCTGGTTGCGAATGAAGATCAGCGC
Organism: Caulobacteraceae bacterium; assembly: GCA_036490095.1. Lineage (GTDB taxonomy): Bacteria > Pseudomonadota > Alphaproteobacteria > Caulobacterales > Caulobacteraceae > Acaudatibacter. Next base: position 2,390 of record DASXEN010000076.1, read on the forward strand.
CACGCCGGTCAGCAGCACCGTCGCCAGCGTCAGCCAAACGATGAAGCTGTAGGCCTGGGTGGCGAAGGCCCGGTCGCGCGGGGCGATGATGCGCAAGACCCCGCTGGTGACCTTCACCCGGATGTCGACGTAGCCGGGGTAGCGGGTGGTGTCGAACCAGTAGGGCGCGTCGATGCGGTCGGTCAGCGCCGTGTTCAACGCCCGATCGATGCCGAACAGGGCGAAGTGGCGCACGGTGGGCAGCTTGCCGTTCGGCTGGAAGACGATGGAGAGGTCCAGCGACTGCTCGGCGCGGTCCTCCAGCCGCTTGAGGCCCGGCGGCGAGGGGTCGGTCTCGTAGCCCTGGATCACCCAGGCGATGTCGCCGGCCAGGCCCTCGGTGAGGTGGCCGTTCACCCGCTGCCAGTAGCTGTCGAAGAAGAACCAGGTGACGGCGATCTGCATCACCGCGATCGGCAGCACGATGATCAGGAAGCTGCGGCCGAACAGGGTGGTCGGGGCGCGCCGCTTCAGCATGCGGAACAGCGAGGGGATGCGCAGCCTCATGCGCCGGCGGGCCTCACACGTGCGCCTTCAGGTGTCCGGCGCCAGCATATAGCCGATGCCGCGCACGGTCTGCAGGTAGCGCGGGTTCTTCGGGTCATCCTCGATCTTGCGCCGCAGCCGCGTCACCTGGATGTCGACCGCGCGGCCGGCGGCCTCGGCGCTCTGCCGGGCCAGCTCGAAGCGGTCGACCGGGGCGTTGGCGGCGCTGGCCAGCTGGCGCAGCAGCTGCGCCTCGCCTTCGGTGAGCCGCACCGGCGCGTCGCCGCGCCAAAGCTCGCCGCGGCCAGGATCGAAGCTGCAATGGCCGAGGCGGATGCGCCCGCCGGCGGCGGGCCGGCCGCCGGCGCGGCGCAGGATCGCCTCGATGCGCAGCACCAGCTCCTGCGGCTCGAACGGCTTGGCGAGGTAGTCGTCGGCGCCCAGCGTCAGCCCCTCGATGCGGTCGTCGGGCAGGCCGCGGGCGGTGAGGATCAGCATCGGCGTGCGCCCCAGCTCGCCCGGCCGCCCGCGCAGCCAGCGGCCGAAGGCGAAGCCGTCCTCGCCCGGCATCATCACGTCCAGCACCAGCAGGTCGAAGCTCAGCTGCTCGACCAGCCGCCTGGCTGCCGCCGCGTCCGCCGCCGCCGAGACGCGGAAGCCGGCGCGGGCCAGATATTCCTTGATCAGGGTGCGGATGCGGTCGTCGTCGTCGACCACCAGCAGGTGCCGCTGCGCGCCCGGGAGGCTCATGTTGACGACGCCGCGGCTGCGGCGTCTAAGGTCCGCCCCGCTTGAAAGGAGGCGGTAGGAGCGATGTCACTGACGCCCATGGACGACCGCGACGGATGGATCTGGCTGGACGGCCAGTTCACGCCCTGGCGCGAGGCCAAGGTGCATGTATTGACCCACGCCCTGCACTACGCCTCCGCCGTGTTCGAAGGCGAGCGCATGTACGGCGGCGAGATCTTCAAGCTGACCGAGCATACGGAGCGGCTGTTCAAGTCTGCGGAAATCCTCGATTTCTCGATCCCCTTCACGGTGGCCCAGATCGACGAGGCGTGCAAGGCGACCTGCGCCAGGAACAACCTCACCGACTGCTATGTGCGGCCGCTGGCCTGGCGCGGCTCCGAGCAGATGGGCGTCTCGGCCCAGCAGACCAGGATCCACGTCGCCGTCGCCGCCTGGGAGTGGCCCAGCTACTTCAAGCCGGAGGAGAAGGCCAAGGGCATCAACCTCACCTGGGCCAGGTACAGCCGCCCCTCGCCGCAGACCGCCCCCACCGCCTCCAAGGCCGCCGGCCTCTACATGATCTGCACCCTCTCCAAGCACGCCGCCGAGCGCGAGGGCTTCGCCGACGCGATGATGCTCGACTGGCGCGGCTATGTGGCCGAGGCCACCGGCGCCAACGTCTTCTTTGTCAAGGACGGCGCCATCCACACCCCGCTCCCGGACTGCTTCCTCGACGGCATCACCCGCCGCTCGGTGATCGGGCTGGCGAAGGGCAAGGGCTTGAAGATCGTCGAGCGCCACATCAAGCCCGAGGAGCTGGCCGGCTTCTCCGAATGCTTCATCACCGGCACCGCCGCCGAAGTGACCCCGGTGGCGCAGATCGGCGAGTACCGGTTCAAGCCGGGCGCCATCTCGCTGTCGCTGATGGACGATTTCGCCAAGATGGTGCGACGGGAGTCTGTGGCGGCCTGATGATGGACTCGATCGGCCAATTCTTGAATTGTTCGAGAAATTAGACTATTGACGGTTTATGCCTAGGGTCACTGTCTCGTCCGGCGACTTCCTGAAATCGTACGGTCGGCTCGTTGAAACCGCGCTGCGCGAGCCGGTCGCGATCACCAGCCATGGCCGCGAGCGGCTGGTCCTGTTGTCAGCGGATGAGTATCACCGTCTGAAGTCGCGAGATCGTAGGGCGCTCTATCCCTGGGAGCTGAGCGAGGACGATATTCGGGCGCTGGAAATGGCTGAGCCGCCGCCCGAAGCTAGCGCCTTTGATCACGAAACACCGCTTGAGTAGTGGCGTCGTTTCCCGATCCGGTCCCTGGGCTGGTCATCGGCTATGCTTACCTGTGGCGCAACGAGGCTCGCCAAGGTCGCGACGAAGCTCGCAAGGATCGACCCTGCGTTATCGTTCTTTCCGTCCGGCGAGTCGGAGGTGAAACGTTCGTGACGGTCGCCCCAATCACTCACACGCCACCACAGCGTCCCGAGTTGGCGGTCGAACTGCCACCGGCGACGAAAAGCCGACTGCGACTCGACGACCAACCTTCGTGGATCGTCGCTGACGACCTCAATCAGTTTGTTTGGCCGGGCGTCGATCTTCGCCCAGTGCGGCGAGGCTCAACCACGTTCGCCTACGGGCAATTGCAGGCAAATCTCTTCGCCAAACTGCGCGAACGCGTGGCCGTCCTGGCCCGATTCGGGCATCTTTCAGTCACGCCCCGCAGTCAATGAAGGCGGCTACGGCGCCAGCCGGTAGCCGCCCGCCTCGGTGATCAGGATCTTCGGGCCCGTCGGGTCGGGCTCGATTTTCTGGCGCAGGCGGTAGACGTGGGTCTCCAGCGTGTGGGTGGTGACGCCGGCATTGTAGCCCCAGACCTCGGTGAGCAGCTCCTCGCGGGAGATCACCTTGCCGCCGGCGCGGTAGAGGTACTTGAGGATGTTGGTTTCCTTGTCCGTCAGGCGGACCTTCCTGCCCTTCGGGTCCAGCAGCATCTTCGCCGCCGGGCGGAACTCGTAGGGGCCGATGCGGAAGACCGCGTCCTCGGACTGCTCGTGGCTGCGCAGCTGGGCGCGGATGTGGGCCAGGAGCACGTTGAACTTGAACGGCTTGGTCACATAGGCGTTGGCGCCGGATTCCAGCCCGAGGATGGTGTCGGAGTCGCCCGCCGCCGCGGTCAGCATCACCACCGGGGTGGAGACGCCGGCGCTGCGCATCAGCTTCAGCGCCTCGCGCCCGTCCATGTCGGGCAGGTCGACGTCGAGCAGCACGAGGTCGGGGCGCGCGTCCTTGGCGGCGCGCACGCCCTCGGCGGCGGTCGCCACGCCCTGGGCGGCGAATTCCTCATGCAGCTCCAGCTGTTCGCAGAGGAGGCCGCGCAGGTCGGCGTCGTCGTCGACGATCAGGATGTTCTTTGCGCGCGCCATGGCCTCTCAGCATGCCACCGACGCCCCCTTACCGGCTAGTGCCCCGCCCGCTAAGGTTTTTCAATGACCTTCATCGCCTACGCCGACGGCGCCTTCGACTTGGGCGGGCGGCGCACCCGCTGCGCGCTGGGACCGAACGGCGTGGCCGTCGCGGGCGCCAAGCGCGAGGGCGACCGCATGAGCCCGGCCGGCGCCTGGCCGATCCGGCGAGTTCTCTATCGGCCGGACCGACGCGCCGCGCCGGCCACGGCGTTGCCCGTGCGGGCGCTCTCGCCCAACGACGGCTGGTGCGACGCGCCCGCCGACCCGGCCTACAACCGTCCGGTCAGGCTGCCCTATGCGGCCAGCGCCGAGCGGCTCTGGCGCGAGGACCACGTCTACGACCTCGTCGTCGAGCTGGGCTACAACGACGACCCGCCGGTCGCCGGCGCCGGCTCGGCGATCTTCCTGCACCTGGCCCGGCCCGGCTACGCGCCGACCGAAGGGTGCGTGGCGCTGTCGATCCAGGACCTGGAGGCGCTGCTGGCGGCGGCGAAGCCGGGCGACTCGCTGGCGATCTCGACCGAGCGGGCGCCGTGGGCCGATTGAGAGGCTCGATCCCCTCACCCTCCCACGATGCTGCGCATCGCGGGCCCCTCCCTCTCCCGATGGGAGAGGTGGAAGAACAGCGCCGCCGCGAAGCACCTCTCCCATCGGGAGAGGGAGGGGCCCGAGCGCGGAGCGCTTGGGAGGGTGAGGGGATCGGCCGCTCGCCGAACCGCCTACCGCGCCCCGAACAGCGCCGTGCCGACCCTGATCGAGGTGGCGCCGAAGCGGATCGCGGTCTCGAAGTCGGCGCTCATGCCCATCGAGAGCTTGGCCAGGCCGTTGCGGGCGGCGATCTTGGCGGTCAGGGCGAAGTGCGGGCCGGGCGGCTCGCCCGCCGGCGGGATGCACATCAGCCCCTCGATCGCGAGCCCGTATTCGCCACGGCAGGCGGCGATGAAGGCGTCGGCCTCGCGCGGCGCCACGCCGGCCTTCTGCGGCTCCTCGCCGGTGTTGACCTCGACGTAGAGCCGCGGCTGGCGGCCGGCGCGGCCGGCCTCCTTGGCCAGCGCCTCGGCGAGCCGCGGCCGGTCCAGCGTCTCGATCACGTCGAAGAAGCCCACGGCCTCGCGGGCCTTGTTGGTCTGCAGCGGCCCGATCAGGCGCAGCTCCAGCCCCTCGCGGCGCTCGCTCCAGCGGCCCGCCGCCTCCTGCACCCGGTTCTCGCCGAACACCGTCTGCCCGGCGGCCAGCACCGCGGCGACCCGATCGTCCGGCTGCAGCTTGGAGACCGCGGTGAGCGTGATGCCGACCGGATCACGGCCGGCGGCGCGGGCGGCGGCGGCGATGCGGGCCAGGATCGCCTCGCGGGCGGCGGCGGCGTCGAAGGCGGGCGCAGGGCGTGAAGCAGCGTCGGTCACGGTCGCTCGAGGTGGTCTGGTGGGCGGCGCGGACGCTAAGGCCCAGAGCGGCGCGCGGGAAGCCCCTGCCGCGGCTGCTGTTCTTCACCGACCCGGCGCGCACGCCGGACATCGAGGCGGCGATCGCGCGGCTGCCGCGCGGGGCCGGCGTCGTCTACCGCCCGTTCGGCGCGCCGGACGCGGCGCTGCGCGGCCGGCGGCTGGCGAGGCTCGCCCATCGCCGCGGCCTGCTGCTGCTGGCCGGCGCCGACCCCGGGCTCGCCGCGCGGATCGGCGCGGACGGGGTGCACCTGCCGCAGCGGCTGGCGCAGCGGGCGCGGGCGATCCGGCGGGCGCGGCCCGGCTGGCTGGTCACCGCCGCCGCCCACTCCGGCGGCGCCATCGCCGCCGCGCGCCGCGCCGGCGCCGACGCAGCGGTGGTCTCGCCGGTGTTCGCCAGCGCCAGCCCGTCGGCCGGCCGCCCGCTCGGGACGCTGCGGTTCGCGGCCCTGGTGCGCGGGGCGCGGCTGCCGGTCTATGCGCTGGGCGGGATCAACGCGCGGACGGCGCGGCGGCTCGCCGGCTCAGGCGCGGCGGGGCTGGCGGCGGTCGACGCGCTGGCCGATCCGGCGGACCGGGCGGACTAGAACTTGAAGGTGGTCTCGAGCCGCACCCGCGGGGCGGGGCCGTCTGGCGACAGCTTGCGGCCGTCCGGGGCCTGCTCGTCGCCGAGCGAGAAGCCGACGCCGGTGCGCAGCCCCGGGGCGACACGGTAGTTCACCCCGACCCGCGCGTCGCGCCAGGTGACGTCGCGGTCCTGCGGCTGGGCCATGTCGAGGTTGACGCCCCAGCGGCCGGTGCGGCTGTCCCATTGCAGCTGCTTGTGCGGCGGCTGCGGGCCGAGCTGGTTCACCTGCGGGGTGAAGTCATTCTGCTGGGCGAAGGCGACGCTCGGGGCGGCATGGGCGAAGCTCGCCGCGCCGGCCATCGCCGCCGCTGCGCAGGTCGCCATCACCAGCCTCGTCGGCCGCCAAGCCACCCTACAAACGCCCCTTCCAGTCGCACGGGCTGCTTTACGCCCGTTTCGTGCAGTTTTGATTACGGTTCTCATCCTCGCTGGGTCAACCCGACCGAGCGTCGCAGATTCATTTGCGCATACTTTGAAGGCCGCCCTGTGGCGACATGGCCACGTGATTCCTGTTTGGCGAGGCTTTTTCGATGTTATAGACGCCTATTCGGGGCGCGAGCGCGCATGCGGTCGCTGGGGACCGCCAACGCATTGGAGTTAAGGAACGGATGCCCTTGATAAGTGGGCGAGCGGCCCGTGCGGCCCTTGTCGGACTGACCGTCCTTAGCCTGGCGCCTCTGGCGGCCTGCGCCCATCGCTCGCCCGCGGCCAGGGCCGCGCCGGCGCCCAATGCGATCGGCGTCAACAGCTACCTGTGGCGCGCCACGCTGGACACGCTGGCCTTCATGCCGCTGCTGTCCGCCGACCCCTACGGCGGGGTGATCAACACCGACTGGTACATCAACCCGGAGAAGGCCGACGAGCGCTTCAAGTGCACGGTCTACATCCTCGACACGCGGCTTCGGGGCGACGCCCTGAAGGTGACGGTGTTCAAGGAGGTCTCCAACGGGGCCGGCGGCTGGACGCCCTCGCAGGCGTCGGACCAGACGGCGGTCGACGTCGAGAACGCCATCCTGACCCGCGCGCGGCAGCTGAGACTTTCCAACCTGCGCGGCTGATCGCGGGCGTTCATTGCCTGGAAAGCGCGTTCGCGGTATGGCTCGGCCATGCGCGGCGACCATTCACGCATGATCCTTCCGGCGCTGGGGCTTAGCGGCCCCCGGGCGTAGCCGGCGCGCGCTTCCTTCGCGGGCCGACGCCCGGGGGTTCGTCTCCGATCTTCCCCCTGGACCTGCCCGCCCTGCGAAGGAATAAGGCCCCATGCCCCGCTACAATCCGAAAGAGGTCGAGCCCAAGTGGCGCGCCGCCTGGGAGCAGGCGGACGTCTTCCGCGCCGAGAACGGCGGCGGCAAGCCCAAATACTACGTGCTGGAGATGTTCCCCTATCCGTCGGGGCGCCTGCACGTCGGGCATGCGCGCAACTACACGATGGGCGACGTGGTGGCGCGCTTCAAGCGCGCCCGCGGCTTCAACGTGCTGCACCCGATGGGCTGGGACGCCTTCGGCCTGCCGGCCGAGAACGCCGCCGCCGAGCGCGGCGTCGACCCGTCCGAATGGACCCACGCCAACATCGACGCGATGCGCGGCGAGCTGAAGCGGCTGGGCCTCTCCATCGACTGGTCGCGGGAGCTGGCCACCTGCGATCCCGGCTACTACGGCAAGCAGCAGGCCTGGTTCCTGAAGCTGTGGAAGAAGGGGCTGGTCTACCGCAAGGAGGGGCTGGTCAACTGGGACCCGGTCGACATGACCGTGCTGGCCAACGAGCAGGTAATCGACGGCCGCGGCTGGCGCTCCGACGCGCCGGTGGAGCGGCGCAAGCTGAACCAGTGGTTCCTGCGCATCACTGACTACGCCGACGAGCTGCTGGACTGGCTGCAGAAGCTGGACCGCTGGCCGGACAAGGTGAAGCTGATGCAGGAGAACTGGATCGGCAAGTCGAAGGGCCTGCGGCTGGACTTCCGCTTCGCCGATCCCTCCTTCGCCGGGGAGGCCGTCGCCGGCTTCGAGAACGGCGTCAGCGTCTACACCACCCGCCCGGACACCCTCTACGGCGCCAGCTTCGTCGCTCTGGCCCCCGATCATCCGCTGACCGAGGCGCTGGCGGCCAGCGACCCGAAGGTCGCCGCCTTCGTCGAGGAGTGCCGCAAGGGCGGCACCTCGGAGGCCGCGATCGAGACGGCCGAGAAGCTGGGCTTCGACACCGGCCTGCGTGTCACCCATCCGTTCGATCCGGACTGGCAATTGCCGGTGTGGGTCGCGAACTTCATCCTGATGGACTACGGCACCGGCGCCATCTTCGGCTGCCCGGCGCACGATCAGCGCGACCTCGACTTCGCCCGCAAGTATGGGCTGCCGGTCAAGCCGGTGGTGCTGCCGCCGGACGCCGACCCAGCCACGTTCGAAGTCGGGACCGAGGCCTACGTCGGCCCGGGCCGCATCTACAATTCCGGCTTCCTCGACGGGCTGGAGGTGGAGGCCGCCAAGGCCGCCGCCATCGGCCGCATCGAGGCGCAGGGCCAGGGCGAGGGCGCGACGGTCTACCGGCTGCGCGACTGGGGCATCGCCCGCCAGCGCGGCTGGGGCTGCCCGATCCCGCTGGTCCACTGCGAGACTTGCGGCCTGGTCGCCGTGCCGGAGAGCGAGCTGCCGGTGGCGCTGCCGCAGGGCATGGACTTCAGCCGCCCCGGCAACGCCCTGGCCCGCCATCCGACCTGGAAGCACACCACCTGCCCCGGCTGCGGCGGCCCGGCCGAGCGCGAGACCGACACCCTCGACACCTTCGTCGATTCCGCCTGGTACTTCGCCCGCTACACCGACGCGCAGGCCGCAGAGCCGATCGACAAGGCCGCGGCCGACTACTGGCTGCCGGTCGACCAGTACGTCGGCGGCATCGAGCACGCGGTGCTGCACCTGCTCTACGCCCGCTTCGTCACCAAGGCGCTGCGCGACGAGGGCCTGGTGTCGGCCGACGAGCCGTTCGCCGGCCTGTTCACCCAGGGGATGGTCACCCACGAGACCTATCGGCGGCAGAACGGCGAATGGGTCGATCCGTCGGCGGTGGAGATCGCCGCGGAGGGCGCGAGCCGCCGCGCCCGGCTGAAGGACACCGGCGAGCCGCTGACCATCGGCGACATCGAGAAGATGTCGAAGTCGAAGCGCAACGTCGTCGCCCCCGCCGACATGGCCGACACCTACGGCGTCGACGCCGCCCGGCTGTGCGTGCTCTCCGATTCGCCGCCGGAGCGCGACGTGCAGTGGACCGCGGCCGGCGTCGAGGGCGCCTGGCGGCTGGTCAACCGCGTCTGGGCCGAGTTCGACGACCCGCCGGCCGGCGACAGCGCCTGGGACGCCCAGGAGCTGCGCCGCGCCACCCACAAGGCGGTGAAGGCGGTCACCGACGCCATCGAGGGCTGGCGCTTCAACAGCGCCATCGCCCGGCTGCACGAGTTCGTGCGTGTGGTCTCCGCGGCCCGGGCGCCGGCCGGCGACGCGGCCAGCGCCGAGGCCCGCCGCGAGGCGCTCTCGGCGCTGGCCCGGCTGGTCGCCCCGTTCGCCCCGCACCTGGCCGAGGAGTGCTGGGCGCGCCTCGGCGAGGCGGGGCTGGTCGCCGCGTCCGCTTGGCCCGCCTACGATCCGGCGCTGGCGCAGGACGACGAGCGGGTGCTGCCGGTGCAGATCAACGGCAAGCGGCGCGGCGAGATTCGCGTCGGCGCCGGCGCGTCGGAAGGCGAGGTCGAGAAGATCGTGCTTGACGATCCGGAGATTGCACGGCGCCTTGAGGGCCTCAGCATCCGGCGGGTCATCGTGGTCAAGGATCGCATCGTCAACATCGTGGCGGCATGAGGCGGGCGGCGGCGGCCTTCGCGGCGCTGGTCCTGCCGGCCCTGGCCCTGCCCACCCTGGCGGGGTGCGGCTTCACCCCGCTCTACGCCCAGCCGGGCGTGTCGGGCGGGCTGACCCACATCGACGTGGTCGCCCCCTCCGGCCGCGTCGGCTTCCTGCTGCGCCAGAGCCTCGACGACGACTTCGGCCACGCCAAGGGCGACGCGCCGGTCTACCGGCTGGAGATGGTGCTGACGCCCGTCCGCCAGGCCCACGGCGTCCTCGCCAACGCCACCGCCCAGCGCTACGAGCTCGACCTGAAGGTCGACTACAGCCTGGTCGAGGTGAAGAGCGGCAAGGTCGCCCACGCCGGGGCGGTGATCAGCAACATCAGCTACGATTCCGCCGCCCAGCCCTACGCCGGCATCGCCGCGCGGCAGGATGTGCAGAACCGCCTCGCCGCCGACGCCGCGCAGAAGATCGAGGTGCAGGTCGCCGCCTGGCTGGCCGAGCATCCGGGCTGAGCCGCCGGTGCTGCTGAACCGCCGTCCGGACATCGAGCGCTTCCTCGGCCGCCCCGACCCCGAGGTCCGCGCCGCGCTGATCTTCGGCCGCGACTTAGGCGTGGTGCGCGAGCGGGCCCAGGAGCTGGCCGGCAAGGTGGCCGAGCGGCCCGACGATCCGTTCGACGTCGCCCTGGTCAGCGACGGCGACCTCGACGACGACCCGGCTCGGCTGGTCGACGAGCTGATGGCCTACTCGCTGATGGGCGGGCGGCGGCTGGTGCGGCTGCGCCTGGGCGGCGAGCGCGCCGGCCCCGACCGGCAGGCGGCCGAGGCGCTGGAGCGCCACGCGGCCGGCGACTTCAACCCCGGGGCCTTCTTCCTGATCGAGGCCGGCAACCTCGGCCGCGAGTCGGCCCTGCGGCGGGCCGCCGAGAAGGCCAAGGCCGCGGTCGCCATCCCCTGCTACGAGGACGAGGTCGGCGATCTGGCGCGGCTGACCCGCGAGGGGCTGGCCAAGGACAAGCTCGCGCTGAACGGGGAGGCGCTGGACCTGTTCGTGCGCCGCCTGCCGCACGAGCGCGGCGTCGCCCGGCGCGAGATCGAGCGGCTGGCCCTCTATCTCGGTCCCGGCAGCGGCGCGGTCGGCACGGCCGCCGAGCTGGAGGACTTCCTCGGCGTCGAGCCGGAGGCCTCGCTGGCCGACGCCGCCCAGGACGCCTTCGGCGGCCGCCTCGCCGCCGCCCAGGCCGGCCTGCGCCGCGCCGCCCAGGAGGGCGAGGCCGGCCCCGCCGCGGTGCGGGCCATGAGCCAGCACCTCGCCCGCCTGCGCCGCACCGCCACCCTGCGCGCCGCCGGCGCCGAGCTGGCCGAGGCGGCCAAGGCCTCCGGCGTGTTCTGGAAGAACGAGCGGGAGTTTCTGCGCCAGGCCCGCGCCTGGGATCTGCCGCAGCTGGCCGAGCTGCAGCCCGAAGTGCTCGCCGCCGACCGCGCCTGCAAGCAGACCGGCGCCCCCGACCACCTGATCGCCGAACGCCTGGCGCTGGCCATCGCCGCCAAGGCGCGGCGGCTGGGACTTTAGGGGCTGGGCGCGCGGCTGGCGGAGGGGTGGCGGCTGGGATGCCCTCAGGAGGCGCTAGGAAGGCCGCTGAGGGGCGTTGCGCGGCGTGGGTGCTAGAGTACTAGCAGTATCGTCACCGAAGCTGCTGGCGGGGCTCTGGAGGGGCGTGGCGAGGTCTCGCCTTATAGGGGCGCCTGCGCTCAACCTCAGATAACCGGTTCCCCTCTCACCGGTCATGGCCGGCCTTTGTGCCGGCCACCCATGAACACCGTGCGAGCCATGGCCGCGCGGCCGCACGGCCACCCCACGATGGGTGTTCATGGCTCGCCGGGACAAAGCCCGGCGATGACCGTCGTTGGGGGGAATGGGGATCGAGATTTAGCCATCGTTCGCTTGGCTGATTGTTCTTCCGAGGGCCCGGACCGCGTCAAGGACGGCGCGCAGCGCCGCCGCTCCGCGGTCGCGCCGTAGGCGCGATCCTTGACCCGGCCCGGACCTCGGAAAAAATGCCTCCAAGCGATTCGACGGCAAGCTCTGACCGGGTGGCGCATAGTGCGCTGGCGAGCGCTCCTCGCCCTTACGGGCGTTGTTGCGGCCCACCCCTGTTCGTCATCGTGAGGAGCCCGCGCCGGCGGGCGTCTCGAACGACGCGGCGCCGTTGTGCGAAGGCTTGCCCGCCGCGGCCGCCTTCGCCGCCGGCAGGCCGTAGAAACGGATCTTGAAGATCCTCCACCACAGCACCTTGCCCACCCCGCGGGCGGCGCGGTCGAGGGCGTCGGGGAAGCCGGGGGCGCCGACCAGGCCCTTCGCCGCCGCTTCGGCGCCGCAGAGCAGCGCCTGGGCGACGCCGATCAGCATCCAGCGCGCCACGCCCAGCCGGTCGCCGCAGGCGGCGCTGTGGGCGGTGGGGCCCTGGCCGAAGGCGAAGGCGCGGCGGATCGCGTAGCCGAGGCGCAGCCGCTCCGGCGCCGGATGCTCCCACACCCAGGCCTCCGCCGACCAGGCGAAGCTTGCGCCGCGCTCGTGCATCTCGCCGAACAGCAGGTCGTCCTCGCCGCCGATGAGGTTGCGGATGGCGTTGAACGGCCGGGTCGGGTGGGGCAGGGCGGCGCGGCGCACCAGGCTGTCGCCGCAGCCGTAGTAGCCGTCGATGCGGCCGGTCTCGGCCGGTCCCAGCCGCGAGAAGAACCGCTCCAGGTAGGCGGCGTGGGGGATGCGGTCCCAGTCGGCGCGGGCCCGCACCGGGCCGAACACCGCGTCGCAGCCGAAGCGGGTCTGCGCGTCCAGCAGCGCCGCCAGCCAGCCGGGCGAGGCCTCCTCGTCGTCGTCGAGGAAGGCGACCAGCTCGCCGTCGGTGGCGGCCATGGCGGCGTTGCGGGCGTTGGCGACGCCGGCCCGCGGCTCATGCACGTAGCGCACCGGGAACGGCGCCTCGGCCGCCAGCCGCCGCACCGTCTCCGCGGCGGAGGGGGCGGCGTCGTTGTCGACCACCAGCAGCTCCATCGCCGCGTGGTCGACGCGCTGCTGGGCGAACACCGAGCGGCAGGCGCGGGTGAGGCCCTCGGGACGCCGCTGCGTCGGGATGACGACCGAGACGCGCATGGTCAGGCCGTCGCCGCGTCCACCGCGAAGCTCTCCGGCAGGATGGCGCCGGCCGCGCGGCGCGCCGCCCAGGCCTTGTGGGCCCGCGCCACCGTCAGCTTCGCCGCGAGCGTCGGCCCCCAGCCGCTCTGGATGCGCGGCTTCAGCCCCGCATGCTCGCGCAGCACGCCGTTGGCGTAGAGCACGTTGGCCCGCACCCGCCCCGGCGGGGTCATGAATTCCATCGACAGCGAGACGTTCATCATCGGACCGTTGTCGACCCGGTGGGGCAGGTTCTGCGGCCAGGTGACCATGTCGCCGGGGTTGAGCTCGAAGCTCTCGGCGACGTCGTCCCAGTCGGGGCTGAACGGCATCTGCCCCTCGGCCTGGCTGCGGGCGCAGCGCTCCAGCCACGCCGGGTCCACGAACGGCTCGCTGCGCGGATAGAACCAGATGCGCTTCTGCCCGCGGATCTGCCACAGCGAGGAGAGCGGCACGTCGAGGTGGTAGAACACCCGCGCGTTCGGCGAGGAGATCAGCAGCCCCAGGTCGCGGCTCATGACGCGGGTGCGCAGGCGCCGCTCCTTCTCCGCCGAGATATCGTCGCAGAGGGCGGAGAACTCCGGCAGGTGGTCGTTGGCGTGGCGCAGGTTCAGCCACAGCCGGCCGGCGCGCACCGCCTCCAGCAGCGCCGCGCCGTCGAGGCCGAAGGCGGTGCCGCGCCGCCACGAGCGCCAGTCTTCCAGGTTCTCGCCCATGGTGAAGACGCCCAGGTGCTCGCGCGGATAGCGTTCCAGGATGTCGGCCAGGCCCGCGTCGCTGAACATCTCGCGGCTGGCCAGCTCGTGGCGCAGCCGCAGGATCGACCGCTCGAAGCTCTTCGCCGCGTCAGCCGGCCAATGATCGATCACTGCGCCCATTTCCATATCCGTTGCGAGCCGAGGGCGACCGCCTGCAGGCGCCCGCCGAGGGTGGGTTCGAGTGCGGCGATGTGGTCGAGCCGGTTGCGGATCCGGTTCAGCATCGGCGCCTTGAGCAGCGGCGACATCAGCCGCTCGCTTTGCCGGGCCATGACGCCGACCATGGTCGGGGCGGTCGCCAATCCGACCCCGACCCACTGCCCGTCGTGCGAGAAGCGTCCCTTCCAGTGGTCGCCGGAGGGGCCGAGGTCGTAGGTGGTGAGGCCGGCGTCGGCCATCGCCGCGATCGCCTCGACCTGGTGCACCGCGCCGGGCGAGAGCTGGGCGAGGCCGGGGTCGTAGGCGCTGATCCACGGGTGGTACCAGCCGTTCTGGCGCACGCCGAAGTGGCCGGCGACCAGCCGGTCGCCGGCGTAGAGCGAGATCAGCCGGCCGCCGAAGCCGGCGCAGCGGCGGGCGAACAGCCGCCGCATCAGCTCGGCGGTCCAGCTGGCGGCCAGCACGTCCTGGCGGCCGGTGCGCACGAACTGCTCGCGCTTCCAGCCCATCAGCGTCTCGAAGGCGTCGACGTTGCGGTCGTCGGGCGCCAGCCGCACCTCGCCGACCTCGCGCTCCAGGGCGCGGCGATAGCGGCGGTGGTTCTTCTTCAGGTTCGAGCCGCCGGCCAGCAGCTCATCGAGCGGCGAGGCGCCGGCCTCGTCCAGCACGATGCGGTGCGCCCAGACCCTCGACTCGACCGAGCCTTCGAAGGCCTCGAACGGGTCCACCAGGCTGGTCATGCGCAGGGCGGCGATCCCCGCCGCCGCCAGCGCCCTGGCCGGCTCCGGCGCGTCGTCCGGCGCGCAGACCAGCGCGTGGTAGTCGGCCAGCGGGGCGCCGATCGGGCGGGCGAAGCCGCGCGGGCGGCGGTGGAAGGCCAGGAAGCCGACCGGCTCGCCCTTGCGGTGGAACACCGCCACGCGGGCGTCGTCGCGCACCTCGCCGACCGCGGCCGCGAAATCGGGGCCGAGCAACGGGTTGCCGAACTGCGGCGTCAGGTCCTGCATCGCCCGCCACGCCGCGCGTTCGGCGGGGTCGAGCTCGCCCGGGCGGACCACCCAGGCTTCCAGCCGGCCGGTTCGATGTTTCACCGTGATACGTCCACTCTCGATAGGCGCCCGAAACCGGTGACGAACATTGTCTGGTTCCGGGACGCCCAGTCCCTCGCGTCACACGGGAGCAAGGACGGGGCCAAGCGCGGGCGCTTTCGCTCAGATCAGCGCCCTGAGCCGGCCGACCCCGAAATCGACGCCCAGCACCGCCAGCGCGATCACCGCCAGCGCCGCGGCCAGCAGCAGGTAGCCGACCAGCACGAACGCGCCGTCCCGGCGGGTCAGGCCGAGCGAGAAGGCGCATAGCGACCAGGACGGCAGCAGGTTGGCGAACGGCAGCGGCGTCACCAGGATCACCCCGATCACCGTGCTCGCCACGCCCACGTCGAAGGCGCCGATCCGGCCGGTGAGGAACGGCAGGCGCGGGCGCACCAGCCGCTCGATCCGCTCCAGCGTCGGCAGCACCCGCTTCAGCAGCCGCGCGAGGTCGCCGTGCTTGATGGTCAGCCGCGCCAGCCAGCCCGGCAGCCACAGCCGGCGTCGCCCCAGCATCAGCTGCGGCGCCACCAGCAGGATCGGGATCGCCATCACCATCGAGACACCCGGCGGCAGCGGCAGCATCACCGGCAGCGTCAGCACGAACAGCACCGGCGCCAGCCCCTCGCGCCCCTCGATGCGGCCGACCATCTCGTCCAGCCGGATGCGCGGCTCCTCCTCGCGCAGCAGCGGCTTCAGCCGCTCGGCGAGCGAGAGGTCGCGGCTCGGAGCATCCTTGGCCATCCGCCCGCAACGACGGTCGGGCGCGGTTCGTTCAATGGGCGGGTGGGCGATTTTGGCGGGAAGGCCGCGCTACGAACGTCCCTGTTCAAGCCCCCCCAGCCCGCCCCGCATTGGTGCGCAGCACGTAGCCGATCACCACGGCGACGGCCTGGTAGAGGGCCTCGGGGATCTCGGTTTCCAGCTCGACGCCGGCCAGCGCCTCGGCCAACGCGGCGTCCTGGCGCAGCGGCACGCCGTGGGCCTGGGCGGTCTCGATGATCTTGTCGCCCAGCCAGCCGCGCCCGATGGCCACCACCCGCGGCGCGCGGGGCTTGTCGTAGGCCAGGGCGACGGCCAGGGTCGGCTCGGGGCGCTCGCTCACGACTGGCGGTCCACGAAGCGGCCCGGCGGCGGCTGCGGCGGGCGGGGCGGCGCGCCGGCCCTCACCCGCACGGCCACGTCCCCGCCCTGCTCGCCGGCCAGCGCGGCCGCCAGCTGGTCCTGGTCCGCGCCGAGCGAGGCCGCCGCCGCGGCGTCCTCGGCCACCAGCGTCACCCGGGTGCTCTGCGCCGTCACCGCCAGCTCGGCGTGCACCGGCCCGCTCGGCGCGGCGTCGACCGAGAAGCGGGCCCGCCAGACCGGCGCCGGCCCGCCGGCGGCGCCCTGGCCGCGCCCGTCGCGGCTGATCTCGAACTGGGCGATGGCCGCGCCGTCCGGCGTCGCCACCGGCAGCTCGAAGGTCCAGTGGACCGGCCCGCCGGGCTCCTGCAGCGAGGCGGCCTGCGAGAGCTGCACCCGCGCCAGCGCCGCGCCGGCCTGCTGGGCGAGGACGCGCGACAGGGTCTCGGCGGGGGCCTGCGGATCGATGGTCGGACGGGCGGCCGGCTGGCCGGCGGTCTGGCCGCTCACCGGCGGCTGCGGGCGCTGGGCGCCGGGCTGCGCGGCGGGCGGCTGGCGCCCCGCCTCGCCGCCGGCGGTCCGCAGGTCGGCGACCAGGCGCAGCAGCAGCGCCTTCAGGTCGCCGCCGAGGCGCGGATCGGCCTCGTCCGGCGCCAGTTGCGCCAGCGCCTGCTCCAGGAAGACGCCGGAGCTGAGGGCGGCGCCGCGCAGCGCCTCGCCGGTGACGTCGGCGTCCAGCGGGACCTGCGCGGCCAACAGCTGCGCCGCCGTCGCCCGGGCGTCCTCGGGCAACGCCGGGGCCTCCAGCGCCGCCTCGAGGTTGGCGAGCAGCGGCGCCAGGCTGTCCTGCCGCGCCGCCGCCTCGCTCAGCATCGCCGCCAGCGCGTCGACGGGCGCAGCCTCGAACGGCTCGATGGGGCTGTCGACGAGGGTGACGGTGCGCGGCCGCACGCCGGCGCTCGGCGACGCCGCGCTGGCCGGCGCGACGCTCGCCCCGCCGGCCGGTGCGGCCAGCGACCCCACGCTCATGGCGATTCGGGTCGGCGCATGCCACGAGCTTCCGCCGCGTCGCTTAAGGAACCATTTGCCGCACCCGAGCCCGGCCAGGCCGCCACCAAATCGCCACCGAACCGAAGGCTCGCTGGCCGCCGTCCGGGTTGGCGACGGAGGCTGGGTTGGCTCGCATTTTCCTCGGCGCCGCAGGTACGGCGGCTCTCCTGTGCCTGTGCACGGCGACGCCCACGGCGTCGCAGCCGTCGTGGCGCTACCGGGCGCCCGAGCCGTCCGCGCCGTCGCAGCCCGGCGGCGCCAGGCGGCCCGTCGAGATGGCGCCGGGCGTGCTCACCGAGATCAACTTCGTGCGCACCCACCCGGCCGCCTACGCCGAGCAGCTGCGCCGCGAGCGGCCGACGGCGGCCACCGAGGAGGCCATCGCCGTGCTGGAGCGCCGCGAGCCCGCGCCGGCGCTGCGCTTCAGTCCGGACCTCGGCGCCTCGGCCGCCGCCCACGCGCTGGACCAGGACGAGCACGACAGCTTCGAGCACGCCGGCTCCGACGGCTCCAGCGCCGGCGAGCGCATGCGCCGCCGCGGCGTCTATGCCGGGCTCATGGCCGAGGCGATGTCGGCGGGCGAGGCGACGGCCGGCGACGTGGTGCGCCAGCTGATCGTCGACGAGGGCGTGCCGGCCCGCGGCCACCGCAAGGACCTGCTCGACCCGTTCCTGCGCCTGGCCGGCGTCGGCTGCGCGCCGCACCCCACCTACCGGGTGATCTGCGTCATCGACCTTGCCTCCAATCCGCCGCCGCGCGACTAGCTGTCGGCGCCCCATGAGGGTGACGGCTGGTGCGGGGCCACGCTATGGTGCGTCGGCGGATCCGGGCGGGCGACGAGGGAGCGAGTGCAGTTCTACCGGATTTGCGGGCTTTCCGCGGCCAGCAGCATCGAGCTGCCGGGTCTTGAGCCCACGGCGCCGGTCGCCGCGCCCGACGTGGTCATCCGCCAGGATGAGACGCCGCGGCGCCTGCCGTCGCCGAGCGCCGAGTGGCCGACCTGGCAGGTGCAGGACGATCAGCTGCTGCTCGACGTCCCCGGCATCGTCCGCTTCCACCTGATCGGCGGGCGCGAGATCGTCTTCGAGCCGGCCGCGCCGGCGGTCATGGCCGACGTGCCGATCTTCATCACCCACACCGCCTTCGGCATCGCGCTGCAGCAGCGCGGCGCCATCGCCCTGCACGCCAGCGCGGTCGCGGTGGGCGGCAAGGCGGTGATGTTCCTCGGCCCCTCCGGCGCCGGCAAGTCGACGCTCGCCGCGGCGCTGGCGCAGCGCGGCCACGCGGTGATCGCCGACGATCTGTGCGTGCTCTCCCGCGACGGCGCCGGCGCGCCCAGCCTGCACGGCGACGGCGCCCAGCTGCAGCTCTGGGCCCAGGCGATCGACCGGCTGGGGCTGGCCGGCGCGCAAGGGCCGCCGGTGCGGCCGGCCCTGCAGAAGCACCACATGGCGACGCCTCTGGCCGCGGCCGGGCCGTGGCCGCTGGCCGCCATCTACGCGCTGCGCGAAGCGCGGCCGCCGCATCGGCCGGGCATCGAGCGCCCGAACGTGGTCGACGCGGCGGTGCTGGTGCGGCGCAGCGCCTACCGCTCGCTGCTGGCGCGCGCCCCGAACCAGAAGGGGCTGTACTTCATGGCGGCGACGGGCGCGGCCAACACGCCCGGCGTCTTCGAGTTCACCCGCGAGCATGACTTCGCCCGCATTCCCGCCGGGCTCGACGCGCTGGCGGCCCACTGGGCGCAGCTGCGGGTGCTGGAGCCGGCGACGTGAGCGGTCTCTTCTGGCTCGCCTCCTATCCGAAGTCCGGCAACACCTGGTTCCGGATGCTGGTCAACAACCTCAGCGCCGCCGACGGCCCGGCCGACATCAACGAGCCGCCGGAGAGCGGCGGCGGCATCGCCAGCATGCGCGCGCCGTTCGACTTCACGCTGCTGATCGAGTCCGGCCTGCTGACCGGCGACGAGATCGACGCCCTGCGCCCGCGGGTGCATGAGCTGATGGCCCGCGGCGGCGACGCCGAGGAGACCGACGGCCCGCCGCCGCCCTTCCGGCTGCTGAAGGTGCACGACGCCTACGGACCCGCGCCGAACGGCGAGCCGCTGCTGGCCGGCGCCCGCGGGGCGGCCGGCGCCATCGTCATCGTGCGCGACCCGCGTGACGTCGCCCCGTCGCTCGCCAACCATCACAGCTCGTCCATATCCGAGGCGATCGACTTCATGGGCGACCCCGGGCGCGCCTATTGCGCGCAGCCGCACCGCCAGCCGCACCAGCTGCGCCAGAAGCTGGGACGCTGGAGCGACCACGTGGCCGGCTGGATCGACCAGAAAGACGTTCCCGTCTGCCTGATCCGCTATGAGGACATGGTGGCCGACACGGCCGGCGAGCTCGCCCGCGCGCTCGGCTTCGCCGGCCGCCCGGCGAGCGAGGCCGAGATCGCCCGGGCGGTGGCCCAGGCCGACTTCGCCGAGCTGCAGCGCCAGGAGCGGGCGACGGGCTTCGCCGAGGCGCCGCGCGATCTGGGCGAGGGGGCGTTGTTCTTCCGCCGCGGCGAGGTGGGCGCCTGGCGTGACGAGTTGACGGCCGCGGAGGTCTCGCGCATCGAGGCGGCGCACGGGCCGATGATGCGGCGTCTGGGCTATGAGTTGGCGGGCGCGGCCTCTCTCGCGCCGACAGGATAGGTCGAGGCGATGGTGTTGCAGCGCAAAGGCGACTGGCTGGCGGCCAAGGTCGGCGACGAGCTGGTGATGATGAGCGCCGAGAGCGGCAACTACATCGGCCTCAGCGAGGTCGGCGCCCGCGTCTGGGAGCTGATCGAGACGCCGCAGGAGCTGGACGCGGTCTGCGCGGCGCTGCTGCAGGAGTTCGAGGTCGAGCCCGAGGTCTGCCGCGCCGAGGTGGAGAGCTTCGTCGGCGACCTGGTCAAGTACAACGCCGTGACGCTCGACCCGCCCGCCGCCTGACGGGCCGGCGCGCGTGCCCCGCACGATCTGGCTCGCCTCCTACCCTAAGTCCGGCAGCACCTGGTTCCGGATGCTGCTGGCGAACCTCTCGCGGACCACGCCGATCGACATCAACGCGGTCGAGGAGCGGGCGCCGGCGGCCGGCGCGCGCCGCCCGTTCGAAGACTTCCTGGGCCTGGACACCAGCCTCCTCACCCACGACGAGATCGACCGGCTGCGGCCGCGGGTCTACGAGCTGCTCGCCGGGGGGCTGGCGGCGCCCGAGGCGGGCCGCGTGGCCTTCAGCATGGTCCACGACGCCTACCGGGCGACGGCGGCGGGGGAGCCGCTGCTGGCCGGCCGCGGCGGCGCCGAAGGGGCGATCCTGATCGTCCGCGACCCGCGCGACGTCGCCGCCTCGCTCGCCAACCACTACCGCACCAGCATCGACGCGGCGATCGCCCACATGAACAATCCGGCGCGCGAGACCCACACCCGGCCAGGCGAGATGCAGCGCCTGTTCCGCCACGGCCTTCGCAGCTGGAGCGGCCACGCGCAAAGCTGGCTGGACCAGGCCGACCTGCCCATCTGCGTCGTGCGCTACGAGGACTTGAAGGCCGACGCCGCCGGGACCTTCGCCCGGGCGCTGGCCTTCGCCGGCGAGCCCGCCGACGCCGCCGCGATCGGCCGCGCCGTCGCCTTCTCCGACTTCGAGGCGCTGCGGCGGCAGGAGCAGGCGAGCGGCTTTGCCCGGGCGCCGCAGACGCCCGGCGGCCCGTTCTTCCGCCGCGGCCAGGCCGGCGGCTGGCGCGACGAGCTCACCGCCGGCCAGGTCGCCCGCCTCGAGGCGGCGCACGCGGCGGCGATGCGGCGCCTCGGCTACCAGCCGGTCACGGCCTCGGCGCCCGCCACGAGTTGACGCCGCCGAGGCGGGGGCTACCCTCTGGCGGCATCAGGGAAGAGGGGCGCGGGGCCGCCGTCGACATGAGCGCCAAGCTGCACGCCCTCGACGCTCCGGCGGCCGAGACCTTCCAGGAGCGGGGCTACGTGGTCGCGCCGGCGCTGATCGACCCGGGCCTGCGCGCCTTCCTCTGGACCTATGTGCAGACCCGTTTCGCCAGCCAGCTGCTCGGTCCCGGCGGCCAGGTGGCGCCGGGCAGCCTCGGCGCCTATGCGGATCCGGCCTTCGAGGGGCTGCTGGAGTTCCTGCGGCCGGCGGTCGAGGGCCTGACCGGCCTGCGGCTGCATCCCACCTATTCGTTCTTCCGCCTCTATCGCCGCGGCAACGCCCTGCGCCGCCACCGCGACCGCCCCGCCTGCGAGGTCAGCGTCAGCCTCGCCATCGGCCAGGCCCCGGCCGAGCCCTGGCCGCTCTGGCTGGACGGCGGCGCCGGGCCCTACGGCGCGCGGCTCGCGCCCGGTGACGCCCTCGTCTACCGCGGCGTCGACCTCGCCCACTGGCGCGAGCCGTTCGAGGGCGAGCAGCTGGTGCAGGTGTTCCTGCACTATGTCGACCGAGACGGCCCGTATGCGGACGAACGATTCGACCGCCGGCCGACGCTGATGCGGCCGGGCGACGAGTCGTCGTGACGCCGGCAAGGCTGGGCCTCGGCCGCCGGGCGGCTTAAGCCAGCCCGGCATGAGTGCGATCTTCGGCATCCTGAGATTCGACGGCGAGGCGGCGCCGCCGGCCGACCTGGAGCGGATGGCCAGGACGCTGCGCCACCGCGGCCCCGATGGCCGCCGGGTGTTCGCCGACGGGGCGGTGGGCCTGGGCCACTGCCTGCTGCGGGTCACCGGCGAGGACCTGTTCGAGGCGCAGCCGCTGCGCGATCGCGCCGCCGGCCTGGCGCTGGTCGCCGACGCGCGCATCGACAACCGCGCCGAGCTCGCCGCCGCCCTGGGAGTCGGCCCGCAGGCGCTCACCGACCTGCCCGACAGCGCGCTGATCCTCGCGGCCTTCAAGGCCTGGGGCGAGGCCTGCGCCGAGCGGCTGGTCGGCGACTTCGCCTTCGCCGTCTGGGACGCCGGCGCGCGCCGGCTGACGCTCGTTCGCGACCACATGGGCCAGCGGAGCATCCTCTTCCATCAGGGGACGGACTTCTTCGTCTTCGCCAGCGAGCCGCGCGCGCTCTGGGCCATGCCCGGCGTGCCGCGGCGGTTGTCGGAGCGGGAGATCGCCCGCTTCTTCCACATGACGGTCCACCAGCGTGCGCAGGGCGCCACCCGCTTCGAGGGGATCTCGGCGGTGCTGGGCGGCGAGACGGTGAGCGTCGGGGCGGACGGCGCGCTGGCGCGGCGCCGCTACTGGACCCCGCACGCCGATCCCGGGCACGAGCATCGCGACGAGGCCTACTACCTGGCAGCCTACCGGCGGGTGCTGGCCGAGGCGGTGGACTGCCGCCTGCGCCGGCTGACGCGGCCGGCGGCGCTGATGATGAGCGCCGGCTTCGACACCGCGGCGATCGCGGGGCTGGCGCGCCCCGCCGTCGAGGCCCAGCGGCGCAAGCTGGTCAGCCTCACCTGGCTCGGCCCCGAAGGAGTGGAGAGCCGGCGCGGCGGGGTCGGGCCCTGGCTGGAAGCCTGCCGGCGGGTGATGCCGCACCTCGACGTGCGGGCGCTGCAGCGGCCGGTGGAGGACCCGCTCGACGGGGTGGAGCGGATCTTCCTGCAGACCGACGGCCCGGGCGGCGGCGACCGCAAGACCTCGGATTTCATGTTCGCCCAGGCCGCGGCCGCCGGCGCGCGGCTGGTGATGGACGGCTACGGCGGCGACTACACCCTCAACCCGCGCGCCGCCGGGGCGCTGGCGATGCTGCTGCGCACCGGGCGCCTGGTCCAGTTCGCCTCCGAGCTGCGGGCGCGGCGGCGGGTCGGCGGCCAGCCGCTCTGGCGGCTGGTCAAGGACGAGGTGGTGCTGCCGCTGCTGCCCTGGTCGCTGATCCACTGGCAGCGCTCGCTGCGCGGCCTGGGAGCGTTCGCCGAGGTCAGCTCGGGCCTGCGCGAGATCGAGGGCGCCGGCCTAAGGGCGCTGCGGCGCCGCAACGACGCCGAGGCCGCCGCCGAGCCGCGCCCGCCGAGCGCGGCCATGCGGCCGGCGATGCGGCAGGGGGCGGGGCGCGCCGCCGCCAGCGCGACGGCGGCGCGGGCCATCCAGGCGGCCGCGCACGGCCTCGACCTCACCCGGCCGTTCCACGACAAGCGGGTGGTGGAGCTGGGGCTGGCGATCCCCGAGACCCTGTTCCTGAAGCACGGCCTGAACCGCTATCTCGCCCGCCGGGCGCTGGCCGACGTCTATCCGCCGGAGTTCCAGACCCGCGGCCACGGCAACGAGGGCGCGCTCGGCGACGTCTACGTGCTGGAGGCGGCGACGCCGGCGCTGATCGAGGAGGCGGCGCGCCTGTCGAAGAGCCCGGCGCTGAGCGCCCTCTTCGACTTCGACCGGGTGCGGGCCATCCTCAGCGAGCCCGACCGCAAGCGCGAGGTCGGCGGGCGCAAAGCGGCGGCGATCCGGGCGCTGCTGACGGCCCGGTTCGTCGAATGGTTCGGCGATGCGAACGCGTGAGCTGCCGCGCGGCAGCTCAGCTGCCGGACGAGCCTGACGGCGTCGGCTCGTCGGCGGAGAAGTTGATCTTGTCGGTCGGGGTCTTGCCGACGGCGTGCTGGGTCGAGCGCAGCTCCGA
Source organism: Caulobacteraceae bacterium (assembly GCA_036490095.1). Lineage (GTDB taxonomy): Bacteria > Pseudomonadota > Alphaproteobacteria > Caulobacterales > Caulobacteraceae > Acaudatibacter. The sequence continues at coordinate 25,992 of DASXEN010000076.1, forward strand.
CAGGATCACGCGCGGCGCAGACCAGCGCCTGCGTCCCAGGGGCGGGGCGGCATGCCGTCCAACGCCCTTCGCCTCGTCGCCGAAATCCATGATTTACGCCCCGACTTCCGGCCGCAGCCATTTTCCAGCCGGCAACATAGCTTAGCCTCCGCGGATTGTACAATCTTGCCGGGCGCGAAATCAAACTTGGACCAATGTCGAACCAACGGTTGTCATCGGCCTCGTTGCCGCATATAGCCCTTGAGCGGGGGCTGGAAGTTCTCCAACCTGACTTTGTCTGCAGCGTCGTCGGCCGGGCCAACAGCGGAGGCGTGCCTTGACTCAACCATTTATCGGCGAGATCCGCATCTTCGGGTTCAATTTTCCGCCGCGGGGCTGGGCGACGTGCGATGGCCAGATTCTGCCCATCGCCCAGAACCAGGCGCTGTTCTCGATCCTCGGCACCACCTACGGCGGCAACGGCCAGACGACGTTCGCGCTGCCCGATTTCCGCGGGCGCACCAGTATGCACTGGGGCCAATCCCCGGTTTCGGGGGCGACCTACCAACTCGGCCAGCTCGCGGGAACGGAAGCGGTCACGCTTAGCCAAACGCAGATTCCGACGCACGTCCACATAGCGAGCGCGCAGAACGTCCCGGGCACCAGCGCCAAGCCGCCGGCCAAGTTGATCTCGCAGTCGGCATCGACGTCGCCGGCTTTCGCGGCCAACGCCAATCTGACGCTGGTGAACCCTGCGAGCCTGACGGTTACCGGCGGCAGCCAGCCGCACAACAACCTTCAGCCGTACTTGGTGCTGAACTTCAGCATTGCGCTCACCGGCATTTTCCCGAGCCGCAACTAGGTCTCCAGCGAACACACTGGGAGGATAGCCAGATGTCCAATCCGTTCCTCGGCGAGATAAGGCTGTTCGCGGGCAACTTCGCTCCCCTCGGATGGGCGATGTGCAACGGCGCGCAGCTGTCGATCGCCGACAACAACGCCCTCTTCGCCCTGCTCGGCACCACCTACGGCGGCGACGGCATCACGACCTTCCAGCTTCCGGATCTGCGCGGCCGGCTTCCGGTCCACATGGGGCAAGGCCTGGGACTTTCCAACTATGTGATCGGCCAGATCGCAGGCACGGAGACCGTGACGATCACCGTGCCGACGATGGCGGCCCACAACCACCAGCTGGCCGCCTCGAAGAATGCCGCGACGACCAGCTTGCCGGCCAACTCCGTGCTGGGGGTAGTGCCGAAGACCACGGGCGACATCCTCTACGTCGAGGCCAGCGCCTCGCCGGCCCTCGTCAGCCTGGCGCCGCAAACCATCAATATGCAGGGCGGCAACCAGCCGCACGAGAACATGGCGCCCTTCCTCTGCCTGACGTTCATCATCGCCACATCCGGCGTCTTCCCCAGCAGAAACTAGGCGTCGGACAGGAGAAGCAAAGATGTCCAACCCCTTCCTCGGCGAAGTCAAGATGTTCGCCGGCAACTTCGCGCCGCGGAACTTCTCGCTCTGCAACGGCCAGATTCTGCCCATCGCGCAGTTCACGGCGCTGTTCTCGCTGCTCGGCACCAACTTCGGCGGCAACGGCTCCTCGAATTTCGGCCTGCCGAACTTCGAGGGCCTTTCGCCGATGAGCCAGGGGACTGGACCTGGTCTGACGCAGCGGGATGTCGGCGAGTTCGGCGGCACGGAAAACGTCACGCTCCTCCTCACCGAGATACCGAGCCACAACCACTCTTGGCAGGTCGGCGAAGAAGTCACGGCGGGCAGCGGCACCAACGCGCCCACGACATCCACCTATGTGGGCGAGGCGACGCCGTCGAAGATCTACGCCCCGCTGAGCGGTTCGCCCCAGATGGTGTCCCTGGCGACGAACATGATCCAAGCTGCCGGCAGCGGCCTGCCTCACAGCAACCAGCAGCCCTACCTTGTCGTCAGCTTCATCATCGCAATGGCCGGCATCTTCCCGCAGCGCAACTGACGCAGTCGGCCTTGTCTCCAGTGTCTCCGCCGCCGGCGCTCACGTTGCCGGCGGCGCTCGTGTCCCAGGGATTCGCGCTGCGGCCCGAGACCGACGACGACCTGCCCTTCCTGATGAGCCTCTACGCGTCCGGCCGCGAGGAGGAGCTGGCCGCGGCGCCCTGGACGCCGGAGCAGAAGAACGCCTTCCTCGCCCAGCAATTCCAGGCCCAGCGCCACCACTACCGCACCTACATGCCGGACTGCGCCTACGACGTGATCGAGCGGAACGGCGCGCCGGTCGGCCGGCTCTATCTCGAGGCGACGCCGGACATGCTCAACCTGGTCGACATCGCCCTCGTGGCGGAGATACGCAACCAGGGCGTCGGCCATGCGATCCTGGTCGCGCTGCAGGAAGCGGCGATCGAAAGCGGCCGCCGCATCGTCGCATTCGTTGAAAAATTCAACCCGGCATTGAGGCTGTATCGCCGGCTCGGCTATACCGACGTGTCGGACCACGACGTCTATCTCGAAATTGAGTGGCGTCCCGCCGCCGCCGCGGCCCGGCCCCGGCCCCGCCTCAGTAGCTGACGCCGGCCAGATAGAGGCCGGCCGCCGGAGCGACCGGGCCACAGGCGGTGCGGTCTCTCGCGTCCAGCGCCGCCTTCAGGTCTTCCGCCGTCCAGCGGCCCGCGCCCACCTCCGCAAGGCTGCCGGTCATCGAGCGCACCTGGCGGTGCAGGAACGAGCGGGCGGCGAAGGCGACGCGCACCTCGTCGCCGTCGCGCGCCACCTCGGCGAGGTCGAGGGTCTTCCACGGCGTCTTCGCCTGGCAGTCCACGTCGCGGAAGGTGGTGAAGTCGTGGTGGCCGACCAGGGCCTGCGCCGCCGCCGCCATCGCCGCCACGTCGAGCGGCTTCTTCACGTGCCAGACGCGGCCCTTGTCGAGGCTGGGCGGCGCCATGCGGTTGGCGATCCGGTAGAGGTAGCGGCGCCCAGTGGCCGAGAAGCGCGCATGGAAGCCCTCGGGCGCCAGACCGGCGGCGATCACCGCGATCGGCTCGGGGACCAGGTGGGCGTTCAGCGCGTCGCGCACCACCTCGGGCTTCCACTCACGCGTCAAGTCGATGTGGACCACCTGCTGCAGTGCGTGCACCCCGGTGTCGGTGCGCCCGGCCGCCGCGAGCCGCAGCGTCTCGCCGCAGAAGGCCTGCACGGCCCGCTCGATCGAGGCCTGCACGGTCGGCAGCGCGCCCTGCGCCTGGAAGCCCCTGTAGGGCCCGCCGTCGTACTCGATGTCGAGCCGGTAGCGCGGCATCAGCGCGCCAGCCGCTCCACGCGGAAGCCGCGCACGAAGTCGTCCAGCCCCTGCGCGCCGCGCCCCTCGCGCTGCGCGCTCAAGAGCCGCACCGCGCCCGAGCCGCAGGCGACCAGCAGCCGCCCGTCGAGCAACTGGCCCGGCGCGCCGTCGCCCTCCTCGACGCAGCTGAGCAGCGCCTTGATCCGCACCGGCCCGCGCTCGGCCTCGGCCATGAACCAGGCGCCGGGAAACGGCGAGAGGCCGCGGATCTGCCGGTCGACCGCCTCGGCCGGCCGCCGCCAGTCGATCTTCGCCTCCTTCGGCCGGATTTTCTTGGCGTAGGTCACGCCCTCGGCCGGCTGCGGCGTTTCCACCGCCGTTCCGTCGGCGATGCGCGGCAGCTCGGCGGTCAGCAGCCGCGCGCCGGCCGCCGCCAGCCGGTCGTGCAGCGTGCCGGCGGTCTCCAGCGCATCGATCCTCAGCCGCGCGACCGCTAGCGTCGGGCCTTCGTCCAGCCCCTCGGTCATCCGCATCACCGCCACGCCGGTCTGCCGGTCGCCGGCCATGATCGCCCGCTGGATCGGCGCGGCGCCGCGCCAGCGCGGCAACAGCGAGGCATGCAGGTTGAAGGCCCCCAGCCGCGGCGCCTCCAGCACCTCGCGCGGCAGGATCTGGCCGAACGCCACCACCACCGCCGCATCGAGCGCCAGCGCCTGGAACGCCGCGATCTCTTCGGCCGCCCGCATCGAGGCCGGCGTGCGCACGGCGATCCCCCGCGCCTCGGCGAAGGCCTGCACGGGCGAGGGCGTCAGCCGCTTGCCGCGGCCGCGCGGGGCCGGTGGCTGCGAGTAGACGCACGCCACCTCGTGGCCGGCCTCGACGATCGCTGCGAGGCTCTGGACGGCGAAGTCAGGGGTTCCCAGGAAGGCGAGGCGCATGCGGCCATGGATGTAAGCCGCCGCGGGCGGCTGGCAAACTGGGAACCGCCGCCGCCGGCGCCCGTTCCGCTGGCGCTTCGCCCCTGAGGCCGTCTCGCCCGGAGACCCGCCATGCGCCCGACGCGCGCCCTCGCCATCCTCCTCGCCCTTGGCCTCGCCGCCGCCTGCTCGCGCCACGACCGCCACGACGTCGGCTCCGACCTGAAGGGCGCCGGCCACGACGTCAGCGCCGCCGCCGGCAAGGTCGCCCACGATGCGAACGTGAAGGCCGCCGAGGCGGACCTGAGGGCCGCCGGCCACGAGATGGGCAAGGACACCCGCAAGGCCGCCGCCGAAGCCAAGGCCGCCGCCCACGACCTCGCCGCCGACACCCGCAAAGCCGGCCACGACGTCACCCGCGACACGCGGCGGGACCGCGAGGACCACGACTGAGGGCGGCTATTCCGGCCGCGTCGGTTCGCGGGGCCGTTGTCCAAGAACCACACGGAACCACGAACGCCGCCACCCCTCTTCCCACACCAACGGTGTCATCCCGGAGAGCCCGCCGTCAGGCGGGACTCATCCGGGATCTACTTCCCACGAAGGCGCTGAGGAGATCCCGGATGACTCCGCTTCGCGGGTCTCCGGGATGACATGGTTAGGTTGGTGACCCCTATCCGCGCGCCACCAGCGCCTCCGGGTTGCTCACCCGCACCGGCGCGCCGTCGGCGAAGGCGACGATGGCGTCGAGGCTGTCGGTGTAAAAGGCCTTCAGAGTGTCGCGGGTCGAATAGCCGAGGTGCGGCGAGAGGGTGACGTTGTCCAGCGACCGGAAGGGGTGGCCGGCGGGCAGGGGCTCGATGTCGAACACGTCGAGGCCGGCGCCGGCGATGGTCCCGCTCCGCAGCACCGCGATCAGGTCGGCCTCGACGACGATCGGGCCGCGCGAGGTGTTCACCAGATGGGCGGTGGGCTTCATCAGCCCCAGCTCCCGCGCCGTGACCAGGTCGCGGCTGCGCTCGCTCAGCACCAGGTGGATCGAGAGCACGTCGGCCTCGGCGAACAGCGCGTCCTTCTCCACCCGCCGCACGCCCTCGGCCGCCGCGGCCTCGGCGGTGAGGTTCTGGCTCCAGGCGATCACCTGCATGCCGAACGCCTTGCCGTAATGGGCCATCCGCTTGCCGATCCGCCCGAGGCCCAGCAGCCCCAGCGTCCGCCCGGCCAGCACCACGCCCAGCCGGTCCTGCCAGAGCCCCTCGCGCATGCGCCGGTCCTGCCGCGCCAGGTCGCGCACCGTGGCGATCACCAGTCCCCAGGCCAGCTCCGGCGTCGCCGCGCCGACGTTGGCGAACTCGGGCGCCCGCATGCCGCCGCCCGAGTGGGCGACGATCACGCCATGCTCGGTGGCGGCGTCCAGGTCGAGGTTGGTCAGCCGCATGCCGACGATGGTGACCAGCTTCAGGTTCGGCAGCCGCTCGATCAGCGTGCGCGGCAGGGCCATCCGTTCACGGACGGTGCACAGCACCTCGAACGGCGCCAGCTCGCGCGCCGCCTCGTCCTCGCTCAGATGCCGGTCGAAGACGGTGACCTCCGCCTTGCCGTCGAGGCGCGACCAGTCGGCGCTTTGCCGCGCGGCGTGGGCGTAGTCGTCGAGCACAGCGACCTTCAGCATCGGGGACCTCCTCGCGGGATGTTTACGTGGCGGCGCCGGCGGTTCTCTGGCAAGACGGTCGGCATTCCAAGACCACGCTATTTTGAGGGATTTTCACCATGCCGGACGATCAAGCCGCCGTCGCGCTCGCTCCCACCCTGCAAGGCTTCACCCGCGAGGGCCTCGCGGCCTTCAACGCCGGCTTCCACCAGCTGGTGGACGACAAGAAGCTCGCCAATGTCGTCACCCTGGTCGCCCGCCATGGGGAGGTGGTGAACCTCGACGCCTACGGCGTGCTCGACGCCTCGGAGAGCCCGGCCCGGCCGGTGAAGGCCGACAGCATCTTCCGCATCGCCTCGATGACCAAGCCGATCACCGGCGCGGCCATGATGATGCTCTGGGAAGAGGGCCGGTGGGCGCTGGAGGACCCGGTCGCCAAACATATCCCCGAGTTCGAGGGGCTGAAGGTTCGGCGCAAGGACGGCGATCCGGTGGCGCAGGCGAGCCCGATGACCATGGCCCAGCTGATGAGCCATTCGGCCGGCTTCGGCCGCGCCGCCGACTATGCCGACGTCAACCTGCGCGAAGGCGACCTGCAGGACATGATCGACAAGCTGGCGAAGCTGCCGCTGTCGTTCCAGCCCGGCAAGGACTGGCGCTATGGCCCCAGCGTCGACATCCAGGGCTACCTGATCGAGAAGCTGAGCGGCATGGGGCTGGACGAGTTCTTCGAGCAGCGCCTGTTCGCGCCGCTCGGCATGACCGACACCGGCTTCTGGGTCGATCCGGCCAAGTCCGCCCGCGTCTCGCGCATCCACAAGTACGACGACGACGGGACGATCCGCGCCGCAGGGCCCTCGAACCTCTTCAACACCGCTAAGCCGAAGTTCCTGGCCGGCGGCGGCGGCCTGGTCTCCAAGATCGAGGACTACTGGCGCTTCGCCCAGATGATCCTGGACGGGGGCGAGTCCGGCGGCCGGCGCTACCTGAAGCCCGAGACCGTCAAGCTGATGCACACCAACGTGCTGGAGCGCGGCGTCAACGTCACCCTCTACTCGCCGGACACGGTCGGCCTCGGCTTCGGCATGGACTTCGCCATCGTCCAGGACCCGGCGGCGGCGAAGACCTCGCAAGGGGTGGAGAGCTTCTACTGGGGCGGCGCCTTCGGCACCTGGTTCTGGATCGATCCGGTCAACGACATGATCGTCGTCGGCATGATCCAGAACGTCGCCGGCTCGCAGACCGCGGCCGGCAACCCGGCGGTGCGCGAGCAGTCCGCCCGGGCGGTCTATGCGGCGATGACCGACCGCCGGCCGTAGCGCTCCGGCCATGCAGACCGTCCGCCTCGGCCGCACCGGCCTCGATGTGTCCGCCGCCGGACTTGGCTGCGGCGGACACAGCCGGCTCGGCATGGCGCGCGGCAAGGACGTGCATCACGCGGCCGACATGGTGCGCCGCGCCCTCGACCTCGGCGTCACCTTCATCGACACGGCCCGCGCCTACGGCACCGAGGCGGCGGTGGGGCTGGGGCTGAAGGGGCGGCGGGACGAGGCGGTGGTCTCCACCAAGGCCGGCATCGGCCGCGCCTCGGGCGAGCTGGTCAGCGCCGCGGACATGGGCCGCTACGTCGACGAGAGCTTGGCCAAGCTGCAGACCGACCACATCGACGTCTTCCTGCTGCACGGCCTGCGCGTCCCGGAGTATCGGCACGCCGTCGAGGTGATCCTGCCGGAGCTGGCGCGGCAGAAGGCGGCCGGCAAGATCCGCTTCATCGGCGCCAGCGAGCAGTTCGGCGGCGACACCGGCCACGCGCTGCTGCAGCAGGCGCTCGGCGGCGACGACGACCCCTTCGACGTGGTGATGGTGGGCTTCAACATCTTCAATCCCTCTGCCCGCCGGCGCGTCTTCCCGGCGACGCAGGCGAGGGACGTCGGCACGCTGATCATGTTCGCGGTGCGCGAGGCGCTGAGCCGCCCGGACGAGCTGAAGAAGGTGGTCGGCGAGCTGATCGGGCGCGGCGAGGTCGATCCCGCCAAGGTCGACGCCGCCGACCCGCTTGGCTTCCTGAAGGACGCGCCCGGCGCTCCCTCGGTGGTCGAGGCCGCCTATCGCTTCTGCCGCCACGAGCCCGGCGCCGACGTGGTCCTCACCGGCACCGGCGATCCCGAGCACCTGAAGGCCAACGTCGACGCCATCCTCGCCCCGCCGCTGCCGCCGGACGTGCTGGCGCGGCTGGAGGCAATCTTCGGGAGCGTGGACAGCGTCTCGGGGAATTGAGCCTCCACCCGCTCTTTTCGTCGAGCGGGGCTCAGGTTTTTGCCACGGAAAACACTGAAAACACGGACGATCGGGCGATCCCCATCTCCTTCCGATGTCATCCCGGAGACCCGCGAAGCGGAGTCATCCGGGATCTCCTCAGCGCCTTCGTGGGAAGTAGGTCCCGGATGAGTCCCGCCTGACGGCGGGCTCTCCGGGATGACATTGAAGGGTGGAGAAAGGGCGCGAACCGTTCGCGTCGTTCATGAGGTTCGTGGTCAATTCTTGCGGCTCACGACGCGCCCGCGCACGTGCAAGAAAAGCCCGCGCGAAACAGACCCGCTCCTGACACGATGCTGTCAGTCGCGCGCGTAGAAACAGGGCCACGCGAGGAGACGGAACCATGCTCACCCTTTATGGATTCGGGCCGCTGTTCGGCCTGCCGGACCCCAGTCCGTTCGTGCTGAAGACGCTGACGCAGCTGAAGATGTCGGGGCTGCCGTTCGCCTTCGAGAAGGCCAGCCCGCGCGACGCGCCGAAGGGCAAGATCCCCTTCATCCGCGACGGCGAGGTGGTGATGGGCGACAGCGTCTTCATCCTCGACTACCTGAAGCGCGCCCACGGCGTCGACCTCGACGCCCACCTGTCGGCCCGGCAGCGGGGTCTCGGCTGGGCGCTGGAGCGGATGCTGGAGGACCACCTCTACTGGGCGATCCTCCACGCCCGCTGGGCGATCGACGCGAACTTCGAGAAGGGGCCGTCGCAGTTCTTCGCCGGTGCGCCGGAGGCGGCCAAGCAGGCGGCGCAGGCGCGGATGCGCGACAACCTGCACGGCCAAGGCTTCGGCCGCCACGGCGAGGACGAGATCGCCGACCTCGCCGCGCGCGACTTCGCCGCCGCCTCCGAAATGCTGGGCGACAAGCCGTTCCTGTTCGGCGACGCGCCGTCGAGCATGGACGCGACCCTGTTCGGCTTCACCGCCAGCGCCGCCACGCCGTTCTTCGACAGCTCGATCCGCCAGGCGGCCGAGAGCTACCCCAACCTGATCGACTTCCAGTGGCGCATGATGGACCGCTACTTCGAGCGGGCGATGGCGGAGTAGGGCGCTACCGCGGCCTCGGCCCCGGATACTGCGGCAGGTCGTCGGTGATCGGCAGCCAGGAGGCTTTCGAGTCGGCGTGGAAATGGTAGGCGGCGTGGGTCTGGGCCGGGTCGTCGAGCGTGCCGGCGCGCACCCGCACCGTCGCCGGGTCGCCCTGGCTGCGGCTGATGATCGGCGAGCCGCACTCGGCGCAGAACACCCGCTGCTTGCCCGGCCGGCTCTCGTAGGCTTTCAAGGCCGCCTCGCCGGCGACGATGCGGAAGTCGGCCGCCCGCACCGGCATGTTGGCGGCGAACGCCGTGCCCGACGCGCGCCGGCACATCGAGCAGTGGCAGAGCTGGATCGGCGCCAGCTCGCCGGCGATCTCGTACTTCACCGCGCCGCACAGGCAGGACCCGGTCTGCATTCGCGCCTCCATGGCCTCGCCCCCTTCCTGGCCGCCGCGCGGTAATTCTGGCAAGACGCCCGCCAAACAAAACCGGGAGGATGTTCGATGCGTAGAGTCCCGCAACTGCGGTCCGCGCTCGCCGCCGCGGCGCTGCTCGCCGCCCCCGTCGCTGCGCTCGCCCAAACCGCCGCGCCGCAGCCGGCCGCGCCGGGCCTGGCGCTGACCAACTTCCCGGCCAAGGCCGGCAAGGCGCTGGCGGTCTCCTCGCCGGCGTTCAAGCAGGGCGGCGACATCCCGTTCGAGAACACCCAGTACCGCGGCAACGTCTTTCCGGGCCTTGCCTGGACCAAGGGGCCGTATGGCACGAAGTCCTACGCGGTGATCATGCAGGACGCCGACGTGAACTATCGCGGCGGGCCGCTGCTGCACTGGACGACGTACGACATCCCGGCCGGGGTGACGAAACTGGACGCCGGCATGACCGCGCCGCCGGCGGGCGCCAGCTTCGGCCCGAACGTCCGCGGCCCGAGCCACGCCTACATGGGCCCGCACACGCCGCCGGGGCCCAAGCACCACTACCACTTCCAGATCTTCGCCCTCGACCGGACCATCCCCGCCGACCCCGCCCTCAGCTACGACACCCTGGCGGCGGCGCTCGGCGGCCACGTGCTGGCGTCCGGCGAACTGGTCGGCCTCGGCCAGGCCGACCCCAACGCCCCGCCGCGCCCGCAAACCGCGCCGCCGAAGTGACTCCTTCTCTCCTTGCGGGAGAAGGTGGCCCGCGGAGCGGTTCGGATGAGGGGTCGCGCTGGAGTCGGTGATTTGCCTGCTGAAGGCTAACCTCCAGCGCCCGTCGACCCCTCATCCGACCGCTCCGCGGGCCACCTTCTCCCGCAGGGGGAGAAGGATACCTAAGCGGCCGGCGCGGCGCCGACGATCGAGACCCGTTCGCCGTAGCGGGAGAAGGGGTAGTAGTCCCAGACCGCGTGGTGCTGGGTGCAGCGGTTGTCCCAGAACACCAGGGTGTTCGGCGTCCAGGCGACGCGGCACTGGAACTCCAGGCGCTGCTCGACGTGGCTCCAGAGGAACTCCAGCAGCGCGTCGCTCTCCTTGCGGTCCAGCTCGTTGATGCGGGTGGTGAAGCCGCGGTTGACGAACAGCGCCTGGCGGCCGTTGCCCGGATGGCGGACGACGATCGGGTGGCTGGACTGCGGCCAGCCGCCGGGCGGGGCGGCCTGGCCGTAGCCGCCGGTGTAGGGCTTGGCGCCGTCGTGGGTGGCGTTCAGCGTCTGCAGGAAGGCCTGCAGCGTCGGCGACAGCGCTTCGTAGGCGCGGATGGTCGAGGCGAAGCAGGTGTCGCCGCCGCCGCTCTCCGGCGTGCGGGTGATGTAGAGCATCGAGCCCATCGGCGGCTCGGCGTCGCAGCTGACGTCGGTGTGCCACTCCTCGCCGGCCACGAACCGCGAGGCCTGGTCGGCCTTCACCACCAGGATCTCGGGATCGGGCGCGTCGGCGGCCCGCGCATGCTCCGGCGCGGCGTTCTTGGCGTGGTAGGGATGCACGTGCAGCGGCCCGAAGCGGCTGGCGAAGCGCTTGTGGTCCGCGCGGCTGATCGTCTGGTCGCGGAAGATCAGCACATGGTGGGCGTTGAACGCCGCCTCGATCTCGGCGAACTGCGCATCAGCGAGCGGCTGCGAAAGGTCGACGCCGCCGATCTCAGCGCCGATCACTGGATTGAGCGGCGTCACGGTGATCGTCTTCGGCTCGAGCCGCGGCTGGACGACCTCGAGGCGGCGGCTGACGCGGGTGGCCATGCGAAACTCCTGCGCTGCCCGGCGATGGGCCGACTGTGCGCCCGGGCGCCGCCGCGGCCAAGCGGAGCTTGCCATTTTTCAAACGGTTGTTAGTCAGGTTGCATGGCCGACGATCAGAGCGTGAAGACGGAATCCCAGGTCGTCGAGAAGCGCGACGACGACGAGCCCACGCCGCCGACCCCGGACATGCCGCCGGAGATCGCCTCGCCGCTGGCGCCGTTCAAGGGCGAGCGGCCGCCGGCCCCCGCCTGGTTCGACGCCGCCATCGCCCAGGCGCCCAAGCGCCGCTTCGTCGAGGTGCTGGGCGCCAGGATCGAGCTGCTGACCTGGGGCGAGGTCGGCAAGCCGGGCCTGATCTTCGTGCATGGCAACTCGGCGCACGCCGACTGGTGGAGCTTCATCGCCCCGTTCCTGGCCGACCAGTACCGGGTGGCGGCGCTGTCGCTGTCGGGCATGGGCGATTCCGACTGGCGCGAGAGCTACACCTTCGAGGTCTTCGCCGCCGAGATCCACGAATGCGCCAAGGCCGCCGGCCTCTACGACGCGCCAGTGAAGCCGATCTACGTCGGCCATTCGTTCGGTGGCTCGCAGGTGTTCTATTCGGCCGGCAAGTATCCGGAGCGGATGCGGGCGGCGCTGCTGCTCGACACCGGCTTCGGCGGCCCGCCGAGCGCAGCGCAGGAGGAGGAGTGGCGCAAGGAAGCCGAGAAGGCCGGCCTCGACGCCCGCTGGCGCGGCCCGCCCAGGCGCACCCGGCCCAACCGCGTCTACGCCAGCTTCGAGGAGGCGCTGACCCGCTTCCGGTTCATGCCGCCGCAGGTGCCCGGCAATCTCTACGTCGCCGACTTCATCGCCCGCCGCTCGCTGAAGCGCGCGCCGATGCCGGATGGCGCCGGCGAGGGCTGGACCTGGAAGTTCGACCCGTTCCTCTGGGGCAAGCTCGACCGCGGCTCGATGGAAACCCCCGATCCGGCCACGACGCCGCCGCTGGCGCAGATCTTCGGCGACCGCTCGGCGATCATGCGGCGCAAGGACGCCGGCGCGCGCGCCGACTTCGTGCCCGAGGGCGTACCGACCATGGCCATCCCCGATTCCGAGCATCACATCATGGTCGATCAGCCGCTGGCGCTGGTGGCGGCGCTGCGCGCCCTGCTGGCGGTCTGGCCGGCGGCTTGAGCGTGGCGGCGCCATCGTGTAGCACCCGGCCACACCTCCCCTTCGGCCAGGAGCCCGCTTTTCGATGAGCGACGCCGTTCACGAGTATCATTCAGGCGACCAGGACATCACCGAGCAGGTCGCGACGTTCAGCGTCTTCGGCAGGCTGATGAAGTGGTGCTCGCTGGCGGTGGCGGTGCTGGTCATCGCGCTGGTGCTGTGGTTCTGCGTCGGCGCCGGCTTCTGGACCGGGCTGATCACCGGCGTCGTGCTGCTCGCCGTCGGCATCTTCGCCCTGCGCTCCAGGTCCGGTCAGGGACACTGACCGGGCGCTGATCGCCCGCCACTGGACAGCAGCTTGAGTCGCGGGCGAAACAACCCGCGCCTTCGCCAGCGTCCGCCGCTTGAAGGGGCTTCGTGCAAATGCCCGTGTTAGCCGTCACCAGGGAGCGCCGCGCCGGCGAGACGCGGGTCGCGGTGACGCCTGACGCGGTCAAGAAGCTGGTCGCGCTCGGCTTCGAGGTCGAGGTCGAGACCGGCGCGGGGGCCGCGGCCGCCGCGCCCGACGTCGACTACCTGGCCGCCGGCGCCAAGCTCGCCCCCACCGCCGCCGACGCGCTGAAGAACGCCGACGTGGTGCTGAAGGTGCGCGGCCCCGCCGACGAGGAGATCGCGGTGCTGAAGCGCGGCGCCGTCGTCGTCGGCCTCTTCAATCCGTACCAGGACCAGGCGCTGCTGGAGGCGCTGAACGGGCGCCGGGCCACCGTCTTCGCCATGGAGCTGGTGCCGCGCATCACCCGCGCCCAGGCGATGGACGCGCTCTCCAGCCAGGCCAACCTCGCCGGCTACCGCGCGGTGATCGAGGCGGCCGAGGTCTACGGCCGGGCGATGCCGATGATGATGACCGCCGCCGGCACCATCGCCGCGGCCAAGGTGTTCGTGATGGGCGCGGGCGTCGCCGGGCTGCAGGCCGTCGCCACCGCCCGTCGCCTCGGCGCGGTGGTGACCGCCACCGACGTGCGCCCGGCCGCCAAGGAGCAGGTCGAGAGCCTGGGCGCCAAGTTCGTCGCCGTCGAGGACGAGGAGTTCAAGGCCGCCGAGACCGCCGCCGGCTACGCCAAGGAGATGAGCGCCGAATACCAGGCCAAGCAGGCCGCCCTGGTCGCCGACCACATCAGGAAGCAGGACATCGTCATCACCACGGCGCTGATTCCCGGCCGTCCGGCCCCGAAGCTGGTCAGCGCCGAGCACGTCGCCTCGATGAAGACCGGCTCGGTGCTGGTCGACCTGGCGGTGGAGCAGGGCGGCAACGTCGCCGGAACTAAGGCCGGCGAGATCATCGAGATCGGCGGCGTCACTCTGGTCGGCCTCGCCAACCTGCCGGGCCGCATCGCCGCCGACTCCTCGGCCCTCTACGCCCGCAACCTCACCGCCTTCGCCGGCCTGCTGGTCAAGGACGGCCAGCTGGCGCCCGACTACGACGACGAGATCCTCAAGGCCGCGCTGGTGGCCAGGGACGGCCGCGTCGTGCATCCGGCGCTGACCGGGGTCTAGGAGCAGCCGATGGAAGCCGTCGATCCCACCATCTTCCGCCTGGCGATCTTCGTCCTGGCCATCTTCGTCGGCTACTATGTGGTCTGGAGCGTCACGCCGGCCCTGCACACGCCGCTGATGAGCGTCACCAACGCCGTCTCCTCGGTGATCGTGGTCGGCGCTTTGCTGGCGGCCTCGGCGCCGATGCACGGCGCCACCCCCGGCCAGCTGCTGTTCTCCAAGGGCGTCGGCGCCGCGGCCGTGGGCCTGGCCTCGGTGAACATCTTCGGCGGCTTCCTGGTCACCCAGCGCATGCTGTCGATGTACCGCAAGAAGGACCGCACGAAGTGAGCGAGTGGGTTCCGCTCGTCGCGCCCTATGCGATCGCGGCCTTGCTGATCGCGAGCATCTTTACGCCGCGTGGCGCCCGGCCGTGGCTCGGCCGCTTCGTATTCGCCCCGCTGCGCCCGCTCTTCATGATCGCTTCGGCGGCCTACTTCGCCGCCGAACGCAACTGGTGGCTCGCCGCGATCATGGCCGTCTTGGGAATCGTGCTCGCGATGTGGGTGGACATCCCGACGATGGTCGGGACGCGGCTCGGCCGGCGAGGCATTGAGGGCAAGGGGCTAGGATGAACGCCAACGTCGCCGCGCTTGCCTACCTGGCGTCGGGGGTCCTGTTCGTCCTGACCCTGCGCGGGCTCTCCAATCCGGAGACCAGCCGACGCGGCAACTTCCTCGGCATGGGCGGCATGGCGCTGGCCGTCGCGGTTGCGCTGGCCACGCTCTGGTATCGGCACGCGCTCGACCCCATCACCGTCGGCCTGATCACCGCCGGCGTGATCGTCGGCGGCGGCGTCGGGGCGGTGATCGCCCGGCGGGTGAAGATGACCTCGATGCCGCAGCTGGTGGCCGCCTTCCACTCGCTGGTGGGCCTGGCGGCCTGCTTCGTCGCCACCGCCGCCCTCTACGCGCCGGCCGCCTACGGCATCGCCGAGGGCGCGCACGTGCGCCTGGAGAGCCTGATCGAGCTCTCGGTCGGGGTGGCCATCGGCGCCATCACCTTCACCGGCTCGCTGATCGCCTTCGGCAAGCTGAACGGCAACCTCACCGGCGCGCCGATCCTGCTGCCCGCTAGGCACTTGCTCAACATCGCCATCGGCGTCGCCATCGTGGTGCTGGTCGTGCTGCTGGTGAGGAGCGGCGGCGACGCCAAGTGGGCGTTCTGGGCCGCCTCGATCCTGGCGATGATCGCCGGCGTCACCCTGATCATTCCGATCGGCGGCGCCGACATGCCGGTGGTGATCTCGATGCTGAACAGCTACTCGGGCTGGGCGGCGGCGGCGCTCGGCTTCACGCTGGAGAACACCACCCTCATCATCACCGGCGCGCTGGTCGGCTCGTCCGGCGCCATCCTCAGCTACATCATGTGCAAGGGGATGAACCGTTCCTTCATCTCGGTGATCCTCGGCGGCTTCGGCGGCGAGACCGCCGCGGCGGCGGGGCGCGTCGAGACGCGCCCGGTCAAGCAGGGCTCGGCCGAGGACGCGGCCTTCATCATGAAGAACGCCTCCAAGGTGATCATCGTCCCCGGCTACGGCATGGCGGTGGCCCAGGCCCAGCACGCGCTGCGCGAGATGGCCGACAAGCTGAAGGCCGAGGGCGTGGAGATCAAATACGCCATCCACCCGGTCGCGGGCCGCATGCCCGGCCACATGAACGTGCTGCTGGCCGAGGCCAACGTCCCCTACGACGAGGTGTTCGAGCTCGACGACATCAACGCCGAGTTCCCCACCGCCGACGTCGCCTTCGTGATCGGCGCCAACGACGTCACCAACCCGGCCGCCAAGACCGACCCGAAGAGCCCGATCTACGGCATGCCGATCCTCGACGTGGAGCGGGCCAACACGGTGCTGTTCGTCAAGCGCGGCATGGGCTCGGGCTACGCCGGCGTCGAGAACGAGCTCTTCTTCCGCGACAACACCATGATGCTGTTCGGCGACGCCAAGAAGATGGTCGAGGGCATCCTGAGGGCGCTCTGACCATGCCGCGGCTGCGCTCGGCGTTCGCGTCGCTCGGCCGGATAGTCCTGACCAGTACGCTGGTGCTCGCCGTCCTCTGGGGCCTCGCCGTCGCTGCGGCCTATGTCTTCCAGCGCGACCTGCTCTACCACCCCGATCCGGTCCTGCGCGATCCGGACCCCGCCGGCCCGCCGGTGCAGGTGGGGCGGCTGACCACCCGCGACGGCGAGCATCTCGTCGCCTGGTGGCTGCCGCCCAAGCCCAGCCAGCCGGCCATCCTCTACTTCGGCGGCAACGGCGACAGCCTGATCGGTGAGACCGACCGGCTGCGGATCATCGCCAGGGCCGGCGTCGGCGTGCTGGCGGTGGCCTACCGCGGCTATTCCGGCTCCTCCGGCCATCCCACCGAGGCCGGCCTGCACGCCGATGCGGAGGCGGCCTACGCCTGGCTCGCCGCCCGCTATCCACCAGGCATGATCGTCATCGAGGGCCATTCGCTTGGCAGCGGCGTCGCCGTACGCCTCGCCGCTGGCCATCCGGCCCGGGCGCTGGTGCTGGTGTCGCCCTTCACCTCCACCACCGAGGTCGCCGCCGGCATGCTGCCCTGGGCGCCGGTGCGCCTGCTGATGCAGGATCGCTTCGAGTCCGACCGCTGGATCGGCAAGGTGCGCATGCCAGTACTGATCGCCCACGGCGACCGCGACGGCACGATCCCGTTCGCGCAAGGCCAGCGGCTCTTCGCGCTCGCCAATTCGCCCAAGCTGTTCGTGCGCATGCCCGGCGGCGGCCACGACGACCTGCCCGAGCGCGGCGTCTACGACCGCATCTGGCCATTCCTGCACGTGACGCCGACGGGCGCTCAGCCTTGAGCGTCACGGTCGCCGAACAGTCCGCGAAGGTCCCGTGCGCCGTGGAGCACCCGCTCGATGCGCACCGCGTCGGCTTCAATGCGGAAAAAGATCAGATATGGGCGATGTACCGCCATCCGCAGGCCGTCGGCGAGGTCGTCTCGTCGGGGCGGCGCTTCGGGCGCGTGGCCGATCCTCAGCGCGTGATCGCGCAACTCGGCCACGAACGTCAGCGCGCGGCGCGGATTGTCTTGAGCGATCCAGTCGCCGATCTCGCGGAGGTCGAGGGCGGCGCGCGGCGATATGAAGACGGGCTTCAAGCCGGGCGGCTCAGCATCGCCCGGTAACGTGTTTCCAATTCCGCGAAAACGTCCTCCGCCGGCAGACCGGGCCCGCTCGACGCGCCCTCGTCAATCGCGGATCGCAAGGAAGCGAGCCGATTTTCGGCTGCGCGCCAAGTACGCAGCGCCTGGCGCACCACCTGTTCCGGGCGGTCGAATTCCCCCGACGTCAGCGCTTCGGCGACGATCGCGGCCGACTCATCATCAAGGTCGAGTTTTCTCGAGGCGCTCATGGCGGCTCCGATCTTTGTTCGGTCGCAACATACCGCATCGGAACATAAGCCGATACGACGCCCGCGCAGGCTGGCGGACGGCTATCAGCGCATTGGCGCGTCTGAGGACTTTGCCGCGTCCGCGCGAGGTCGTGTCCCAGTGTGTCGTCCGCGCCACGTCCCGCAGCTTGTGGCCCCACCCGCACCCCATACATCCTGCATTCACCATGCGGCCCTGAAGCTGCGGCCGCACGAGACGAGGCGTGATTTGCGATGAGCGCGGCCCTGGAGATGACCCAGCAGCGAGGCCAGGTGGTCGAGATCGGCGAGGGCGGGTCGCTGCGCGCGGTGCTCGCCGGCCCGGCGTCGTCGGCGCGTCCGCTGGTGGTGCTGGAGGCCGGCTCGTTCGGCTTCTCGGCCGACTGGGCGGCGGTGCAGGCGCGGCTGGCGGCCGAGGGGCTGCGCTCGCTGTCCTACGACCGCGCCGGCCTCGGGCTCTCCGAGCCGGGCCCCGAGCCGCGCGACAGCCGCGCCATCGTCGCCGACCTGGAGGCCCTGCTGGGCGCTCTCGGGGAGGCCGGCCCCTACATCGTCTGCGGCCACTCGATGGCCGGCATGCACGTGCGGCTCTTCGCGCTGCGCAACCAGGCCCGGGTCCGCGCCGTGGTGCTGGTCGACGCGACAACGCCCGAGGCGATGGATCATCCCGCCGTACCCAGCGTCGTCGGCCACTTCGCCCGGCTCTCGAAGGTGGCCGCCTGGGGCGCGCAGATCGGCGTGCAGCGGCCGCTGGCCGGCGCGCTCGGCGACGCCATCGGCCTGCCGCCGCTGGCCAAGGCCGAGAAGCGCCTCGCCTTCGCCGACGCCGGCCACAATCATTGGGCCGCCGCCGAGGTGGCCGCGTGGGTCGCCAGCGCCGACGAGGCGCGGGCCGCCGGCGCCTACGATCCCGACCTGCCGGTCGCCGTGGTGCTGACCGGCGACGGCCGCCAGCCGCTCGCCCGCCACGCCATCCAGACCGCGCCGGCCGACGCCGCCCGCCACGGCTTCGTCATCCATGTGCCGGGCGCGAACCACGCCAGCCTGCTGGGCGAACGGCACGCCGGCCACATCGTCGGCGCCATCCTCACCGTCGAGCAGGCCGCCGGCGGCCTGGAGCGTGCAAAGGCCTGATAAGGATTGGTCGGCTAAAGCCTCGCCATGGATGCGGCGCTGCGGCTGGACGGGGTGACCAAGCGCTACGGCGCCTTCACCGCCGTGCGTGACCTTTCCTACGAGGCCGAGCGCGGCCGCATCCTCGGCTTCCTCGGCCCCAATGGGGCCGGCAAGACCACCACGCTGCGGATGATCCTCGGCCTGATCGCCCCCAGCGCCGGGCGCGTCGAGGTGCTGGGCGAGACCGACGGGCGGGCCTTGCGCGGCCGCATCGGCTTCCTGCCCGAGGAGCGCGGCCTCTACCGCCGCATGACAGCGACCAGCGCCATCGCCTTCTTCGCCCGGCTGAAGGGCGTCGGCGCCGCCGAGGCCCGCCGCCGCGCCCGCCGCCTGCTGGAGGACAACGACCTCGGCGAGGCCGCCGACCGGCAGATCCGCGCGCTTTCCAGGGGCATGGCGCAGAAGGTGCAGCTGCTCTCGGCCATCGCCCACGAGCCGGAGCTGGTGATTCTCGACGAGCCCTTCTCCGGCCTCGATCCGGTCAACCAGCAGAGCCTGGAAGGCGTCATCCGCGGCCTCGCGGCCCGCGGCGCCACGGTGATCTTCTCCACCCACGTGATGCAGCACGCCGAGCGGCTCTGTGACCAGGTGGTGCTGATCGCCGGCGGCCGGAAGGTGTTCGACGGCGCCGTGGCCGAGGCCTGCCAGGCCGCTCCGCGCCGCCTGGTGGTCGAGGGCGAGCTCTCGCCCGACGCGCTGGCCGGGGCGCCCGGCCTGGAGCACATCTCCGCCGAGTTCCTGGACGGCGGCCGCGTGCGCCTCACCGCTGCGCTCGCCGCCGGCGCACCGGCCCCCGCGGCGCTGAAGGCCGTCTTCGACCGCAACCTCGCCGTCAGCCGCCTGGAGCTGGAGGAGCCGCACCTGCACGACGCCTTCATCGTGCTCACCGAGCGGGCCGCCGCCGCATGAGCCGCCTCCTCACCATCGCGGTGCGCGAATACCTGGCCTTCGTGCGCACGGTCGGCTTCTGGCTGTCGATCTGCCTGATGCCGCTGGGCCTGCTGATGGCGATCTTCGCCACCAGCATGAGCGCCCACCTCGCGCCGGCGCCGCGCGTCGCCGTCGTCGACCTGACCGGCGGCGGCTACGTCCAGGTGCTGACCGCCGCGCTGACCACGCCGACGGCCGCGACCGCGCCGGGCGCGCCCGGGCCCGCGCCCAGTCTGCCCGCCGTGATCGTGCCGGCGCCAGGCGCGCCGTTCGCCGACGCGGCCGCCGCCGGCCGCGCCCTGCGGCCTTACCTCTCGGACGAGGCCCGCCTGCCCGGCGGCGGCAAGCTCGACGACGTCGCCATCGTGCACGGGTCGGCCGCCGACCCGGCGCTCGACCTGTGGACCCGCAACATCGTCGAGCCGGGCATCTCGGCCCGCCTCGACGCCGCCCTGGCGGGGGCGGTGCGCCGCGCCCGACTGCAGGCCGCGGGCCTGACGCCCGAGCGCATCGCCGCCATCGACGCCTACCGCCCGCAGCTGGCGCAGTTCTCGCCGAAGAGCGAGGGAACGCGCGTCTCGGCGCGCGACAACCTGCCGTCGTTCGTCGGCCTGGCGCTCGGCTTCGTGCTCTACGCGCTGACGCTGACCGGCGCCGGCATCCTGCTCAACAGCATCATCGAGGAAAAGCAGACCCGCATCCTGGAGGTGCTGCTCACGTCCGCCTCGGTGCCGGAGATCATCGGCGGCAAGATCCTCGGCGCGGCCGCGGTCACCGCCTCGGCGCTGACGGTGTGGGCGGCGGCGGCCGGCTTCGGCTTCTTCAGCCGCGACCCGCGGCTCCTGGCCGACATCGCCGGGGTGCTGCTGCAGCACGGCCTGATCTTCTACTTCCTGCTCTATTTCGTCGGCGGCTACCTGATGTACGCCACCCTCTTCACCACCATCGGCGCCTTCTGCGAGACGCCGCGCGACGCCCAGACGCTGCTGGGGCCGCTGATGATCCTGCTGACGGTGCCGATCGTCTTCATGGGCCAGGCGGTGACGCACCCGGATGCGCCGATCCTGGCGACGCTCTCCTGGATCCCGCCGTTCACCCCGTTCCTGATGGCCGCCCGCGCCGCCAGCGGGCCGCCGCTCTGGCAGATCGTCGGCACCGCGGCGCTGATGTTCGCCACCACCGGCGCGGAGCTGTGGATCGCCGGCCGCGCCTTCCGTACCGGCGCGCTGGCCAGCGGCCGCTTCGACCTGCGGCTGCTGCTGGCGGGCGTCGCCGGGCGCGGCGAGCGATAGGGTCTTGGGAGCCGCGAGCGGCGCTTGACTTGCGCCCGTCCGCGCCGCGATCTTCGCTGCGATCCCCGACTCAGCCGAAGGAGCCCGACATGGCCCAGGTCGCCAAGCTCGAACGCACGCGCGGGCAGGGGGAATCGGAGCTGCTGGAGATGATCCGGGCCCGGTCGATGCGGCTGGGCAGGTTCACCCTGGCGTCGGGCCGGGAGAGCGACCTCTACCTCAACCTCAAGCCCACGATGATGGACCCGCGCGGGGCGCGGCTGTGCGCCGAGGCCTTCCTGGCCCGCGTGCCGGCCGGCGTCGACTACGTCGGCGGCATCGAGATGGGGGCGGTGCCGGTGATCGCCGCGCTGGCCGCGGTCAGCGACATCCACGGCCGGCCGGTGAAGACCTTCTTCGTGCGCAAGGCGGCCAAGGACCACGGCACCCGCGAGGTGGTCGAGGGCCTGACGTCCGGCGAGAGCCTGCAGGGCAAGCGGGTGCTGGTCACCGACGACGTGGCGACCACGGGCGGCTCGGTGCTCCAGGCGATCGACGCGGCGCGCGCCGCCGGGGCCATCGTCACCGACGCCCTGGTGCTGGTCGACCGCCAGGAAGGCGGGACCGAGAACCTCGCGGCCAAGGGGGTGAAGCTGGCCTCGGTGTTCGTCGGGGACGACTTCCGCTAGCCGCCGGATGGCCGAGCGCACCGCTTCGCAGGGCTGGGTCCGCCGCGTCGTGCTCGTCTGGCTCGGCTGGGCGGTGCTCCTGGTGGGCTACCAGGGCTGGGTGCAGGACCGCTTCGACCTGAAGCGCCCCGACAATGTGTTCGACTGGACCGGGTCGTGGAGCAGCGGCGCCAGCGCCGCCCGCCATCCCTACCTGCGGAGCCCACTGCTGAAGGGCCACGCGGCCTGGGACTCCGAGTTCTACATCTCCATCGCCCTGCACGGCTACGAAGACCCGCAGATGCGGGCCGCGAGCCCCAACTCGACGCCGGACGCCGAGATCGCCGCGCCGAAGCGCGAGCATCCAACCTGGGTGTCGCTGAACCACGCCTTCTTTCCCGGCTACCCGCTGGCGATGGGGCTGATCGCGCGGCCGCTGGCGGCGCTGGGCGTGGATCCGGCCGGCGCGGCGACGCTGGCCGGCGTAATCGTCTCGCTGATCGCGGCCCTCTTCGCCATGATCGCCATCGCCGACCTGGCGCGCAGCGACGACGCGCCGGACGAGGGCGCGAGCGGCGAGCCGCTGCGCGCGGCCTTCTACCTCGCGGTCTGGCCGGCGGCGGCTTTCCTGGCGCAGGTCTACAGCGAGGCGCTGTTCCTGGCGCTCTCGTTCGGTGCGCTGGCGCTGCTGAAGCGCGACCGCTGGGGCTGGGCGGCGGCGCTGGCGGCGGGCGCCGTCTTCACCCGCGCCACCGGCGTGCTGCTGGTGGTCCCGTTCGCCGCCACCTGGCTTTTCGCCGGCGAGCGGCGGACGCTGCCGCGGGCCGTCCTCGCGCTCGCGCCGGCGCTCGCTTACCTGGTCTGGCGCTGGCTGCTGGGCGCCGACTTCGACTTCGTCGAGACCCGCTACTTCGGCCGCTGGCCGTTCGCCGTCGGCGATTCCTGGGACGCCTGGACCGAGGCCGCGCAGAGCCTCGTCGCCGGCGCCCCGCAGGCGCGAGCCTACTATCTGCTGGAGTTCGTGGGGCTGGTCGCCGCCGTCGCCACCACGGTGATGATCTGGGCCCGCGACAAGCCGCTGGCGCTCTACGGCGCGGCGACGCTGGCGGTGGTGCTGACCTCGGGCGACGCGCTCGGCATGCACCGCTATGCGCTGGCGCTGCCGTCGCTGTTCCTGGTCCCGGCGATGCTGGGGCGCCGTCCGGTGTTCGACCGGCTCTGGACGCTGGCGTGCTCGCTCGGCCTCGGGGTCGAGGCGATGCTGTTCAGTTTCGGCTTCTGGGCCGGCTAGAGCGGCGCGCTTAAGTGCGCGCCGGCTTCTTCGGCGCGGCGATCAGGCCTTCGCGCTGGGCGCGCTTGCGGGCCAGCTTGCGGGCGCGGCGCACCGCTTCCGCCTTCTGGCGGGCGCGCTTCTCGGACGGCTTTTCGTAGTGCACGTGCCGCTTCATCTCGCGGAACGAGCCTTCGCGCTGCATCTTCTTCTTCAGCGCTTTCAGCGCCTGGTCGACGTTGTTGTCGCGTACGAAAATCTGGACGATGACACGTCCTCCTCTGGTGCGGCGTCCGGATTGAGGGCGCGGCTGATAACAGAAGGCCCCGCGATTGTCCACAGACGGCCCAGTCGTTAGATGGGGCCGATGAGCGACCTCGCCAAGCCGGATACGCCCGCCGCCGGCCTCGCCGACGACTGGGCGGCCGACGCCGAGTCCCGCGTCCTGGCCCAGGCGCTGCGGCTGGCGCCAGAGCTGGGCTGGACCTGGCGCATGGCCTACGCGGCGGGCGCCGCGGCCGGCTTCTCCAAGGGCGAGACAGAGCTGCTGCTGCCGAACGGCCCGCGCGACCTGGCGGCGCTGCACTCGCGCGCCGGGGATGCGGCGGCGATGGCGGCCCTGGCCGGCGTCGATCCGGCGACGCTGAAGATCCGCCTGCGCATCCGCCGCGGCGCGCTGGCCCGCATCGACGCGGCGATGGCGCACGAGGCCGCGACGCGCCGCTGGGCTGGCTATCTCGCCCTGCCGGCCAATGCGCCGCTCGGCCTGCGGCTCGTCTGGGAAAGCGCCGACGCCATCTGGCGCTGGGCCGGCGACGCCGCCACCGACGAGAACCACTACACCAAGCGCGCCCTGCTGGCCGGCATCCTGACCGGCACGCTCGCCGTCCGGATGGCGGATGGCGCGGCCGCCGCCGAGACCCACCTCGATCGCCGCATCGAGGCGGTGATGCAGTTCGAGCGCTTCAAGGCGCGGATGGGCCGGCTGCATGTCGGCGCATGGACCGCAGGCGCGCTCGGCCGGCTACGGTACGGGCGGCTGTAGGCCTGGCGAAGTCCTGTGAGAGAGGACTCGGGTTTTGAACCACGGAAAACATGGCAAACACGGACGGGACCCAGTCCGCCTCCGCCCATTCAGTGTCATCCCGGAGACCCGCGCAGCGGAGTCATCCGGGATCTCCTCAGCCCCTTCATGGAAAGTAGGTCCCGGATGAGTCCCGCCTGACGGCGGGCTCTCCGGGATGACACTGTCGAGTGGATGGCGGGTAGGCGGCCCGTCCGTGTTTGCCGTGTTTTCCGTAGCTCAAAAAAGCCAGGATCGCCGAAACCACCTACCCCTTCAGCGGCCCCAGCCGGTTCACGTGGCCCATTTTCCGGCCCGGGCGTGCTTCGGCCTTGCCGTAGAGCCACAGGCGCGTTTCGGGCTCGGACGCCAGCCGCGCCCAGTCGTTGGCCTCGTCGCCGATCAGGTTGGTCATCTCCACCCGGGCGATGGCGTCGGTGGGGCCGAGCGGCCAGCCGGCGATGGCGCGGATGTGCTGCTCGAACTGGTCGACCTCGCAGCCGTCCAGCGTCCAGTGGCCGGTGTTGTGGACGCGCGGCGCGAACTCGTTGACCAGCAGCCGGCCGTCGTCGCGCTCGAACAGCTCGATGCCGATCACGCCCACATAGTCCAGCGCCGCCAGCAGCGTGGCGGCGATCCGCTCCGCCTGGCCCTGCGTCTGCGGCGACACCGCGGCGGGCGCGGACGTGCGGCGCAGGATGCCGGCCTCGTGGTGGTTCTCGGCCAGCGGATAGAGGGCGATCTCGCCGCTGCGGCCGCGCGCGGCGATCACCGACAGCTCGCGGCGGAAGTCGGCCGGCGCCTCGGCGATCGCCGGCTGGCGGCCCACCGCCGCGAACACCGCCTCCGCCTCGCCCGGCTGCTCGATCCAGGCCTGGCCCTTGCCGTCGTAGCCGCCGCGCCGGCTCTTGATCAGCAATGGCCGCCCCAGCCGCTCCAGCGCCGCGACGATGTCGCCGGGGCCGTCCACGGCCGCGAAGGCCACGGTGGGCGCGCCGGCCGCGTTGAGGAACGACTTCTCCTCCCAGCGGTCCTGCGAGACCGCGAGGGCGCGGCCGGAGGGGGCGGTCGCCGCGCCTTCGGCCGCCAGCACGTCCAGCGCCCGCGCCGGCACGTTCTCGAACTCGAAGGTGACGAGGTCGGCCACCGCCGCCAGCGCCGCCAGCGCCTGCGGGTCGTCGTAGGCGCCCTTGATCGAGTGAGCCGCCAGGCGCTGCGCCGGCGCGTCGCCCTCCGGGTCGAGCACGGCGGTGTCGAAGCCCAGCCGCGCGGCCGCCATGGCCAGCATCCGTCCGAGTTGCCCGCCGCCGAGGATGCCGATCACCGAGCCCGGCGGCAGCGGAAAGCGTCCTTCGGTCAATCCTCGACCTCGTCGGGCACGCCGGCGGTCAGCGCCGCCGCGAACGCCGCCAGGCGCGCCGCCAGCGCCGGATCGCCCAGCGCCAGGATTCGGGCGGCCAGAAGGCCGGCGTTGCGCGCCCCGGCCTCGCCGATCGCCATCGTGCCCACCGGCACGCCGCCCGGCATCTGCACGATCGACATCAGCGAATCGAGCCCGTCGAGCGTCGCGGTGCGCACCGGCACGCCGAGGACGGGCAGGTTGGTGAGCGAAGCGGTCATGCCCGGCAGGTGCGCCGCGCCCCCGGCGCCGGCGACGATCACCTTCACACCCGCGGATTCGGCGCCCTTGGCAAAGGCGTAGAGCCGCTCCGGCGTGCGGTGCGCGGAAATGACGCGCGCCTTCCAGGATATGCCGAGCTCGGACAGCACATCGCCCGCAAGCCTCAGCGTAGGCCAGTCGGAACGGCTCCCCATGATGAGCGCCACAGGCGCCGCCGTGTCCATGCCAGCCCTTCCCGGAAAGGCGCGGAGTATAGGCGCCCGCTTTACGCTCGCAACCGAGCCCGCCTAGGATTTTGGCATTAACCGTGTTGCTGATTCGCAGGATGAAAGTTTCAAGCGCCCGCAGCGAGCCGTTCGCGTCCATCCGGCGCCGCAACCTGGCCATGGCCGGGGCCAAGGTGGTGGGCGACGCGATGCCGGTCGACCGCGTCGAGTTCCTCGGCGTCGCCGAGCCGGAGCTGACGCCGGCGGTGCGCGCGGCGATCGCCGCCCTGGTGATCGAGCTCGACGACCTGCGCTCGGAGATGCAGCGGCTGAAGGTGCGGCTGCTGGAGGCCGAGGCCGCCGCCGACCAGGACCCGCTGACCAGCGCCAAGAACCGCCGCGCCTTCCTGCGCGAGGTCAGGCGCGTCGCCGCCTTCGCGCAGCGCTATGAGATTCCCGCCAGCCTGGTCTACTTCGACCTCGACGACCTCAAGGGCGTCAACGACCGCTTCGGCCATGCCGCGGGCGACGCGGCGCTGAAGGCGGTCGCCAGCCGCCTCGCCAGCCATGTGCGCGAGTCCGACGTCGTCGGCCGCATGGGCGGCGACGAGTTCGCCGTGCTGCTGGTGCAGGCCGACCTGCATACCGCCCACGCCAAGGCCGAGATGCTGGCGCGGCTGGTGGAATCCGAGCCGGTGTCGGCCGGCGACTGGCTCTCGCCGATCCGCGTCAGCTGGGGCGTACGCCAGATCGACGCCGTCCGCGACGCCGAGGACCTGCTCGCCGACGCCGACGCGGCGATGTTCGCGATGAAGCGGGCGCGCGCCGCGGGGGCCTAAGGGGCGATCGCCGCGCCCTGAGCAGTCTCCTGGGCGTCGAGCGGCGCCTTGCGGTAGTGCTGGACGATCATCGGCGGCGAGGTGAACTCCATCAGCTCGTCGGTCTGCGGCGCGTAGGCCGGCCAGGCGCGGCCGGCGGCCTGGCAGGTGGGCTTGCCGGTCTTGGCGAATCCGACCCAGCAGGCGTGCATGAAGGTGGCCGCCACCCGGTCCTTGTCGACGATCTCGGAGGCGTAGTTCGGCACGATCAACTGGGTGTCGAACACGTAGGGGTTCTCCGAGGTGTGGTTCGCGCCCCGGATCCTGCCCACCCGCACCATGCGCACATAGGCGAACTCGTAGAGCCAGGCGCGGGCCTTCACGGACTGGCGGGCGGCGAACCAGCGCGCCGGCGCGCCCATCACCGCGTCGGTGAAGGCCGCCTGGGCGAGGCCGGCGGGATCGGCCGCCTCGTCCGGATAGGCGGCGCGCACCTGCGGCTTCAGCGCCGCGGCGTAGGCGGCGTAGGCGCTGGGCGGCAGCAGCGAGGCCTCCCAGGTGTTGGAGCCGATGATCAGCGGCGCGGGCGCCTGGTGGCCGCGGGCGAAGGCCTGCTCGGCGGTCTCGACCAGGAGGCGGCCGTCGACGACCGGGCCGCCGCCGCGGCCGGCCGCCACCAGCTGGTCCGCCGGCAGTGCGCGCAGCTGCTCGGCGCTGGCGGCGGCCGGCAGGCCGAGCTTCTGGGCCAGCGCGACGCCGGCCGCCTCGGCGTCCGCCAGCGTCGTCGGCGCCCCCCAGCCGCCGCCGGACTGCACCGTCGCCTTCTGGAACAGCCCGCGCGCCGCCGGCGTCGCCATCAGCGTCAGCACGTCGTCGCCGCCGGCCGACTCGCCGAAGATGGTCACGTTGTTCGGATCGCCGCCGAACGCGGCGATGTTGCGCTTCACCCACTTCAGCGCGGCGATCTGGTCCATCAGCCCGTAGTTGGCCAGCGGCTCGCCGGGCTTGGCCTCGGCGGTCAGGGCCGGGTGGGCGAAGAAGCCCAGCGCCCCCAGCCGATAGTTCATCGCCACCAGCACCACCCCGTCGCGGGCGAAGAAGCGGCCGTCGTTGGGCGGGATGGAGTCGGCGCCGGCGACGTTTCCGCCGCCGAAGATCCACACCATCACCGGCGCGTGCGCGGCATGCAGCGGCGTGAAGACGTCCAGCGTCAGGCAGTCCTCGCTGGTGGGTCCGGCGTAGCCGCCGCCGTTGGTGCGGCCGCCCGGATAAGTCACCTGCGGGCAGGCCGGGCCGTCCTCGGCGGCGGGACGCGCGCCCGGCCAGGGCGCGGGCGGCTGCGGCGGGCGCCAGCGCAGCGGCCCGACCGGCGGGGCGGCGTAGGGGATGGCGCGGAACACGCGCGCCGCTTCGACCCGCGCGCCGACGAGGGCGCCGGTGTCGATCTTCACCTTCGGCGGCGGGCTAGACGGCGCGGTGGTGGACGGCGCGGCGGCGGGTGCGTCGGCGAATGCGATCGCGCCACCGGCCAGCAGGCCGACCACGCCCAATGCCAGGCTCCGGATCATGCGCGCCTCCCACCGCTCGTCCGGCCAGCCAACAGCGCGGGCGGCGGGCGCAAGTCAAGCCGCCGCAACCGGGCCTTTGTGCCGCCGCCGCGGGAGCGATAAGCAGGCTGGCCGCGCCCGCGGCGCCAGGAGATGCCCATGCGCTCGTTCGCCCTCGCCGCCGCAGCCGCCGCCCTCTCTTTCGCCTCGGCCTCGGCTGCCCCGCAGCCGCAGCCGCCGCCCAACCCCGCGCCGAGGCCCGGCCCCGCCCTGCCGACGCCGCCGCGTGCCTTCGCGATGGCCGGCTACACCGAGCCGGCGATCCCGGCCGCCGCGTGCCGGGTGGTGGACGCCGGCCGCGCCCAGTGCGTGATCCCGGCCATGACCGCCGGCCGCTACCTTGCCGACATCGCCGCCACCTCCACCGCCACGGCCGCCGACGCAGCGCAGGAGATCGTGGTGGTGGCCGGCGACCAGAGTTGCCGGCTCGGCTTCGCGCCCAGCGCCCAGCATCCGTGGGCGGTCGGCGCCAAGCACACGCTGCACGTCGGCTGCGTGTTCGCCGTGCTCTCCGACATGCCGCTGCCCGTCACCGTCGTCTACATCGACCGCGGCGCCACCAAGGAGGCCGGCGGTCCGGCGCTGAGCCTGCAGCCGCAGCCCTGGGGCGGGGCGTTGAACGCAGTGCCGATTTCCTTCCCCGACACCGCCCCGACGAAGTGATCGCCGCCCGTTCGCGGTGCTATAGACCAGCCATCGAAGCCGGATTTTCCCCCATGCGTGACATTCCCCATTTCATCGACGGCAAGGCCGTGCAGCGTGCGCCGGCCGGGACCGGCGACGTGTTCAACCCCTCGATCGGCGAGGTGCAGGCCAGGGTGGGCCTCGCCGACGCGGCGCTGGTCGACGAGGCGGTGCAGGGCGCCGCGCGCGCCCAGGTCGGCTGGGCGGCGCTGAACCCGCAGCGCCGCGCGCGGGTGATGTTCGAGTTCAAGCGCCTGGTCGAGGCCAACATGGACGAGCTGGCCGCCCTGCTCTCGTCCGAGCACGGCAAGGTGCTGGCCGACTCCAGGGGCGACGTGCAGCGCGGCCTGGAGGTGGTGGAGTTCGCCTGCGGCATCCCGCACGCCACCAAGGGCGAGTACACCGAGGGCGCGGGGCCCGGGATCGACGTCTATTCGATGCGCCAGCCGCTCGGCGTCGTCGCCGGGATCACCCCGTTCAACTTCCCGGCCATGATCCCGATGTGGATGTTCGCGGTGGCCATCGCGGTCGGCAACGCCTTCATCCTCAAGCCGTCCGAGAAGGACCCGAGCGTGCCGGTGCGGCTCGCCGAGCTGTTCGTCGAGGCCGGCGGCCCGCCCGGCGTGCTGAACGTGGTGCACGGGGCCAAGGACGCGGTCGACGCCATCCTCGCCCATCCGCAGATCATGGCGGTCAGCTTCGTCGGCTCGTCCGACATCGCCGCCTACGTCTACGCCACCGGCGCGGCGCACGGGAAGCGCGTACAGGCCATGGGCGGCGCCAAGAACCACGGCATCGTGCTGCCCGACGCCGACCTCGACAGCGCCGTGAAGGACATCGTCGGCGCCGCCTACGGCTCGGCCGGCGAGCGCTGCATGGCCCTGCCGGTGGTGACGCCGGTGGGCAAGGCGACGGCCGACGAGCTGCGCCGCCGGCTGCTGGCCGAGGTCGAGACGCTGAAGGTCGGCGTCGCCACCGATCCGGACGCCCAGTACGGCCCGGTCGTCACCGCCGCGCACCGCAAGCGGGTCGAGGACTACATCCAGCTCGGCGTCGACGAGGGCGCGGAACTGGCGCTGGACGGCCGCGGCTTCTCGCTGCAGGGCCACGAGAAGGGCTTCTTCATCGGCCCCAGCCTGTTCGACCAGGTGAGGCCGGCGATGAAGACCTACCAGGACGAGATCTTCGGCCCGGTGCTGCAGATCGTCCGCGCCGACAGCTTCGAGGAGGCGCTGGAGCTGCCCTCGCGCCACGCCTACGGCAACGGCGTCGCCATCTTCACCCGCGACGGCCGCGCCGCTCGCGACTTCGCCGCCCGGGTCAACGTCGGCATGGTCGGCATCAACGTGCCGATCCCGGTGCCGGTCGCCTACCACACCTTCGGCGGCTGGAAGCGCTCGGCCTTCGGCGACGCCAACGTGCACGGCCTGGAAGGGGTGCGCTTCTACACCAAGGTGAAGACGGTCACCGCCCGCTGGCCGGAGAGCCGGCTGGAAGGCGAATCCAGCTTCATCATGCCGACCATGCGCTAGGAGCCGGCGGCGTGGACTTCACTCTCAGCGAGGATGAGCGCGCCCTGGAGGACGCCGCGCGCACCTTCGCCGAGGCCGAGCTGGCGCCGCACTCGGCCCGATGGGACGAGGAGGCCTACTTCCCGGTCGAAGTGCTGCGGAAGGCGGCCGAGCTGGGCTTCGCCTCGCTCTACGTGAAGGAGGACGTCGGCGGTTCCGGCCTGACGCGGCTGGATGCGGCGATCGTCTTCGAGGCGCTGGCCGCCGGCGACGTCTCCACGGCGGCCTTCCTCTCGATCCACAACATGGCTTCGTGGATGATCGACCGGTTCGCGGGCGAGGCGCTGCGGCAGCGCTACCTGCCGCGCCTGGCCCGCATGGAGCTGATCGCCTCCTACTGCCTCACCGAGCCCGGCGCCGGCTCCGACGCCGCCTCGCTGAAGACCTCGGCCCGGCGCGAGGGCGACGACTATGTGCTGAACGGCGCCAAGGCCTTCATCTCCGGCGCCGGCGTCTCCGACATCTACGTGGTGATGGCCCGCACCGGCGGCGACGGGGCCGGCGGCGTCTCGGCGATTGTGGTGGAGAAGGACACGCCGGGGCTCTCGTTCGGCGCGCCGGAGAAGAAGCTCGGCTGGCGCAGCCAGCCCACGGCCATGGTGCATTTCGACAATGTCTGCGTGCCGGCGGCGAACCGCATCGGCGACGAAGGGCAGGGCTTCCGCTTCGCCATGATGGGCCTCGATGGCGGGCGGCTGAACATCGCGGCCTGCGCCCTCGGCGGCGCCGGCCAATCGTTCGAGGCCGCCAAGGCCTACCTGGCCGAGCGCAAGCAGTTCGGCCGGCCGCTGAAGGACTTCCAGGCGCTGCAGTTCAAGCTCGCCGACATGGCGACCGACCTGGAGGCCGCGCGGCTGATGGTGCGCCGCGCCGCCGCCGCGCTCGACGCCGGCGACCCGGCCGCCACCAAGCTCTGCGCCATGGCCAAGCGCTTCGCCACCGACGCCGCCTTCGACGTGGCCAACCAGGCGCTGCAGCTGCACGGCGGCTACGGCTACCTGAGGGACTATCCGCTGGAGCGCACCGTCCGCGACCTGCGCGTCCACCAGATCCTCGAAGGCACGAACGAGATCATGCGGGTGATCATCGCCCGGGAGCTGCTGCGGTGAGCCTTGCAGGCATCGAGGCCGAGGCGCATATTCTGACCAGAATGATGGTCAGGCTGGTTTCATGAAGGAAGTCGGCGTTCTCGAAGCCAAGACGCACTTCTCCGCGTTGCTGGACGAGGTTGCTGCAGGCGAGGAAGTGACGATCACGCGCCACGGCAAGCCGCTGGCGAGGCTCGTCCCCGCCGATGCCGGGCGCGCGAGACCAGGGCCCGAGGCCGCGGCGCGCATTCGCGCCGTCAGGGACGAGATGGCGCGCCTTTACGGGATCGAGGAAGACTTCGACTGGAAGGCCGCAATTGAAGAGGGCCGCGCCTGAGACTCGTGCTCGACGCCTCCGTAGCGGTCGCATGGTTGGTCGCCGGCCAAGGCACCGCCGCCACCGAAGTCCTGCTCGCCGAGGCGCATCTGCATGACTTCGAGGCGCCGCACATCTTTCCGGTCGAGGTGCGCAACACGCTTCTGAAACTCGAGCGCATCAGACGGTCGGCTCCGCACTTGACGACGCAAGCGCTGCAGAGCCTGTCGGCGTACGATATCGAGATTGAGCCGCCGCCGAGCCCGCCGACGTATGATGCGATCCTGGATCTGGCGCGGAGCGAGCGACTGTCAATTTATGACGCCCTGTATCTCTGGCAAGCCATGCGCGCTGGCCTTCCCCTGGCGTCCCGCGATGGTGGGTTGCTGGCCGCCGGCACGGCCCGGAACGTGCCGTTGCTCGATCTGCGGTGACAGCCCCGATGTCTGAGGAGCTCATCGTCCGCCGCGAAGGCGGCCTCGGCCGGCTGACGCTGAACCGGCCCGAGGCGCTCGGCGCGCTGACGCTCGGCATGTGCGAGGCGATGAGCGCGGCGCTGCTCGATTGGCGGGACGATCCGGGCGTCCGCGCGGTGTTGATCGACCACGAGGGGCGCGGATTCTGCGCCGGCGGCGACATCCGCATGCTGGCCGATAGCGCTGCGGCCGATGGCGAGGCGGCGTTCCGGTTCTTCCACACCGAATACCGGCTGAACCACCTGCTGATGGTCTATCCGAAGCCGCTGGTCGCGGTGATGGA
>DASXEN010000081.1:0-4548 GCA_036490095.1 Caulobacteraceae bacterium
GCGGTAGTTGACCCCGAGCCGCCCGGCCAGCCGCTCGAAGGCCCAGAACCCGCGGTTCCTGCTGGCCCGCGTCGCGTGCCGCGGCATGATCTCGACCACGCTGGCGCCCGGCCGCGACCAGACGAGGTTGGCCAGCGCCGCGCCATGCTGGCAGACCACGATGTCGGCCAGGTGGAACAGCGCTATCTGGTAGGCGAGGCTCCTGCCCTCGAGCGTCGTGAAAAGCACCTGGCCGAACTGCGCCTCCAGCGCCGCGTGCGCCTCGCCGACATTGGCGATCGACCGCCGCTGCGCCCCGGCCGTGCGGATCTCGGCGTCGGCGCTGCCGTAGAAGGCGTCGGGCGGGGCCCGGTCGATGAAGACGATCCTTGGCCAGGTCGCGGGAAGCATCCGCCTCAGAGCGGCGGCGTGGGCGTCGATCGAGGCGCCCAGCCGCTCGAAGATCCGCCGCTGCGCCGCGGCGAAGACCTCCCGATCGAAAAGGTCGGCGTCGTCGCGCGCCGCCAGCGCCACGGCGCGCAGCCCGCCGGCCGCCGCGTCCCGCAACAGCTGCGAGTGCTGCTCGCGGGGGACGATCGCCAGCTTCGGCAGCTCGAACTCCAACAGCAGCGGGTCGAGCACCGCGCAGCTCCTGACGAAGATGCGCCGCACGTCGGGATCGAGCCCGAAGTCGTCCCAGGCGCTGACCAGCGGGACGAGGTGGCCCAGCAGGAAGTGGAAATAGTGCTGCACCGAGCCGTGCGGACGCTCGACGTCGACCACGATGTCGAAGCGCCCCGGCTCGGGCTCGGGTGTCGGCTCGGTCATGCTTGTCGAGCGGCGGGTCCCTGGTGTCGGCGCACGCTGTAGCGGACGTTGGCGCGGTGTCACACAAAACCTCCGCCGCAAGCGGAGGACTGGCAATTTCCGCTACCATGGGTTGGGCGCGAGTACCCGGCTAAGCTGAGAGGCCCAGAATCGCCCGCAAAGGCCCCGCACGCGGCCGTTCTAGGTTACCGCTAGTACCCTACCACCCACCTCGCGCGCGGCCCCTCAGCGGCCTTCCCAGCGCCTCCCAGGGCCGTCCTGGACGGCGACCGCCGGCTAGCCCCCGAACCACCCCGGCCGTTCGACCGTGCACGCCCGGCCCTCCACCGTCAGCGCCGCGCCCTCGATGCGGTCGAGCCGCACCAGCGCCATCGCCCGGCCGGCGGCGCCCGACAGCACCTCGCCGGCGCGCAGGGTCCCGGCCAGTATCTCGGTCCCGGCGGCGGGCGCGGGGCCGTCGAAGACGATCGGCAGCATCCGGCTCTTGACCGCGCCGCGGCGCTTCATCCGCGAGGTGGTCTCCTGGCCGACGAAGCAGCCCTTCTTGAAGTCGATCCCGTTCAGCAGGTCGAAGTCCGCCTCCAGCGGATAGGTGGCTTCCTCGCCCCAGTCAGGCGGCCCCGGCGCGCCGAGCGCCAGCCGGTGCGCATCGTAATCCGCCTCCTCGGCGTTGGCCGCGCCCGCCGCGCCGTAGCCTCGCCAGCCGAGCGCCGGCAGCCGCGGGTCGGCGAGCCAGCCGTCGCCGGGCGGCGGCGCGCCCCAGGCGGCCAGCACCGGCGCCTCGTCCACCGCCAGCGTCACCTTGGCCCGCAGCCGATAGATGGCGAGCCGCTGCAGCAGGGCGGCGCGGCGCTCGGCGAGGCAGTCCAGCCAGCAGCCGTCCTCTCGCCCGACGATGAACAGGTCGAACAGCAGCCGCCCCTGCGGCGTCAGCAGCGCGCCGAAGCGCACGGTCCGCGGCGCCAGGGTTTCCACGTCCCGGGTCAGCAGTCCCTGCAGGAAGTTGCGCCAGTCCTCGCCGCCCACGGCGATCAGCGCGCGGCTCTGAAGTGGGGCGATGCGGCCAAGTTCTGACACGATGTGCTCGGACATGTCGGCAATGTGGCGGCTCACCCGCTGGAGCGCCAGGAAAAGGGCGCCTATACAGGGCGTACGATGGCCTCCAAGACCTTCCCCGTCCTGTTCATCGCGCCGGGCGACGTCAGCGAAGCCGTGCTGGCGTCCGGCCTGCTGAAAAAGCTGCACGACGAGGCGCCGTCCCCGGTCTTCACCATCGTCGCCAATCGCAAGGTCGCGCCGCTGTTCGCCGACATGCCGCGGGTGGCGCAGCTGATGGTCACCGACCGCAAGCGCTCGGCGCGGCGCTGGTTCGGCCCGTTCGGGCCGCTCCGGGCGCGCCAGTGGGCGCTGGTGGTCGACCTGCCGGGCGGGGTGATCGCCGGGCGCCTCCGGCCAAAGGGCAAGGCGCTGCGGCGGCCCGACGACGAGCCGGCGCACAAGCTGATCGAGGCCGCGCGGCTGATGCGGCTGGAGGACGAGCCGCCCGCCCCCTACCTGTTCGTCAGCGCCGAGACCGACGCCAAGGCCGCCGCGCTGACTGCCGGTGAGGGCCCGATCCTGGCCGCCGCGCCGGCCGCCGACTGGGTCGGCAAGGCCTGGCCGGTCGAGCGCTTCGCCGAGGTGGTGCGCCGGCTGGTCTCGCCGGGCGGGGCGATGGCGGGCGGGCGGCTGCTGCTGCTCGGCGACAAGGCGCACGTGCACGAGGTCGACACCGTGCGCGCCGCCGCGCCGAGGGACCGGGTGATCGACCTGGTGGGCAAGGCCGACCTGCTCACCGCCCACGCGGCGCTGAAGCGGGCGCGGCTCTACATCGGCAACGACACCGGCTACTCGCAGCTCGCCGCCGCCGCCGGCGCGCCGACGCTCGCCCTGTTCGGCCCCTCGGACGACCGCATCTGGCGCCCGTGGGGCGACAATGTGCGGGTGGTGCGCGGCGCGCGCACCTTCGAGGAGCTGCGCCGCATCGACGCGGCGCTCAGCGCCCAGGTGCGGCACATGATCGACCTGTCGGCCGACAGCGTCATGTCGGCGGCCGAGGCGCTGCTGGAGGAGACCGCGGCGGGGCGGCTCGCGCCTGAGACCCCCGGAGTCCCCGCCATCGATGCCTGACACCTTCGACCTGATCGTCCGCGGCGGCGAGGTGGCCAACCATGCCGGCCGCGGCCCGGCGGACGTCGGCGTGCGGCAGGGGCGGATCGCGGCCGTCGGCGACCTCTCCCAGGCGTCGGCCGCCGAGGTGTTCGACGCCGCGGGCCTGACGGTGCTGCCGGGCGTGATCGACACCCATGTGCATTTCCGCGAGCCGGGCCTGGAGTGGAAGGAAGACATCGAGAGCGGCTCGCGTGGCGCCGTGCTCGGCGGTGTCGCCGCGGTGTTCGAGATGCCGAACACCGATCCGACCACCACCGGCGCCGACGCCTTCGCCGACAAGATCGCCCGCGCCGCCGGCCGCGCGCACTGCGACCACGCCTTCTATGTGGGCGCCACCGGCCAGAACGCCCGGTCGCTGGCCGAGCTGGAGCGGCTGCCCGGCTGCGCCGGGGTCAAGGTGTTCATGGGGTCTTCCACCGGTCCGCTGCTGGTGGCCGACGACCTCGATCTGCGCGAGGTGCTGCAGCATGGCCGCCGGCGCGTGGCGGTCCACTCCGAGGACGAGTGCTGCCTGACCGAGGGCCGTTCGCGGGTGCGGCTCGGCGTCTGGGCCAGCCACCCGTTCGCCAGGGCCGCGGCCTGCGCCATCAAGTCGACCGAGCGCCTCATGCGCCTCGCCCACGAGACCGGCCGCCGCGTCCACGTGCTGCACGTGACGACCGCCGAGGAGATCGAGCTGCTTGCGGACCACAAGGACGTCGCCACCTGCGAGGTGACGCCGCAGCACCTGACGCTGGCCGCCCCCGACGTCTACGAGCGGCTGCAGGGCCTTGGGCAGATGAACCCGCCGATCCGCGACGAGCGCCACCAGGCGGGGCTATGGCGCGGCGTCGCCGACGGCCTGGTCGACGTCCTCGGCTCGGACCATGCCCCGCACACCCTGGAGGAGAAGGCCAAGCCCTACCCGGCCTCGCCCTCCGGCATGCCGGGGGTGCAGACCCTGGTCGCGGTGATGCTGACCCACGTCGCCGAGGGGCGGCTGACGCTGGAGCGCTTCATCGACCTGACCAGCGCCGGACCGCAACGCATCTTCGGCGTCGCCGGCAAGGGGCGCCTGGCCGTCGGCTGGGACGCCGACCTGACCATCGTCGACCTGAAGGCGCGCCGCACCATCCGCCATGCCGACATGGCCACCCGCGTCGGCTGGACCCCGTTCGACGGCCTGGAGGCCAAGGGCTGGCCTATGGCCACGGTGGTCCGCGGCCAGGTGGTGATGCGCGACGGCGAGGTCGTGGCCAAGGGCCGCGGCGCGCCGATCCGATTTCTCGAGACCCTGGGGGTAGGCGCATGAACGGAGCCGACGCGCTCATCGAGACGCTGATCGACAACGACGTCACCGCCTGCTTCGCCAATCCCGGCACCAGCGAGATGCAGTTCGTCTCGGCGCTCGACCGGCAGCCGAAGATGCGGCCGGTGCTGTGCCTGTTCGAGGGCGTCGCCACCGGCGCGGCCGACGGCTACGGGCGGATGGCCGGCAAGCCCGCCTGCACCTTGCTGCACCTGGGTCCCGGCTACGGCAACGGCCTCGCC
>DASXEN010000123.1:0-8339 GCA_036490095.1 Caulobacteraceae bacterium
CTCCATCAACAGCACCGAAACCACGCCAACGACCACACAACCGCCTCGCCCGCGGCGACCGCACACGCCTCAACATCAAAGACCATACGCCTCAGGCCCCAAACCGTACAAACGCGACCCGCGTGAGAAATCCGGGCTAAGTTCCCTCCCCTCAGGGGGGAGGGGGGCGCCACTCGCTGACCAGCGTGTCCAGGTCCGGCCGCACCCGCTCCAGCGGGGCTTCCGGGCTGGCGCCCAGGTGCACGTAGCCCGCCACGCGCTCGCCCTCCGCCAGGCCCAGCAGCGTCCAGGCCTCGGCGTCGTAGGCGTACCAGTCGGTGATCCAGTTGGCGCCGTAGCCCATCGCCTGGGCGGCGATGATCAGCGTCATGCAGACGGCGCCGGCGGAGAGCCGCTGCTCCCACTCGGGGATATCGCCCGGCCGCAGGCGCGAGACCACCGCCAGCGTCAGCGGCGGAGCCCGGAGCTTGCCGAGCTTGGCCTTGAGCTTTTCGCCGCCCTCGCGCCGGGCGGCGATCGCCTCCAGGCCGGCGATGAAGCGCTGCTTGGCCTCGCCCTTCAGCACCACGAACCGCCAGGGGGAGAGCTTGCCGTGGTCGGGCACGCGGGTGGCGAGCCGCAGCAGCGTCTGCAGCTCCGCCTCGCTCGGGGCGGGCGCGGTCAGCGCGATCGCCGACGCCGAGCGGCGGCGGGCCAGGAAGGCGAGCGTCGCCGGCGAGGCCTCGATCGGGGCCGCCTCGCCGAATTCAGGCGCCGGCGGAACAGGATGGGACAATGGCGGCTTCCCATGAGGATTTGCCCATAAGGACTTGGGCAATCTCGGCGAGGTAGAACCTCCACCGGGGCTTCGCAATCAGCGGGCCTGGGATTTTAGATAGAAACTCTGACTGGCGCGCCTTGGCCCCTCACGCCATATCGCCAGGCAGGATAGGCGCCGACGAGCGCCGCCAGGGAAGGAACGGACGGCCATGGTCCAGCGCCTGGAAGTCGTCGATGCCGCCGCGGCCCCGCCGGTCTGGGCTGCGCTGCGCAACGAGGCGGCGCACATCGCCGCCACCGAGCCGAGCCTCGCCTCGCTGCTGAACGCGGTGGTGCTGCGCCACGACGGGCTCGACCGGGCGCTCTCCTACCAGCTGGCGCGCAAGCTCTCCGACCAGGAGCTGCGGGCGATGAGCCTGCGCGAGACCTGCGAGGAGGCGTTCGCCGCCGAGCCAGCCATCGTCGCGGCCGCCGAGGCCGACCTGCGGGCGGTGTTCGAGCGCGATCCGGCCTGCAAGGGCTACGTGCAGCCGTTCCTGTTCTTCAAGGGCTTCCTGGCGCTGCAGACGCACCGGGTCGGCCACTGGCTGTGGCGCCAGGGGCGGGACTCGATGGCCTTCTACCTGCAAAGCCGCATGTCGGAGCTGTTCCAGGTCGACATCCATCCGGCGGCGCAGATCGGCAAGGGCGCCTTCTTCGACCACGGCACCGGCATCGTCATCGGCGAGACGGCGGTGGTCGGCGAGGACGTCTCGATCCTGCACGGGGTGACGCTGGGCGGCACCAGCGCCGAGCGCGTCGAGCGGCATCCAAAGGTGGGCAAGGGCGTGCTGATCGGCGCCGGCGCGCATGTGATCGGCAACATCACCATCGGCGACTACGCCAAGATCGGCACCGGCTCTGTGGTGACCAAGCCGGTCCCGTCCGGCTGCACGGCCGTCGGCGTGCCGGCGCGGCTGGTCAACTGCCCGACCTGCGGCGAGCCGTCCAAGACCATGGACCAGACGCTGGTCGACGCCGCCTACGACTACGTGATCTGAAGCACCCGGGCGGGCTTGCCCCGCCGGTGAAGCAGGCTAGGGTCGCGCCCGGTCAGACGGGAGCACAGCCTTGGATCAAGCCGCAGCCAACCGCATTCAGGCCTACCTGAAGCGCACCTTCGGCAATCCGCACTTCCAGGTGGGGATGAAGGCCGGCCGCCGTGACGCCCTGCAGGTGGAGCTGAAGGGCAAGGTGCTGGGCGTCGTCACCGAGGACGAGGACGAGGACGGCTCGTTCCAGTTCGAGGCGCGCCTGGCGGTCGACGCCAGCCTCGACCCCAAGGGCGTCACCGCCATCCAGGACCACCTCGCCAAGCTGTTCGGCAACCCGCAGATCAAGGTCATCGCCCGGCCGCGGCAGAAGGACTCCGCCGAGGTGGAGCTGAACGGCGAGTTCATCGCCGTGGTCTACGAGGACGACGACGAGGACGGCTTCCTGTTCGAGATGGCGATCCTGGGCGAGGACCTGGCGGGCTGACGCCGGGTGGCCGACCCCGCCGCCGCGCCGCGCCGCCCGGCGGCGGGCGACTTCCGATCCGACATCAACGGCCTTCGGGCCCTGGCGGTGGCGGTCGTCATCGCCTTCCACCTGGCCGGGCTGCCGGGCGGGTTCGTCGGCGTGGACGTGTTCTTCGTCATCTCCGGCTACCTGATGACGCGGATCATCGTCACCCGGCTGGCCGAGGGCCGCTTCGGGCTCTGGAGCTTCTACCTGGCGCGGGCGCGGCGGATCTGGCCGGCCCTGGCGGCGCTGTGCGCCGCGCTGCTGGCGGTGGGGGCGACCCTGCTCGACCCGTGGACCTTCACCCGCATCGCCGGCCTGCTGCCCGCGGCGCTGACCTTCACCGATAATTTCGTGCTCGCCGGCCGCAGCGGCTACTTCGCCCCGGACGAGCGCGACAACTGGCTGCTGCACACCTGGTCGCTGGCGGTGGAGTGGCAGTTCTACCTGCTGTTCCCGCTGCTGCTGATGGCGGTGTTCGCGCTCCCGGCGTTGCGGCGGCGGCTGTGGGCGGTGCTGGCGGGCCTGGCGGCGCTGTCGTTCGCCCTGGCGCTCTGGCAGGGCGTGGCGCAGCCCACCCAGGCCTTCTACGGCCTGCCGGCCCGCGCCTGGGAGCTGCTGGCGGGTGGCCTCTGCGTCTGGCTGGAGCGGCGGCTGACGGCGGGCGCCGCGGTGCGCACCGTGGGGCACGTTGCGGGGCTGGCGCTGATCGCCCTCGGCTGCTGGCTGGCGCGACCGCTGGTGCCCTGGCCCTCGCCGGTGACGCTGCTGCCGGTCGGCGGCG
Source organism: Caulobacteraceae bacterium (assembly GCA_036490095.1). Lineage (GTDB taxonomy): Bacteria > Pseudomonadota > Alphaproteobacteria > Caulobacterales > Caulobacteraceae > Acaudatibacter. The sequence goes on from DASXEN010000123.1 coordinate 3,086, forward strand.
CGGCCCTGGTGGTGGCGTGCGCGGCGCCGCGCACCCTCTGGGCCGACGTCCCGGCCATCGCGGCGGTCGGCCGGGCCTCCTACTCGATCTACCTCTGGCACTGGCCGCTGATCGTCGCCCTGCGCTACGCGGGCGTCGCCCTGACCTGGCCGGTGGCGCTGGCCGCCGCGGCGGTGGCGATCGGCGCGGGCTTCGCCTCCTACTGGCTGGTCGAGCGGGCGGCGACCGGCTGGATCTTCGCCGGCCGCCGCGGCCCGGCGCTGGCCGGGGCCGCCGCGGTCGCCGCGGTGCTCGGGCTGTCGCTGGCCGCGATCGGCGCCCAGGGCTTCGAGGCCTGGCGCACCCAGGGCGACCCGCCGGCGATCCGCGCCGCCCTCGCCGACGACCACGCGGCCGCGCACGACTGGGCGTTTCCGGGCGACTGCGGGCGGCGCCAGACCCGCGGCGATCTCGAGCTCTGCTACGTCGGCGATCCGGCGGCGCGGGAGGTGCTGGTGCTGGGCGACTCGCACGCCCAGCAGCTCGTCGCCCGCTACGCGCACGTCTTCGACGTGCGCCAGGGGGCCGGCGCCGCCTTCCTGACCGACGCCGGCTGCGTGCCGATCCCCGGCGTGCGCCTCGCCAAGCCCGGCTCGCGCTGCGCCCGGTGGGCCGACGACGCCTACCGCTGGGCCGCGGCCGCGCCCTACCGCCGGGTGGTGATCGTCTCGGCCTGGGTGATCTACTACGACGCCTCGCCGGCCGCCCCCGCCGGCATCACCTGCCTGGCCGCCGCCGGCGGCGGCTGCGCGGCGCCCCTGCCGCGCGACCGGCTGGCCGCCGCGGAGCTGCAGCGGCTCACCGCCGCCCTCGCCCGGCTGCGGGCGGCCGGCAAGCAGGTGGTGCTGGTGGGGCCGACGCCGCAGACCGACGACGCCGATCCGTTCCGGCTCTACAAGCTGGCCTACTGGCGCGGCGACCTCGATCCGCCGCCGCTGCCCCGCGCCGCCTTCGCGGCCCGGGCCGCCCTGGTGCTGCGCCTGATCGGCGAGGCCGCCCGCGCGGCGGGTGCGGTCGAGGTCGAGCCGCTCGACCACCTCTGCCCGGCCGGCGCCTGTCCCTTGAGCCTCGGCGGCCGCGCCCTCTACAAGGACCGCGGCCACTTCCGCGCCTCCCGCATGGGCGAGCCGCGCTACGCCTACCTCGATCCCTGGATCATGAAGTGATGGCGGCGGCCGACCTGTTTGACTATGTTGGTCATACTAGTCATGGAGTGTGACGTGGCGGACGATTCCTGGAGCCTGGCCGAGGCCAAGGCCAAATTCAGCGAGGTGGTGGAGCGGGCGCGCAGCGAGGGTCCCCAGCGCGTCACCCGCAACGGCAAGCCCGCGGTGGTGGTGGTCTCGGAAGCCGACTGGGAGGAGGCGAGCGGACGGCGCGGGTCATTCATCGAAGCCCTGCTCGACCCTGCGGCGCGGGTGCTCACTGACGAAGAGGCCCACACCCTCTTCTCACGCGACCCGGCCCCCGGTCGGCCGATCGACCTTTGACCTTCCTGCTCGACACGAACGTCATCAGCGAGCCGACAAAGAAGTCGCCCTCGGCGCAGGTGGTCGCGTGGTTGGCCAACCGGTCGCCGGACGAAGTCTTCTTCAGCGCGGTGACGCTGGCGGAAGTCCGCTACGGCATCCAGGCCGCGCCGGCCGGCGCCCGCAAGCAGGCATTGGAGATCTGGTTCGACGAGACGTTCGTCGGCCGGCCCGAGCGCATTATTCCGATTGGCTTCGACATCGCCGACGCCTGGGGTCGCCTGAGGCGAAGAACTGAGGGGGCGCGCCGATCGATGGACGCCATCGACGCCTTCATCGCTGCGACCGCCGAGGTGCACGGGCTGACATTGGTGTCGCGAAACACCAGGCACTTCGAGGCTTGGGGCGGGCCCGTGCTCAATCCGTGGCCGTAGCCGCGGCGGCACGCGCCCCCCGGGAGCGGCGGCGGCGCCCCGCCATCGACGCACGGGCTCCACCGTGGCAAGCTGCCAGCGGTCGATTTCGAGGCAGGTCCATGCGCATCATCGGGATCGCGGCGCGGCTGGCCGCGGCGCTGGCGGGGGCGGTGCTGACCTACGCCTTCGCCGTGGCGCTGCTGCTGTCGCAGTCGTTCGGCGCCTTCGCCGGCGTTTTCGTGCGCAGCCTCACCTCGCTGGTCGCCGACCCGTTCCTGGCCGACGCGGGCAGCCCGGTCAGCCTGACGCCCTACATCTTCGTCGCCGGGATGACGGCGTTCTACTTCTGCGTCCCGCTGGTGTCGGACCTGATCCACCGCGCCCGCATGGGCTCGGCCTGATCGGGCGCTTCGGCGGGCGCCGCCGCCGCGTCCGGCGGGTGCTCGACGCCCGGCAGCGCCTCGCCGTAGGGCGGCGAAGGCGGCAGGCAGCGGACGATCATGCGCGCCAGCAGGTCGGCGTCGGCGTCGATCGCCGGTGGCTCGTGAAACACGGCCGCCCACAGGGCCTCGAGCTCAAGCTTGGCATTGGAACTGTTCACCGCACGCCCCGAACTGACTAACCACAGGCACGCGCCCCCGCCGCCGCGAACATCGCCGATCGGCGTTAGGCGACTGTTGAAGGAGGTGGTGAACCGGCCGTTGGGGCTGTTTCTTTCGGCGCGCCTGGCCGACCGGCTCGCGCCGGCTGGTCGGCGGCCTTGCCAAACTCCAGATTGCGCGCCAGTAGGCGGCATCCAAACAGGACGATCCGATGCGTACCTCCCTCATTGCGCTCTCTGCGGTGCTTGCCCTCGGCGCGGCGGGCTCGGCTTTCGCCGGCCAGCCGGCTAACGGGCAGGCCCCGAACCAGGCCACGACCAGCGCCACCGCCACGCCCGCGCCGAAGAAGGCGGCGGCGGCCGACGATCTCGATAAGACCGTCTGCAAGCGCGATGCGTCCACCGGCTCGCGCATTCCCGGCCCGGTGACCTGCCGCACGCGCCGCGAATGGGCGCAGATGGCGGCGGCGGCTCAGCACAGCGTCGACGAGGAGCAGACGACCGGCCTGGGGCCGGCCCGCCGCTGAGCAGCGGCGCGCCGGTCAGCCGCCGCCCTTGGCCGCCATCGAGGCCTCGTCGTAGAGGTAGAGCAGGTGGCCGTCCGGGTCGGCCAGCACCGCGCCGTAGCCCCAGTATTGCTTCGACGGCGGCGTGCGGAACGCCACGCCCCGGCTGCTCAGCGCCGCGTGCAGCGCCTCGACGTCGTCGACCTGCAGCGTGCAGCCGGCCTGGCCGCTCTGGATCGGCCCATCGGTCTGGTTGAGGAAGACGGTAAGGCCGGCGTCGTCCTGCAGCGCCACCGCGCCCTGGCCGCTCGCGCCGCCCTCGGCGATCTCGAACTCGACCCTGAAGCCGAGGTTGTCCACGTACCAGTCACGCGAGGTCCGCCAGTCGCGCACCGCGTAGCCGAGATGGTCGAGCTTCACCATGGCTGCTCCTCCGTCTGGAGGCAATCTAGGCCGGCCAGTCCTTCAGCGCGAGCAGGGCCTGGCCGACCAGGTCCTGCAACGCCGGCGAGGCCGGGTAGGGCTGGTTGCGGTACTGGCGAAAGCCCTCGGCGGCGGCGACGCCGAAGTCGCGGCCGCGGCGCGCGGCCCAGGCGGTCATCGAGCCGGCGTAGTCGGCGATGCCGTGCTGGCGGGCGACCCAGGCCACTTGGCTCTGGTGCGCCATCAGCATGCGCCGCTTGGTCTCCAGCCAGGCGCCGATGTCGACGCCGAAGTCGGGGCGGACGCGCACGCCCTCGCGGGTCCGCCCGCCGATCGGGTCCATGAAGTAGAGATGCGGGATGGCGGCCAGCGGCGGCGCGTCGCCGGCCTGGTAGTTGGGCACGCTGGCGGCGAAGCAGGCGTCGCGGGCCAGCACGCTCACCGCCTCGTGGTCGGGGTGGTAGTCCTGCGGCGAGGCGGTGACGACGATGTCCGGCGCGGCCTGGCGGACCAGCGCCGTCATCCGCCGCCGCGAGGCGTCGTCGTTGAACACCCCGAGGTCGGGCAGGCTGAGGCAGCGGTAGTCGGCGCCGATGATCGCCGCCGCCGCGGCCGCTTCGCCCCAGCGGATGCGGGCGGTCTCCTCCGGCGAGGTCTCGGTCGCGCCGCCCTCGCCGGCCGTGGCGGTGGCGATCACCACGCGATGTCCCTTCGCCGCCAGCAGCGCCAGCGTCCCCGCGCCCAGCGTCTCGATGTCGTCCGGATGGGCGTGGACGGCGAGGATGGCGGCCATGGGCGATCCTTTGTGCAGTGGGAAGAGCGGCCAAGGCCCGATCCCCTCACCCTCCCATCGCTGCGCGATGGGTCCCTCCCTCTCCCGATGGGAGAGGTGAAGAACGAGCGCAGCGGCAATACACCTCTCCCATCGGGAGAGGGAGGGGCCCGCGATGCGTCAGCAGCGTGGGAGGGTGAGGGGATCGGCGGCCGGCCGACTACGCCGCCGCGGCCGACGTGTCCTCGAACACCGGGACGTCCAGCGGCGCCGGCGGGGCCTTGCCGAGGATCATGTCGGCGGCCTTCTCGGCGATCATGATGGTGGGGGCGTTGGTGTTGCCGCCCACCAGGGTCGGCATCACCGAGGCGTCGACGACCCTGAGGCCCGTGAGCGCCTGCACCTTCAACTGGCCGTCGACCACCGCCATCGCATCGCCCGCCCGGCCCATGCGGCAGGCGCCGACAGGGTGGTAGATGGTCTCGGCCGAGGCGCGGATCCAGGCGTCGATCTCGGCGTCCGTGGTCACGTCCTTGCCGGGGAACTGCTCGGCCCCGGCGATGCCCTTCAGGGCCGGCTCGGCGGCCAGCGCGCGGACCATCTTGGCGCCTTCGCGCAGGGCGCGGCGATCCTCTTCGGTGGCCAGGTAGTTGGCGAAGATGGCCGGATCGGCCAACGGGTCGGCGCTGGCCAGGGTCACCCGGCCGCGGCTCTCGGGGCGCAGCTGGCAGACGTGCACGGAGAAGCCGTCCTTGGCCACGCCCTGCTTGCCGTGGTCCTTCATGATGGCGAGCACGCAGTGCAGCTGCAGGTCCGGCCGGTCGAGGTCGGGCCGCGACTTCAGGAAGGCCCCGGCCTCCAGGAACTGCTGCGCCCCGAAGCCCTGGCTGAACAGCATGTAGGTGAGGCCGGTGGCGAGCCGGTTGAGCCCGGTGGAGGCCGAGTAGGCGGTCTTCACCGTCGGCGTCTCCCAGGCGACGATCACGTCCAGGTGGTCCTGCAGGTTCTCGCCGACGCCCTTCAGCTCC
>DASXEN010000185.1:0-4770 GCA_036490095.1 Caulobacteraceae bacterium
TGATGGGAACCCGATCCGCGTACCCCTTGCGGGCCAGCGGCCATGCCGGCCGCATCAACAGGCCGGATACATGACCGCTCCAAACTGTTCGCCAAAAACGCCCCAAGCTCTCTTGCCCAAAGGGGGCCGTCCATACATGACGCTGGAAGGGGGATGAAGGGCTGGCGCCCGTTCGTGCCGTTCGTGAGGTTCGTGTTCAATAAGGCGGGCGCCGCCGCCGCCATCTCGCCGTAGACTACGGAGAATCTACGGTCCCGGCCCCCCCCTCAGCCGTCCGCCAGGCGCCGCGCCTGGGCGACCCAGGCTTCGCGGACGGCGCGGCCCTTGAGGGCGAGGGCGGCGTCGACGGCGGCGAGGTCGGCGTCGGTCCAGGCGGCGATCTGGGCGAAGCGGGTGACGCCGCGCCCGGCCAGGGCCGCCGAGAGCTTGGGGCCGATGCCGGTCAGGCGGGTGAGGTCGTCCGCCGCGCCCGGCTTGGCGCGGGTCTCGACGACCGCGACCACGGTCTCGGAGACCACTTCGGCGGCGGTCGCGGCCGGCGCGGTATCGGCCGGCGCCGGCCCGGCCGGCTTCGGCGCGGCCAGGGCCTCGATGTTCACCACCTTGGTCCAGTGGGTCATCCACCAGTAGGCGACGCCCACGCCCGCCGCGGCGCCGAACACGGCCCAGAGCGGCGAGGCGACCCCCAACGGCAGCCGCCAGGCGCGCTCGGCGCGCTCCTCGACCAGCTCCATGCCGGGGAATCGAAGGTGGGCCATGATCCTGCTCCGTTCGGCCGCCGCCGGCCCCGCCCCGACTCCGGGGAAGAGGCTCGGCGCCAACGGCCATGTTGCGGTGCAACATAGCACGGATCGGCGGCAAAGCCATGGCGAACGCGCCCCCGGCGCCGTGCCACTCGCCGGGGGCGGCAACCCGATGGCAAGAATCGGGCATCATCTATGCGGCGATGACCGCCACGGCGCAGCGATTGACCACCCCCGACCCCGACGCCCTTCTGCAAGCCGGCCTGGAGCGCCACGGCGCCGGCGACCGCGTCGGGGCGGCGAGCCTGTTCCGCCAGGCGCTCGACCTCGCGCCCGACAACGCCACCGCCCTCTACCTGCTGGGCCTCGCCCGCTTCGAGGCCGGCGCCGCCGCCGAGGCCGAGGGGCTGATCCTGCGGCTGACCGAGCTGAGGCCGCACCGCGCCGAGGCGCACCTGGCGCTGGCCAACATCCGCCACTGGCGCGAGGACCGCGCCGGCGCCGTCGCCGCCTACCGCCAGGCGCTGGAGCTGGCGCCGGCCGATGCCGGGGCGCTGACCGGCCTCGCCCGCGCCCTCTCCGAGACCGGCGACCACGAGGCCGCGCGGCCCGTCGCCGAGCGCGCCGCGGCGGCCGCGGCGGCCGATCCGGCCGCCCACATGGCGCTCGCCGCCGCCCGCCGCGGGCTCGGCGAGGTCAAGGAGGCCGCCGCCGCCTTCGCCGAGGCCGCCCGGCTCGACCCCGCCCTGGTCGGCGCCCGCGTCGGGCTGGCGCTGGCGCTGGCCGACGCAGGCGAGCCGCAGGCCGCCAGGGCCGCCGCCGACGCGGCGCTGGCGCTCGACCCCAGGCTTGCCGACGCCTGGCTGGCGCTGGGCACGGCGCTGCGCGGCCTGCACGACCCCCGCGGCGCCCGCGACGCCTTCGAGCGGGCGCTGGCGCTCGGCCCCGACCGGGCGGTGATGCACCTCAACCTCGGCCTGATCCTGATCGAGCTGGAGAAGGCCGCCGAGGCCCAAGCGCACCTGCTGACCGCGCTGGAGCTGGACCCCACCAGCGCCACCGCCCACGCCAACCTCTCCTCGCTCTACTACCTGGCCGACCGCAAGGAGCTGGCCAAGGCGCACGCCGAGCGGGCGCTGGCCATCCAGCCCGACCTGATGAGCGCCCACCAGAACCTCGCCGCGCTGCTGGCCGAGGCCGAGCAGCCCGAGGCCGCGCGCGCCCACCGCGACCGCGCCTACGCCGAGCGCAACCTGCTGGTCAGCACCGCCGCCGAGCCGCTGGCGCGGGTGCTGGTGCTGTCGACCACCGAGAGCGGCAACACCCCGGACCGCTACCTGATCCCGCCCTCGCGCTACACCCGCCTCTTGTGGTTCGTGGAGTACGCCAGCGAGCGGCAGATGGCCGAGCTGCCCGCTTACGACGTCGCCTTCAACGCCATCGGCGACGAGGACCTGGCCGGCCCCACGGCCGCGGCCGCCCGGCGCTTCGCCGGGCTCGCCGACCGCCCGCGCCTGCTCAACCATCCGGCCTTGATCGCCCGCACCCGCCGCGACCTCGCCGAGGGCCTGTTCGGCCACATCCCCGGCCTGCAGATCCCGCGCACGGTCCGCGTCGAGGCGGCCGAGGTGGTGGCGGCCGGCGGCGTGCGCGAGGCGGCCCGGCGCGCCGGGGTCGCCGAGCCGTTCCTGGTGCGCCCGATCGGCTCGCACGGCGGCAAGGGGCTCGCCCTCGTCGGCGCCGACGCGCCGGACGAGCCGCTGGTCCGCGCCGGCGCCTACTACCTGACCGAGTTCACCGACTTCCGCGGGCGCGATGGCCTGTTCCGCAAGCACCGGATGATCTTCGTGGACCGCCGGCCGCTGCCCTACCACCTTGCCGTCTCGCCGAAGTGGATGGTCCACTACGAGAGCGCCGGCATGGACCGCCATCCCGAGCGGCTGGCCGAGGAGATGCGCTTCCTCGCCGACCCCGCGGCGGCGCTGGGCGCGGACGCCTACGCGGCCGTCGCCGCCATCGGCGCGGCGATGGACCTGGACTATGCCGGCGTCGACTTCTCGCTGCTGCCGGACGGCCGGGTGCTGCTCTTCGAAGCCAACGCCACCATGCTGGTCCACCCCGAGGCCCCCGAAGGCCCCTTCGCCCACAAGAACACCTCGATCGAACGCATCTTCACCGCTTTCCGCGAGATGCTGGCGGGCTGAGGCCGCGCGCTTCGTCGGCTGCGCCCGATCCCCTCACCCCCTCCCACGGGTGAGGGGATCGGGCGCCCGCAGCTCTACCTTCGGAACGGCCCTGCCCGAGCCCGCGTTGCTGCGCTGCCGGAGGACAGTGTGGACATGGCGCGGGACGTGGCGGAGCTGGGGATCGAGACGGCGAAGTCGGCCGGGCTCAAATATGTGGACGACCAGGACCGCGGCCTCAGCCGCGTCGTCGACCGCCACGGGGCCCGCTACTTCGACGAGGACGGCCGCGAGGTGCGGGGCGAGGCGGAGCTGGCCCGCATCCGCAAGCTGGCGATCCCGCCGGCCTGGACCGACGTGTGGATCTGCGCCGACCCGCGCGGCCACATCCAGGCGGTCGGCCGCGACGCCAAGGGGCGCAAGCAATACCGCTACCACGCCGACTGGCGGGCGGTGCGCGACGAGCACAAGTACCACCGCATGGCCGCCTTCGGCCGGGCGCTGCCTCGCTTGCGCGAGCGGGTCGCCGCCGACCTCGCCAAGCCCGGCCTGCCGCGCGAGAAGGCGCTGGCCGCCGCCGTGCGGCTGCTGGAGATCACCCTGATCCGGGTCGGCAACGACGAATACGCCAAGGCCAACAAGAGCTTCGGCCTCACCACCCTGCGCAAGCGGCACGTCACCCTCTCGTCGGCCGGCGCGGTGTTCGAGTTCCGCGGCAAGTCCGGCAAGGACCACCGCACCGGCTTTCGCGACCGGCGCCTGGCGCGGGTGCTGCGGCTCTGCGAGGAGCTGCCCGGCCAGCGCCTCTTCCAGTACGTCGACGCCGACGGCGTGCGCCGCCACGTCGAGAGCGACGACGTCAACGAGTACCTGCGCGAGGCGCTGGGCGACGACTTCTCGGCCAAGGACTTCCGCACCTGGGCCGGCACCCTCTCGGCCGCGCGGGGGCTGTGCCTGCTGGCCGCCGAAGCCGAGGGGCAAAAGCCAACGAAGAAGGCCATCACCACCTGCGTGAAGGCGGTCGCCGGCCTGCTGGGCAACACCGCCGCGGTCTGCCGCGCCGCCTACATCCACCCGTGGGTGTTCGAGGCCTACGAGGCCGGCCAGCTGTCGCCCGAGCTGGCCGGGGAGCCGGCCGCGGCCGAGGCGGCGCTGCTGGCGCTGCTGGACCCGCCCGGCGAGGCCGCCCGCGCCGCCTGATTGACCGCAGGTCACACTGGCGGGCCACGCGCCGACGCCTTAGGGTTCCCGCCCGAACACTCGTTTGAACGGGCCAGGACCCCCATGCTCGGACCCAGACTGCGCTTCGGCGCCTTCATCGCGCCCTTCCATCCGCTCGACGAGAACCCGACGCTGGCGATCCAGCGCGACCTGGAGCTGGTCGAGCACCTCGACCGGCTCGGCTACGACGAAGCCTGGATCGGCGAGCACCACTCGGCCGCCTACGAGCTGATCGCCAGCCCCGAGGTGTTTATCGCCGCCGCCGCCGAGCGCACCAAGCACATACGCCTCGGCACCGGCGTCTCGTCCCTGCCCTACCACCACCCCTTCATGCTGGCCGACCGGATCAACCAGCTCGACCACATGACCCGCGGGCGGGTGATGTTCGGCGTCGGCCCCGGCGCGCTCTCGTCGGACGCATACATGATGGGCATCCCGATCGCCAAGCAGCGCGACATGATGGACGAGGCGCTGGCGGTGCTGGTGCGGCTGCTGCGCGGCGAGGAGGTCAGCCACGAGAGCGACTGGTTCAAGCTCAACCGGGCGCGGCTGCAGATGACCCCCTATTCGCGCCCCAGCGTCGAGATCGCGGTGGCGAGCCAGGTCTCGCCGACCGGCGCCCG
>DASXEN010000013.1:0-11626 GCA_036490095.1 Caulobacteraceae bacterium
GAGGGGTCGCACCCACGTTGGGGTAAGCCATTGACGCTACTCGGCAATCGCCCGTCGACCCCTCATCCGTCAGCTTCGCTGACACCTTCTCCCGCAAGGGGAGAAGGAAGCATCGGAGCAGATGTGTGCATCCCTAAGCGCTGCGCGGGTGAGGTGGCGCTCGGCGCGAAGCGGCGAGCGTCGGAGGGGGCGCAAGGCCACCGGGCTCGGTCCATGCGGTCGATAGCCACCGCTCGCCATCGCGGACGAGGCCTTTGCGCCCCATCCGTCTCGTCGCGCTTGCAGCGCGCCGATCCACCTCCCCCGTACTCTTCGGTACGGGTGAGGAGCGCGCTCAATCCAGGTAGGCGTCCGCCATCATCGTCTGGGTGATCTGCTGCAGGTGCGGGGACTGTTCGGCGAGGCGCTGGATCAGGCCGACGTAGAGGAGGTCGTGCACCGGATCGACCCAGAACCAGGTGCCGGCCGCGCCGTCCCACTGGTAGGTGCCCTTGCCCACCGGCACCCCGGCCGCGTCCGGGTCGGTGAACACCGCGCCGTCGAAGCCGTGGCCGTAGCCGGGGCGGATCTGCTGCAGCCCGACGCCGAAGCCGCCGGCCATCAGCTCGTCGGAAAGGTGGTTGGCCATCTGCAGCGCCAGCGCCTCGCGGCTGACCACCCGCACCCCGCCCAGTTCGCCGCCGTTCAGCAGCATCTGGGCGAAGCGGGCGTAGTCGCGGGCGGTGGAGACGAGGCCGCCGCCGCCGTTGGCGAGCGCCGGCGGCGCGTCATGGTCGCGGCCGAGGATCGGCGGCGATTCGATCAGCTGCTTCTGGGTCGGCGACCAGCGGTAGAGGGTGGCGCGCCGCGCGGCCTTGGCCGGCGGGGTGTGGAAGGCGGTGTCGACCATGTCCAGCGGCTCGAACAGGCGGGTGCGGTAGAAGTCGGGAACGCTCATGCCGGTCCAGCGCTCGATCAGCGCCGCCTGCACGTCCATCGACATCGAGTAGACCCACTTGGTCCCCGGCTCATAGCGCAGCGGCAGCGCGGCCACCTTGGCCGCGAACTCGGCCAGGCTGGCCGACTGCCAGACCTGGGCCTCCTGGTAGAGCTTGTCGAGCGGGTCCTGCGGGTTGAAGCCGTAGCTGAGGCCGGCCGTGTGGGTCATCAGCTGGCGCATGGTGGCCGGCGCCTTGAGCGGGACCGTCCTCGGCTTGCCGTCGGCGTCCAGGCCGTCGAAGACGCCCGCCGCACCGAACCCCGGCAGGTGCTTCTCGACCAGATCGTCCGGCGTCCAGTAGCCCTCGTCCCAGCAGATGCTCATTGCCGCGCCGGTGACCGGCTTGGTCATCGAGAAGATGCGGAAGATGGTGTCGAGCTTGAGCGGCTCGCCGCCGGCGAGGTCCTTCTTGCCCATCACGCTGGTGTGCACCGTCCTGCCATGCCGCGCGACCAGGGTGACGACGCCGGCCAGCGTGCCGTCGTCCACCAGCTCCTGCAGATAGGCGTCGATCTTCTCCAGGCCCGCGGTGGAGAGGCCGACGGATTCGGGCGTGCCGGTGACGAGGGTCGTGGACGTGTCGCGATCGAGCGTATCGGTCATGCGGGGGCTCCTGGCGTTCGACGGCCACCATAAGCCGCTGACCCAACGGCCGCCAACCGCCCGCTCCCGACGCTTCGCCGGTAAGGTCTCGTCAACTAGTTCGCACCGATGCTTGCACTCTCGAATCCGCTTGCGGTGAAGGTTATGTTTCGCACGGCCTCGTTCTCCGACGCAGCGGGCGCCATCGCAGTCGCCGATGACGTGACCCTGCAGTTTCTGATGCTGGAATTGATCCAGTCCGGAGTGCTGCCGGCCGACCGGGCGCTCGATGTCCTCGATCGCAGCATTGCCTACCACGAGCGGGTTCGGGGGCGCGGCAAGGCGGAAGACGCCGCCGTCCGCCATCTGTTGCAGGTCCGGTCGCTGCTCGCGGACTCGCTGGCGGCGGTCGGCGAGTCGCCGCAGGCTCAGGACGCGGCGAGACTGTCCGTCGCCGAGGAGGTGGACGCCGCGCTGCGGAAGGTCGCGGCGCTCTGATAGGCGAACCCGAACAGGGCGACCGTCGCCGTCACCACCAGGAAGGCGGGCGTTCCGGGCCAGCGCAGCTCTCCGATCAGAATGGCGTAGCCTGCCAGCGCCAGCCCTAGCTGCAGGCCCGCGCCGACCGCGTAGGCGAGCGCCTGACGGCCCCATCCCCTGGCTCCGCGAACTCCGAACGTGAAGCGGCGATTGACCAGGAAGCCGAACCACATACTGCCGGCCCAGGAGAGCACGGTCGCGCCCTGATAGCCGACGACCGACAGGCAGGCGATGAACAGCAGGTAGGCGATGGCCGCCCCCGCGAGCCCCGTCAGGCCGAACTTTATTCCGCGTCGGACGATCGGCCGGATGGCCCATCGGTCACGGCGTCTCGCTACGGCGATGTCGTCAATGGCCATTCGAACGCTTCCTGCCGGCTGGGAAGACTAGGGCCCGGCCGTAAACGAAAGGCGCCGGCCGGCGAAAGGCTTGCCGGCAGCGGCGGCGTGATATGGGAGGCCAGGGGGAGCGTCTTGGACACCGTCGCCGATCAGCCGAACGACGCGCCGCGCCGGCACCTCGGAGCCGGGCATGCGACGCTGCTGGCGCTCGGCATGATCATGACCACCGACACGCTGAAGACCGCGCCGACGGTCGCCCAGAGCCTCGGGACCTGGCACTTCTACGGCGCCTGGGTGCTGGGCGGGCTGATCTCCATGGTCGGGGCCTTCTGCTACGTGGAGATGGCCACCGCCTTTCCCGATCCCGGCGGCGACTACCACTTCCTCGCTAGAGCCTGGGGCCGCTTCGTCGGCGCACTGTTCGCCTGGTCGCGCTTCTCGATCATGCACACCGGCTGGATGGCGCTGATGGCCTTCATGTTCGCCGACTACGCCGGCGACCTGTTCGCCTTAAGCCACCTCGGCCGCACCCTTTTCGCGCTGGCCACCATCGCCGCGCTGATGGGGCTGAACCTGACGCACGTGCGGCGCGGGTTCTTCACGCAAGGCGCACTGGTGGTGCTGGTGGCGCTCGGCTTCCTGGGGGTGGTCGCCGCGGCCGTGACGCTGGGGCTGACCCACCAGCTGCCGCCCGCGCCGCCGCCGTCGCATGCCGCCGCGCCGGGGCTTTCGAAGATCACCGTCGCGCTGATCTACATCTTCCTCGCCTACGGCGGCTGGAGCGACGCGGCCACCCTCTCGGCCGAGGTGAGGAGCGACCGGCGCGGCATGCTGGTCGCCATCATGGGCAGCCTCGCCATCCTGATGGCCATCTACCTGGCCCTCAACGCGGCGATGCTGGTCGGCCTCGGCCCCGCCGGCCTCGCCGCCGCCAGCGCGCCGGCCGCCGACCTGATGGGCCGCGCCTTCGGGCCGGTCGGCAAGACGCTGATCGTGGCGGTGGTCGGCGTCTCGGCCGTCGCCAGCATCAACTCCACCCTGATCGTCGGCGCACGCACCACCTACGCCGCCGCGAAGGACATCCCGCGCCTGGCCTTCATCGGCCGCTGGGACGGCGGCCGCGGCGTGCCCGCCCGCGCGGTGGTGGCCGAGAGCCTCTGCGCCATGCTGCTGGTCGTCGCCGGCGGCTTCGCCAAGGACGGCTTCAACGCCATGGTCGACTACATGACCCCGGTCTACTGGCTGTTCATCGGCCTCAGCATGGGCGCCCTGATCATCCTGCGCCTGCGCCACCCCGAAGCCGTCCGCGGCGTCCGCACGCCCTTGTTCCCGCTGTTCCCGCTGAGCTTCGGCGCGCTGGCCGTCTACATGGTCTACGGCAGCCTCAAGGACCTCGGCGTCGGCGCACTCTACGGCGCGGGGGTGATGCTGGTGGGGGCGGTGTTGGTGGTGCTAGCAAGGGCGCCGCGGGCGGCTGAGGTTTCGCCTCGCGGCTGAGCGCCTCTTCGAGCGTCACCACGTGAACGCCCGCCTGCTCAGCTCTCCGGCGTGCGGCAATAGACGCCTGTTCGCCAGCCTCGATAAGTTGCTCAAAGGTTAGATCAAACGGCGTCCGTCCCATCGAACCAATGTAACGCCTAGGATCAGCCATCGAAATCACGCTCTTGGGGCCGACTGGCTTCCGTCGGGCGCCTCTGCTACAGCCGCCGTGTGCACGCCTTCCGGCCCCTTTCGCGAATTAGCCACCCGGCGTGACGCCGCCGGGCGAAACTCCAGCGCGCGCCGGGTCCACCCGCATCACCTAATAGGCTAAACGCTGGAGCCGTCATGCCAGACGACGTCCCCTCCGACGCCCCCTCCCCTTTGCGGGACTACCGCGAGACGGTGTTCCTGCCCGCCACGTCCTTTCCCATGCGCGCCGGCCTGCCGCAGGCCGAGCCGAAGCAGCTGGAGCGGCTGGGCGACCTCTATCCGGTGATCCGCGCCGCGCGGCAGCGGGCCGGCGCGCCCCTCTACGTGCTGCACGACGGGCCGCCCTATGCCAACGGGGCGATCCACATCGGCCATGCGCTGAACAAGATCCTCAAGGACTTCGTGGTGCGCTCCCGCTTCGCGCTCGGCTACGACGTCGACTACGTGCCCGGCTGGGACTGCCACGGCCTGCCGATCGAGTGGAAGATCGAGGAGGAGCTGCGGGCCGCCGGGCGGCGCAAGGACGAGGTCTCCAAGGCCGAGTTCCGTCAGCGCTGCCGCGAATACGCCGCCGGCTGGATCGAGGCGCAGAAGCGCGAGTTCAAGCGCCTCGGCGTGCTCGGCGACTGGGACCATCGCTATTCGACGATGGACTTTCGCTCCGAGGCGGCGATCGTCGCCGAGTTCCACAAGTTCATCGCCACCCATCAGCTCTATCGCGGCGCCAAGCCGGTGATGTGGAGTCCGGTGGAGCGCACGGCGCTGGCCGACGCCGAGGTGGAGTACCACGACCATGTGTCGCCCACGATCTGGGTCCGCTTCCCGGTCAGGGAGGGGCCGCAGGTGGCCGACGGGCGCGGCTCGGTGGTGATCTGGACCACCACCCCTTGGACCATCCCCGGCAACCGGGCGATCGCCTACAAGCCGGACATCGCCTACGCGGCCTACCGGGTCGAGGCGCTGGAGGACGGCCTGGCGTTCGCGCCCTGGGCCAGGGTCGGCGAGGTGCTGATCCTGGCCGATAAATTGGCGCCGGAGGTGTTCGCCGCCGCCAAGGTCGCCAAGTGGCTGCGGCTGGAGGCCGTCGACATGGCGGGCGTGGTCTGCGCCCACCCGCTGGCGCAGCTCGATGCCGGCTACGGCTTCCCCGTGCCGCTGCTGGCCGGCGACCACGTGACCGAGGATGCGGGCACGGGCTTCGTCCACACCGCGCCCGGCCACGGCGCCGAGGACTACCAGGTGTGGCTGGCGCACGGGCATCGCGAGATTCCCGAGACCGTCGACGAGGACGGCGCCTACGATCCGGGCGTGCCGCTGTTCGGCGGGCTGAAAGTGCTGGAGACCGAGGGCAAGAAGGCCGGCAAGTTCGGCCCGGCCAACGACGCGGTGATCAATGCCTTGATCGAGGCCGGCAATCTGCTGGCCCGCGGGCGCATCGAGCACAGCTACCCGCACTCCTGGCGCTCCAAGGCGCCGGTGATCTACCGGGCGACGCCGCAGTGGTTCGTGCGCATGGACGCGCCGCTGGACGACGAGGTGCACGGCGGCAAGACGCTGCGCGAGACGGCGCTGGCGGCGCTGGACGCCACCGCCTTCTACCCGCCGCAGAGCCGCAACCGCATCCGCTCGATGGTGGAGACGCGGCCCGACTGGCTGGTCAGCCGCCAGCGCGCCTGGGGCTCGCCGCTGGCCATGTTCGTCGACCGCGAGACCGGCCAGCCGCTGGTGGATGAGCTGGTCAACGAGCGGATCGTCAATCTGATCGCCGACGAGGGCGCCGACGCCTGGTTCACCCGGCCGCCCCGCGACTTCCTCGGCAACCACGACCCAGACCGCTACGAGAAGGTCGAGGACATCCTCGACGTCTGGTTCGACAGCGGCTCCACGCACGCATTCACCCTGGAGAACCGGCCGCACACCCACTGGCCGGCCGACCTCTACCTGGAAGGCGCCGACCAGCACCGCGGCTGGTTCCAGTCGTCGCTGCTGGAGTCCTCGGCCACCCGCGGCCGCGCCCCCTACGAGGCGGTGATGACCCACGGCTTCACCCTCGACGAGAAGGGGGAGAAGATGTCCAAGTCGCTCGGCAACTCGGTCGAGCCGCAGGACGTGACGCGCGAAAACGGCGCGGAGATTCTGCGCCTGTGGTCGGCGCTGGTGGACTACGGCGAGGACCAGCGCATCGGCCGCACCATCCTGCAGACCTCCATCGACGCCTACCGCAAGATCCGGAACACGCTGCGCTACCTGCTGGGCGCGCTGGCGGGCTATTCGGCCGACGAGGCGGTGGAGCTGGCCGACATGCCGCCGCTGGAGCGGTTCGTGCTGCACCGCCTGTTCGAGCTCGACCGCAAGGTGCGCGCTTCCTACGGCGGCTACGAGTTCGAGCCGGTGGTGCGGGCGCTGGTCGACTTCTGCTCCAACGACCTGTCGGCGCTGTTCTTCGACATCCGCCGCGACGTGCTCTACTGCGACCCGCCGCAGCGGCTGCGGCGCCGCGCGGCGCGCACGGTGATGGACCTGGTGTTCGAGCGGCTGACCATCTGGCTGGCGCCCATCCTCGCCTTCACCTGCGAGGAGGCCTGGCAGGTGCGTTATCCCGACGCAGCCCCGAACGCGCTGCGCGTCTTTCCCGAGACGCCGGCGCAGTGGGAAAACGCCGCCGAGGCGCAACGCTGGGCGAAGATCGCGATGGTGACGGGGGTGGTCACCGGCGCGCTGGAGGTGGAGCGGCGCGACAAGCGCATCGGCTCCGCGCTGGAGGCGGCGCCGACGGTGTTCGTCGCCGATCCGGTGCTGGCTCAGGCGTTCGAGGGACTGGATCCGGCGGAGATCTTCCGCACCAGCGGGGCCAGCCTCACCGCCGACGAGCCGTCGGTGAACGCCTTCCGCCAGGCCGAGGTCGCCGGCGTCGCGGTGGAATCGCACCCGGCCGACGGCCTGAAGTGCGCCCGCTGCTGGCGGGTGCTGCCGGAGGTGAGGCCGCCGGCCATGGTCTGCGAGCGCTGCGAGGAAGCGGTGGAAATCTGGGACACCCACGCGGCATGAGGCGCATCTCCCGTCTCGCCCTCGTCGCCTACGCGCTGGCGCTGGCCGTGGTCGTCGCCGACCAGTCGCTGAAGTACTGGCTCTTGACCTATTTCCACCTGCCGGACCGCGTCACGACGCCGCTGATCGGGCCGCTGTCACTGACCATGGTCTGGAACCATGGGGTCAGCTTCGGGGTGTTCAACAGCGACGCCGAATGGACCCGCTGGGCGCTGACCGCCTTCTCGGCCGGCGTGGCCGCCATCCTCGCCGTCTGGGCCGCGCGCACCGAGCAGGCGATCCTCGCGGTGGCGCTGGGCCTGATCATGGGCGGGGCGCTGGGCAACATGATCGACCGGGTGCGGCTGGGCGCCGTCGCCGACTTCATCAACTTCGGCCACTGGTTCCCGTGGGTGTTCAACGTCGCCGACGCGGCCATCAACGTCGGCAGCGCGCTGCTGATCTGGGACCTGTTCCTGGCGCCGCGAAAGCGCGCGGGCGCCTGATCGGCGTTGGCCAGGCCCCGGCGATGAGGTAGTGAGGTAGCCGTCGGAGCGGCCGGGGGCGGCCAGCCATGGGAAGTTAGGGCAGATGAAGTTCACTGGCGTCGCAGTCGGCGCACTCCTGATCGGCGCGGCGGGGCTCGCCGGCTGCCAGTCGGCCGAGCGCGCGTTCGGCCTGGCCAAGGTGACCCCGGACGAGTTCCGGGTGGTGACCAAGGCGCCGCTGACCCTGCCGCCCGACTATTCGCTGCGCCCGCCGCAGCCCGGCGAGCCGCGGCCGCAGGAGCTGCAGCCCGAGAGCGCCGCGCGCCAGGCGCTGGAAGGCGCCCGCCAGGCCGACGTGCGCTCCGACGGCGAGAAGCTGTTCGTGCAGAAGGCCGGCGCCGACCGCGCCGACCCGCTGGTGCGCTACGTGGTCGACGACGAGTTCGGCAACCTCGCCCACAAGGACAAGAGCTTCGCCGACTATGTGATGTTCTGGAAGAAGGGCCAGCCGGCGACGCCCACCTCCGGCCTCGGCGACCCCAACGAAGCCCAGCCCATCGACCCCGCCACCGAGGACAAGCGCCTCCAGTCCCTGACCGGCGGCCACACCATCGTCATCGCCCGCAAGAGCGACAAGAAGCTCAAGCTGCCGGGGCTGTAGGGCTATTCGTGGAGTTCGCGGCTGCGGCGGGATCGCTTCTAACCGCAGAGAGCGCAGAGAAGGCGCGGAGGACGCAGAGATTATAGACCATTCGCCATGCGGGCGATGCCGTCTCTCAGTCGCGCGACCTTGAAGTTGAGAATATAGCCCAGTTTGTAGCCGCCAAGCTTGAGGTAACTCAGCAGTTGCGCGCGATGGACGTCGACGATCTGATCGACGGCCTTGATCTCGATGACCACTCGGCGCTCGACTAGTAAATCCAGCCGAAACGCCGAATCGAGGATGAGATTGTCATACTTGACCGGCAGCGAAAGCTGCCGGTCGATTACAAGTCCACCTTTGGACAATTCATGGGCGAGGCAGGTTTCGTAGACACTTTCGAGCAGTCCTGGTCCAAGCGCGCGATGAACCGTCAACGCGCAGCCAAGCACTGTCCGGCCGATCTCATTCTCCGACACTCTGCGCCCTCCGCGCCTTCTCCGCGACCTCTGCGGTTAAAATGGATGTCGCCACAAGCCGCTACCTTAGCCGTCTAGCCGCCCGACACCTGGTAGCCGGCCGCTCGCAGTTGATCGAGGACGCCGCCTTTCGCCAGCAGCGGGCGCAAGTCCACCACGGCCACGGTCTCGCCGGGGGTTTTCAAGGCCCCTTCCAGCGCATGGGTCTGGTCGGCTTCGGACTGGCGGACCAGGTCGGCGCCGTTGGGCAGGGCCGCGGCGCAGCGCTCGAAGCCGCGCTCGGCGGTGAGGGCGCCGGCGACGTCGCCGCGGGCCCAGGCGTCGGCGGCGGCGCGGGTGCGGCCGGCTCCGGCCTCCACCTCGTCCAGCGCGTCGGCGAGGCAGGCGGCGTTAACCTGGTCCGACAGCTCGGCGACGAACATCTTGGCGAACGGCATCGCCGCGTAGGAGGCCGCGGGCGCGACGGCCACGCCATGGCGCTGGGCGAGGCCGCGGATCGCCGCCACCGGCTGGTCGGCGTCCAGCCGCGCGCCCTGGCGGAAGTCGAGCGTCATCAGCACGCCGGCGATGGCCGGCTTCCAGCGGTCGTAGCGGTCGGCGGGGCGCTTCAGGGCGGCGACCGCGGCGGTGAACCGGCGGGCGAGATCGGGCGGCAGGCTGGCCTCGAACGGCGCCTTCAGCCGCATCTTGCCGGCCAGCGACAGGGCGCCGATCAGGTCGAGCAGGCCGATGTGCGCCGCGGGCGGCAGGATCACCCGCCGCGCCCTGGCGAGGCGCCGCTCCAGCCCCTGCTGGTCCCAGCCCTGGCCCTTCGGCAACGCCGAGGGCACGCCCAGCACCCAGACGGCGGCGGTCGGCGAGGCGACCTTCCACCAGGCCGGCCCCGGCTCGCGCGCCTGCACCACCAGCTCCTGCACCACCGTCCCTTCCGGGTCGGGCGGCGCCGGCGCCTGCGCGCCGGTCAGCAGCGCCAGGGCGGCGGCAAGGCCTGCAACGCGCCGGTCCATCTGCTGCATCGCTCCATTTGACGGGCCGCTCCCCGGAATCGCCCTATAGTGCGCCTCAGCATCGCACCGCCATGACCATCCGCCGCCTCCCGCCCGAGCTCGTCAGCCGCATCGCCGCCGGCGAGGTGGTCGAGCGCCCGGCGAGCGCGGTCAAGGAGCTGGTGGAGAACGCCGTCGACGCCGGCGCGGCGCGGATCGAGATCCAGGCCGAGGGCGGCGGGCTGGCCCGCATCCTGGTGGCCGACGACGGCGCCGGCCTGGCCGCGGACGAGCTGCCGCTGGCGGTGGAACGGCACGCCACCTCCAAGCTGGCGCCCGGCCCCGACGGCGCGCTCGATCTGTTGCGCATCGCCACGCTGGGCTTCCGCGGCGAGGCGCTGCCGTCGATCGGCTCGGTCGCCCGCCTCGCCATCGCCGCGCGCCGGCCGGGCGAGGCGGCGCACGCCATCCTGGTGGAGGGCGGCGCGGTGGGCGCAGTCTCGCCCTCGGCCTTCGCCGGGCCGCACGGCGCGCGGGTGGAGGTGCGCGACCTCTTCTACGCGACGCCGGCCAGGCTGAAGTTCATGAAATCGGAGCGGGCCGAGGCGCTCGCCATCGCCGACGAGGTCAAGCGCCAGGCCATGGCCCACGCCGAGGTGGGTTTCTCCCTCGACATCGACGGGCGCCGCGCGCTGCGCCTGCCGCCCGAGGCCGCCGGCGAGGCCGGCCGGCTGGCGCGCCTCGCCGCGGTGCTGGGCGCCGACTTCGCCGACAACGCGCTGGCGCTCGACCAGCTGCGCGACGGCGTGCGGCTGACCGGCCACGCCGGCGTGCCGACCTTCAACCGCGGCAACGGCGCCCACCAGTACCTATTCGTCAACGGCCGGCCGGTGCGCGACCGGCTGCTGCAGGGCGCCCTGCGCGGCGCCTACGCCGACTTCCTGGCCCGCGACCGCCATCCGGTCGCCGCCCTCTACCTGGAGCTCGATCCGACCCTGGTGGACGTCAACGTGCACCCGGCCAAGGCCGAGGTGCGCTTCCGCGACCCGGCGCTGGTGCGCGGGCTGATCGTCGGCGCCCTCAGGCACGCGCTGGCCGGCGCCGGGCACCGCGCCTCGACCACCGTCGCCGCCGAGGCGCTGGCGGGCTTTCGGCCCGGCTGGCAGCCGGGGCCGTCGGCCGCCG
This sequence comes from Caulobacteraceae bacterium, assembly GCA_036490095.1. GTDB lineage: Bacteria > Pseudomonadota > Alphaproteobacteria > Caulobacterales > Caulobacteraceae > Acaudatibacter. The sequence goes on from DASXEN010000013.1 coordinate 10,940, forward strand.
GCTTCTCCGCCTGGGGCGCCGGCGGCTGGACGCCGCGGCCGGCCGGCCCGATGTCGGGGCTGCTGGCGGGCGTCGCGGAGATCTCCGCCCGCTTCGAGCCGCCGCCGGACGGCGCCATGTCCGGCATGGCCGAGCCGGATGGCGGGCCGGCGTTCGACCCGATCGACTTCCCGCTCGGCGCCGCCCGCGCCCAGCTGCACGAGACCTACATCGTCGCCCAGACCCGCGACGGCGTCGTCATCGTCGATCAGCATGCCGCCCACGAGCGGCTGGTCTACGAGCGGATGAAGGAGGGCATGGCGGCCGGCGGCGTGCCGCGCCAGGCGCTGCTGATGCCGCAGGTGGTGGAGCTCGATCCGGCCGAGGCCGAGCGGGTGGCCTCGCGCGCCGCCGAGCTCACCGAGCTCGGTTTGGTGCTGGAGCCGTTCGGGCCCGGCGCGGTGCTGGTGCGCGAGACGCCGGCGGCGCTGGGCGACGTCGACGCCGGGCCGTTGGTGCGCGACATCGCCGACGACCTCGCCGAGCACGGCGCGGCGCTCGCGCTGAAGGAGCGGCTGGAGCATGTCGCCGCCACCATGGCGTGCCACGGCTCCGTGCGCGCCGGCCGCCGCCTCAAGCCCGAGGAGATGAACGCGCTCCTGCGCGACATGGAGGCGACGCCCAATACGGGCCAGTGCAACCATGGGC
>DASXEN010000058.1:0-3693 GCA_036490095.1 Caulobacteraceae bacterium
CCGGCAAGCTCGCCGACTGCCAGGAGCGCGATCCGGCCAAGTCCGAGATCTTCCTGGTCGAAGGCGATTCAGCCGGCGGCTCGGCCAAGCAGGCGCGCAACCGCGAGAACCAGGCCGTGCTGCCCCTGCGCGGCAAGATCCTCAATGTCGAGCGCGCGCGCTTCGATAAGATGCTGGGGTCCGACCAGATCGGCACCCTGATCACCGCGCTGGGCGCCGGCATCGGCCACGACGACTTCAATATCGAGAAGATCCGCTACCACCGGATCATCGTGATGACCGACGCCGACGTCGATGGCGCCCACATCCGCACCCTGCTGCTCACCTTTTTCTACCGGCAGATGCCGGAGGTGATCGAGCGCGGCTACCTCTATATCGCCCAGCCGCCGCTCTATAAGGCGACCAAGGGCAAGTCCTCGCGCTATCTCAAGGACGACCCGGAGCTGGAAATCTTCCTCGTCGACGAGGGCCTGGACGGCGCCGAGCTCGACCTGGCGTCCGGCGAGCGGCGCACCGCCCGCGACCTGGAGGAGCTGGTCACCGCCTCACGCCAGGCCAAGGCCAACATCGACCGCCTCGCCGCCCGCGCGCCGGCCACCGCGATCGAACAGGCCGCGCTCGCCGGCCTCTTTGGCGATACGCCCGACCCGACGGCCGCGGCGGCGCGGCTCGACCTCTACGCAGAGGAAGGCGACGGGCCCTGGTCGGGCGAGAAAAGCGAGGGCGGCTATGTGTTCTCGCGGGTGCGCCGTGGCGTCACCGAGCGCGTGGTGCTCGACGACCTGCTCTGCCATTCCGCCGACGCGCGCCGCCTGGCCGAGCGCGCCAAGGGGCTGGCCGAATCGTTCAGCGGTTCGGGAACCTATCGCCGGCGCGAGCGCAGCACCACGGTGCGCGGCCCGCTCGATCTGGTCGGGGCGGTGTTCGACGGCGGCCGCCGCGGGCTGACCATCCAGCGCTATAAAGGCCTCGGCGAGATGAACCCCGAGCAGCTCTGGGAAACCACCCTCGACTCCGACGCCCGCACCCTGCTGCAGGTCAAAGTCTCCCACGCCGACGACGCCGACGGCATGTTCACCCGCCTGATGGGCGACCTGGTCGAGCCCCGCCGCGACTTCATCCAGGACAACGCCCTGGATGCGGAGGTGGATATCTAGTCCGAGCCCAGGACGGACAGCACTGCCGTCCCGTAGCGCGCGAGCTTTACCTCGCCGACGCCGCCGACGCTCGCCATCGCCTCCAGCGTCGCCGGGCGTTCGCGGGCGAGGTCGGCGAGGGTGCGATCAGCGAAGATGACGTACGGCGGCACCGACTGGCGGCGGGCTTCCTCGCGGCGCCAGGCACGCAAGGCTTCGAAGGCCGGCATGTCAGCGGCGTCCAGCGCCTCGGCAGTGCGGGCACGGCGAGCGGCGCGAGAGGCGGACTCGGCGGTGAGCGCCCGGCGCACCATCACCCGCCGCTCGCCGCGGTAGACGGCGCGAACGGTCGCCGCGTCGCCGAGACCGATCAGCGGGCGTCCATCATTGGCGTCTTCCAGCAGCAGGCCCTCGAACAGAAGCTGGTCGATCAGCTCGCGCCACGCCGCGGCCTTGATGTCGGCCCCGATGCCGAAGGTGGAGAGGACGGATTCCCAGTCGCCGACCTCCTTGGTCTTGCCCATCAGGTGGTCGACGATGCGCCCGCGGCCGAAGCGCCCCGCGAGCCGGTGCACGGCGGAGAGCGCTTTTTGCGCCGCCTCGGTGACGTCGACGCCCTCGACCGGCGAGACGCAGAGATCGCAGACACCGCACGGTTCGGCGTCCTCTTCTCCGAAGTAGCGGCGCACCGCGGCGGCGCGGCAGGTCAGACCCTGCAGCATGGCGTAGAGCTGGCGCGCCTTGCGCACCTGCACCTGCCAGACCTCGTCCGGGAGGCCGCGGCTGGCGATGCGCCGCATCGCCCAGCCCATGTCCGCGGCGCTGTAGAGGGTGATGCCCTCGGCCGCCGCGCCGTCGCGGCCGGCGCGGCCGACCTCCTGCCAATAGGCCTCTATCGAGGCCGGCGGATCGGCGTGAATGACGAAGCGCACGTCCGGCTTGTCGATGCCCATGCCGAAGGCGATGGTCGCCACCATCACCGCCCCATCCTCGGCCAGGAACCAGGCCAGCCGCTCGCTGCGTACCCGCTTGTCGAGGCCGGCGTGGTACGCTTTGGCCAGCACCCCGTGCGAGACCAGTTCCTGCGCCAGCGTCTCCGTGCCTTCGCGGGTGCCGGCGTAGACGATGCCGGAGCGGCCGGGCCGGGCCTTGATCAACTCGGCGACACGGCGGCCGCTGCGCTCCTTGCGCTCCGCGGCCAGCGCCAGTTCCGGCCGGGCGAAGCTGGCGACGAACTCGCGCGCATCCTCCAGCCGCAGCTGGGTGCGGATGTCGTCGCGGGTGCGGGCGTCGGCGGTGGCGGTCAGCGCCAGCCGCGGCACGTCGGGGAACAGGTCGGCGAGACGGCCGAGCGCGCGATAGTCGGGGCGGAAGTCGTGACCCCACTGGCTGACGCAGTGCGCCTCGTCGATAGCGATCAGCGACAGCGGCCGCCCGCGCAGCCGACGCATCACGCCCTCGCTCATCAGCCCCTCGGGGGCGACGTAGAGCAGCTTCAACTCGCCGGCGTCGGCGCGGCGCCAGGCGTCCTCGCGTTCGTGCGGCTCCAGGCCGGAATCCATCCGCGCCGCGGCGACGCCCGCCTGCTTCAGCGCCTCGACCTGGTCGCTCATCAGCGCGATCAGCGGCGACACCACCAGCGCCAGGCCGGGCCGCATGAGCGCCGGAATCTGATAGCAGACACTCTTGCCGCCGCCGGTCGGCAGCACCGCCAGCGCGCTGCGGCCCTTCAGCGCCTCGCCGATCACGCCGGCCTGCAGCCCGCGGAAGTCCGCATGGCCGAAAACGCTGTGCAGGATGTCACGGGCTCGGTCGAGGTCGGCGGCCATGACGCGCTATGGCAGATCGGCCCGAGTCTCGACAATAGCCATCTAGATGGCTATCTTGTCCAGATGGCCACCTATTCCGTCGCCGAAGCCAAAAACCACCTGCCCCGGCTGCTCAACGAAGCGCTGGCTGGCGAGGAAGTGACCATCACTCGCCGCGGCAAGGCGATCGCCCGGCTGGTGGCCGAGCAGCCGCCGATTGAGACTGAGGATCGACCCGAGTCGCCGCATGACGTCGAGTGGTTGCGGCGGCACGCGGTCAAGCCGCTCGATCCGACATTCGATTCTGTGGCCCTGCTCCGCGCGATGCGCGACGACTACCGGTATTGATCTATCTCGACACCAGCGTCGTTCTGCCGCTGTTCTTCACCGATGCTCACGCGCCGCGCGTGAGGGCCTGGCTCAGTCGTGTCACAGCGCCGTCCGTGATCAGCCCGTGGACAGTCGCAGAGTTCAGCTCGGCAGCGGCAGGCCATGCGCGCATGGGTCGACTCGCGGATGGTGACTGGGTTCGAGCGGAGGCAGCATTCGATATCTGGGCCGCTGGCCTACAGAAGGCGCCGGTGCTGACGGCGGATTTCGACATGGCGCGGAACTTGATCCGCCGCGACCGGACCCGCCTGCGAACGCCGGACGCCCTGCATCTGGCGATCGCTCGGCGACTGGACATCGCGCTGGCGACGCTGGACGGCGCGCTCGCCGAAGCCGCGCGCCAGGTCGGCGTTTTGGTC
>DASXEN010000059.1:0-33735 GCA_036490095.1 Caulobacteraceae bacterium
TTCCAGGGTCTGCACCTGGTAGCCTTCCATCGCCGCCTGCAGGGCGCAGATCGGGTCGATCTCGGTGACGATCACCCGCGCGCCGCCCTGGCGCAGGCTCGCCGCCGAGCCCTTGCCCACGTCGCCGTAGCCGCAGACCACCGCCACCTTGCCGGCCAGCATCACGTCGGTGCCGCGGCGGATGGCGTCGACCAGGCTCTCGCGGCAGCCGTAGAGGTTGTCGAACTTCGACTTGGTGACGCTGTCGTTGACGTTGATCGCCGGGAACGGCAGCTCGCCTCGCTCGGCCATCTGGTAGAGGCGGTGGACGCCGGTGGTGGTCTCCTCGGAGACGCCCTTGATCGCGTCGCGGATCGCCGAATAGAAGCCGGGCTTCTCCTTCAGGTAGCGCTTCATCGTCGCGTAGAGCGCTTCTTCCTCCTCGTTGTTCGGATGGTCGAGGAGGGTCGGGTCCTTCTCGGCCTTGGGACCCAGCACGCAGAGCAGGGTGGCGTCGCCGCCGTCGTCGAGGATCAGGTTCGGGTAGCCGCCGCCGTGCCACTCGAAGATCTTGTGGGCGTAATCCCAGTACTCGGTCAGCGTCTCGCCCTTGGTGGCGAACACCGGCGTGCCCTTCACGGCGATGGCCGCGGCGGCGTGGTCCTGGGTGGAGAAGATGTTGCACGAGGCCCAGCGCACCTCGGCCCCCAGCGCCTGCAGCGTCTCGATCAGCACCGCCGTCTGGATGGTCATGTGCAGCGAGCCGGCGATCCGCGCGCCCTTCAGCGGCTGGTCCTTGGCGAACTCGGCGCGCACCGCCATCAGACCGGGCATCTCGGTCTCGGCGATCTCGATCTCCTTGCGGCCCCAATCGGCCAGGGCGGCGTCCTTGATGATGTAGTCGGCCACGGGGGCGCTCCTTGCTACGGCGTGGCGGCTCTATAGCGGGCGTGCGCCGTGCGGGCAATCGGATATAAAGAATGCTTTATGTCTGCGTGGAGGCAAGGCCTTTTGAACCACGAAAAACACGAAAAGCACGAACGGGCGAGAGCCCTCCGCTCCCAAGCAATGTCATCCCGGAGACCCGCGAAGCGGAGTCATCCGGGACCTACTCAGCACCGCACTTGGAAGTAGGTCCCGGATGAGTCCCGCCTGACGGCGGGCTCTCCGGGATGACACTGGAAGGTGGCGAATGGGCTTTCGCCCGTTCGTGCTTTTCGTGTTTTTCGTGGTCAAAAAGCCTGGATCGCCGCCCTCGTTGGACCTCGCCTACTTCCAGAATGCCTTCGCGTCCGCGAACGCCTCCAGCGCCGCCTCGGCCCGGTCGGTCAGCGGGCCGACGCGGGCTTTCTGGGCGCCGGTGATGCGGCCGGCGACGAAGGCGCTGTCGGTCTCGGCGCGGCCGGGAATTGCGGCGGCCTCGTGGGCCAGCTCGCCGCCGACGACGATGTCGTTCAGCTCGCCCAGCGTGTCCTGCACCGCCTTCAGCGCCTCCACGAAGGCCTTGGCGCGCTTGGGCTTGTCGAACAGGCCGGCGAACACGTCGGCGGCGTAGCGCAGCTTCTTGGCCTCGATGCGCAGCTTGTGGCGCGCGTGCGGATCGAGCTTGCGCAGGCGCTTGCCGCGCTCGGCGATGCGCCGGCGGCGCTTGCCCAGCTCCCGGGCGGCGAAGGCGCGCACCGGCTGGCCGCGCCTGGCCGCGGGCGCCTCGGCCTGGGTCCAGGGGCCGGTCTGGATCCAGACCAGCAGGTCGACCAGCAGCCGGCGGAAGCGCTCGCTCTCGACCGCGGCGGCGGCGCGCACATAGGCCATGCGCCGCGCGCTCCTCAGCCGCGTCCCAAGCGCCTTGACGCCCGAGGCGTCCTGCTTGTCGGCGACCGCGGCGCGGTAGTCGCCGCGCAGCAGCACATCGAGGTTGCGCGCCGCGTCCAGCTCGCCACTCAGCCACTTCAGCTCGGCCTTGATCGCCGGCAGCCGCGCGTCGGCGACCACCTTCTTGAAGCTGGTGATCAGGCTGCGCAGCCGCCTCAGGCCCACCCGCAGCTGGTGGATCACCTCGGGGCTGGCGCGGTAGCGCAGCCGCTCGGCGTTGGCGGTGATCTGCTTCAGTGAGGCCATGGCGACGCGCTGGAAGGCCTGGCCGGCGTCGAGCTCGGGCGTCAGCGGCGGCGGCGCGAACCTGTGGGCGTAGGAGCGCGGCGGGCGGGCCAGCGCCTGGCCGCGGGCGGCCTTGGTGGTGAAGGAGAGGGTGAAGTCGCCGGCCCCGGCGAGGCGGCGGGCCAGGGCGTAGAGGCCCCACTGCGGTCCGCCCTTCAGCTCCAGCTCCAGCTCGGCGAAGGCCGCCTCCTCGTCGCGCGCCTTGGCCACGCCCTCGTCGAAGGCGATCTCGATGCGGCTCTCGCCCTCCTCGACGTCGGCGGTGCGGCGGCGCACGTCGACCACATAGACCGGCGCCAGCCGGGCGCCCTTGGCCAGCACCTTCGCGGCAGGGGTGGACTTGAGCGCCCGGCGCAGCGGCTCCGGCCCCTTCACCGGCGTCTCCCACTCGCCGCGGGCGATGGCCCCGTCGCCGGCGTCCTTCAGGGTCTGCACGAACCGCTCGCCGCTGCGGCGCACCCGCAGCGCCAGGCCGGCGCGGCGCAGCGAGCCCTTGCCGGTGTCGAAGTAGATCGAGGTCAGCGGCTTGGGCACGGCGCCGGCCAGCGCGTCGATGGTCGCGGCCGCCTCCGCGGCGCGGGCCGCGGGCACGGCGAACTTCAGCTCGATCTCTTGCGGGGCGTCGGCCATCGCAGGTGTGTCCCTCGGCGGCGCGGGTTCTAGCACGGGCGCCCGCCGGGACCGAACGCCGGACGGGCCGGAAGGTGGCGGGCGCGATGTCCGCCCCAGGTATCCCTCTCCCCGCTTGCGGGGAGAGGCCAGGTGAGGGGCCGGCCGCGCAGCGGTCGGCGCGCGCAAGCGCGAATGCGGCTTCGCCGGCTTGCCGCTTCGCAGCAAGCGCCCCTCACCCGTCCGACCGCCTGACGGCGCTCGGCCGACCTCTCCCCACTCTGCGGTGGGGAGAGGGATATGCCCGCTACCGGTCTTCCTCGAAGCGGTTGGCGACCAGTTCGGCCAGGGCGTCGACGGCGGCCTGGGCTTCGGCGCCCTCGGCGCGGATGACGATGTGGGCGCCGGGGCCGGCGGCCAGCATCATCAGGCCCATGATCGAGCGGGCGTCGACGGTGGCGCCGTCGCGCGAGACGCTGACCTCGGCATCGAAGGTGGCGGCCAGCTTGACGAACTTGGCGGACGCCCTGGCGTGCAGGCCGCGCTCGTTGGTGATCTCCACCGAAGCTTCGGCGGCCATGCGGGGTCCTACTTCTCGCCGGTCAGCACGTAGGAGGCGACGGAGATGTACTTGCGGCCGGCCTCCTGGGCCTGGGCGACGCAGGTGGGCAGATCCTCGCGGTGGCGCACGCTGGCGAGCTTGATCAGCATCGGCAGGTTCAGCCCGGCGATCACCTCCGCCTTGGTCTGCTCCATCACCGAGATGGCGAGGTTGGACGGGGTGCCGCCGAACATGTCGGTCAGCAGGATCACGCCGGAGCCGTCGCTGACCCTCTGGCAGGCCGCCAGGATGTCGCGGCGGCGCCGCTCCATGTCGTCGTCGGGGCCGATGCAGATGGCGCTGACCGCGACTTGCGGGCCGACTACGTGCTCCATCGCGTGGACGAACTCTTCCGCCAGGCGGCCGTGAGTCACGATCACGAGCCCGATCATTGGCGCGGCCTCAATGGGTATTCCCCACTCCCAGCGCGGCCCCCACCGCCGCGAGAGGCGCCTAGATACGCCTCTTGCGGTCCGGCTCCAAGACGTTCGAGGGCGCGGCGAAGTTTCGCGGGCGCGGACGCCTGCAGGGGGTCGAAACGGGCCAGTGGAACGGCGAGGCCGGCCACCGTTTCGACCTCCGGATCCGGCATGCGCTCGATGCTCTCTGCTTCGCCGGCGCAGCGGGCGACCAGGATGATCTCGGCGAAGGCGAGCGGCGACTCGGGTCCGACGCCATGGCCGCGCGCCTCGATCAGGCCGGCCAGCGGCGGCGGCGCGCGGCCGTAGGGCGCGCCGCCCGACGCCCAGACGACGACGCGGTCGTCGGCGACCAGGCGCAGGCCGGCGGCCAGCGCGCGCAGGGCCAGGTCGCTCTTGCCCGCGCCGGACGGGCCGGTGATCAGCGCCCCGCGCCAGCGGCCGCCCAGCCGCAACGCCACCAGGCCGGCGTGCAGGATCAAGCGCGGTTCCTCGCCGCGCCGGCCCCGTCCTCGCGCCGCGGGCTCGCCGTCGGCAGCGTCACCACGAAGCGCGCGCCCAGCACCTCGCCGGCCTCGCCGGTGCGGTTTTCCGCATGGATCTTGCCGCCGTGCGCCTCGACGATCAGCCGGGCGATGGAGAGCCCCAGCCCCGACGCGCCGCCGAACGCCGCGCCCTTGGGCCGCGAGGTGTAGAAGCGCTCGAATACCGTCTCCAGGTTCTCCGGCGGAATGCCGGGGCCGTCGTCGTCGACGCGCACCACCGCCTGGCCGCGCTCGCGCGCCAGCGACACCCGCACCTCGCCGCCGGCCGGCGAGAAGGAGCGGGCGTTGTCGATCAGGTTGCGGAACACCTGGCTGAGCGGCCCCTCGCGGCCGGACACCGTCAACGTCTCGGCCTCGTCGAGGGCGAGGCGCAGGTGGGTGTCGCCCTCGCGGCGGACATTCTCGTAGAGGGCGACGATCTCGCGCAGCAGCCGGCCCAGCGACACTGGCCGCGGCGAATCGCGCGCCAGCTCGGCGTCGAGCCGCGAGGCGTTGGAGATGTCGGTGATCAGCCGGTCGAGCCGGCCGACGTCCTGCTTGAGGATGCCCAGCAGCCGCTCGCGCGCCGCCTGGTCGCCCACCAGCTCCAGCGTCTCCACCGCCGAGCGGATCGAGGTCAGCGGGTTGCGGATCTCGTGCGCCACGTCGGCGGCGAAGCGCTCGATCGCCTCCATGCGGTCGGAGAGGGTGTGGGTCATGTCCTCCAGCGAGACCGCCAGGTCGCCGAGCTCGTCCTTGCGGTCGGCGATGTCGGGCAGGGCGATGGCGCGGGCGCGGCTGAGGCGCACGCTGTCGGCGGCGGCCGAGAGCCGGCGCAGCGGCTGGGCGACCAGCTGGGTCAGGGCGAACGACGACACCAGGTTCACCGCCACGGCGATGAGGATGATCGGGATCAGCGCCGCCCGCTCGCTGGAGATGATCTGCTCCACGTCGCCCGATTCCAGCGTCAGCACCCCCACCACCTCGCGCACCCGGGCGATCGGGATCGAGACCGAGACCACGCGCCCGCCGCCCTCGCTGGCCCGCACGCCGGAGACCATCTCGCCGGTCAGCGCGCCGGCGATCTCGCGCTGCAGGCCCTTCTGCGCCGCGTCGCTGGCGCGGGGCGGCGGGGCGAAGCCCGGGAAGTGGAAGGGCTTTTCGCCCGGCCGGCGGGCCGGCGGCAGCGGCGTCGCCTCGACGCGGTCGGAGGCGACGTAGGAGTCGGCGATCAGGTGGCCCTCGCTGTCGAACAGCCGCACGCGCTCGGTGCGTGGCACGGCCAGCGACTGCAGGATCTCGCTGGCGTCGTCGGCCAGCAGCAGCGGCTCCGGGTCGCCGGAGGTGGCCGCCTTGTCGATCACGTTGGCGATGAGCTGGCCCTCGCTGCGCAGCGATTCCAGCCGTGCGTTGACCAGCCCCTGGCGCAGCTCGCTCTGCACCAGCACGCCGGCGATCAGGAAGGCGAGGCCCGCCAGGTTGAGGATCAGAATCAGCCGCCCGATGCGCGACGGCGGCGCGCCGGCCAGTCGTCGCCGGACCCGCTCAGATTTCGCGGTAGCGGTATCCGACGCCATAAAGCGTTTCGATCGCGTCGAAGTCCGGGTCGACCTGGCGGAACTTCTTGCGCATGCGTTTGATGTGGCTGTCGATGGTCCGGTCGTCGACGTAGACCTGATCATCGTAGGCCGCGTCCATCAGGTTGTCGCGGCTCTTCACGAAGCCGGGCCGCTGGGCCAGCGACTGCAGCAGCAGGAACTCGGTGACGGTCAGCCGCACCGGCCGTCCGTCCCACAGGCAGTCGTGGCGGGCGGGATCGAGCGTCAGGCGCCCGCGCTTGATCGCCTTGGAGCCGGCGGCCGCCGACGCGGCGGGGTCCTCGTCGTCCTCGTCGGGCCGCGCGCGGCGCAGCACCGCCTTCACCCGCTCGATCAGCAGCCGCTGGCTGAACGGCTTGTGGATGTAGTCGTCGGCGCCGAGGTTGAAGCCGAGGATCTCGTCGATCTCCTCGTCCTTCGAGGTCAGCATGATCACCGGCATGGCGCTCGACTGGCGCAGTCGCCGCAGCACCTCCATGCCGTCCATGCGCGGCATCTTCACGTCGAGGATGGCCAGGTCCGGCGGGTCGCTCTCCAGCGCGGCCAGGCCCGACGCGCCGTCGTAGCAGGCCTTCACGGTGTGGCCGTGGCTCTCCAGGGCCAGGGAGACGGAGGCGACGATGTTCTCGTCGTCGTCCACCAGGGTGATCTTCGCCATCTCGCTCATCCTCCGCCTAGCGAACGCGCGAGGCGGGCGTTGCGCCTCGCCGACGACGATCTGCCGGGGCCGTGCGGCGCGGTAAGGTCAGCATAAAGCCGAGGACGGGCAAGCCATATCGCACCGCATCGCTGTGGTTCGTGGCGTCAATTGGGCGCGGGCTAGGGAAAAGCAAGACCGTCTTAAGCCTAATCCGCCAGTCTGGCCGGATCGCGTCTTGTGGGATTTGGCGCCGCTGGCATGGATCAACTGCAGGTCCACTACGAGCTCTTCGTGCGCCACACGCCCGGCGCACCCTGGAAGCTGGAAATGGCCAACGAGAGCCGTGGGCTCGTGGTCGAGACCGCCGAGACCATGATGGCCGATGGCCGCGTGGCGGCCGTGCGCGTCTCCAAGGAGACCTTCGACGACCGCACCCGCGAGTTCCAGAGCGTGGTGATCCTCTCCAAGGGCAAGGTCGAGTCCGGCAAGAAGCGCAAGGTCAGCGAGGACCGCGAGCCGATCTGCGTTGTCCCCGAGGACCTCTACACCCTGCACGCCCGCGACCGCATCGGCCGGCTGCTGGAAGCCTGGCTGAGCCGCAACAACGCCACCCCGTTCGAGCTGCTGCACCGGCCGGACCTGATCGAGAAGCTCGACGCCGCCGGCAACGAGCTGCAGCACGCGGTGCAGAAGATCGCCATCCCCGAGGCGCAGGCGCGCTCGCTGTCGGTGCACGAGCTGATCCGCAGCTTCCAGGCGCTGATCGAGCGGGCCATCAAGCGGGTGCTCGGCGACGGCCGCAAGGGCCGCTTCCCCGACCTCGGCAACGAGAGCTTCGCCGAGGCGGCGCTGAAGGTGGTCGGCGAGCCGGACGGCGCCTACCTGCTGGGCGGCGCCGTCGCCCGCCACCTGGCCGAGGCGCCCGACTGGCCGCAGAAGGTGATGCGGCTGCTCGACCTGGCCGACGCCGCGCCGAAGCCCGAGGGCGCGCGGGCGCTGGCCTTCGAGGTGCTGGAGCAACCGCTGTCGGAGATACTGGAGTCGCGCGCCGGCCTCGTCGGCCTGCTGGGCGCCGGCCTCGACCTCGGCGGACAGCTGGCGGCGATGACCCGGCTGGTGGCCGCCGACGCGGTCGGCGCGCTCGAGCGGGTCGATCCGCTGGTGGCCAAGAGCCTGCCGGCGCTGGACGGCGCGGCCGCGCGGCTAGCCGAATGGATCGCGCAGCCGCCGTTCGCCGGCGTGCGCGCCGCGGTCGGCCGGCGGATCCTGCGCGAGCTGATGGGCCCGCGGCGCCTGCGCCCGACCAACGCCAGGGAAGAGATCGAGCTGCTGCGCGCGCTCGGCATGAGCCTCACCGCCTCGGCCGGCCAGCTGCTGCCGCTGGAGAGCGTGCAGGAGGCGTTCGGCGCCCGCTCACGGATGCTGGTGACTTCGGAGTTCGTCGAGGCGCTGGTGGGCCGCGAGCGCACCGCCCGCGAGGAAGCCGAGCTCCTGACCTGGCTCTGCGAGAACGTGGTCGGCACGGTGAGCAAGCGCCAGGCGGCGCGATACCTCGCCTCGCACGTCGCCTCGCTGAGGTTCGAGACCGAGCTGCGCGGCGGCCACGACAGCCCCAGCCATCGGCTGGCGGCGCTGGCGGTGATGCAGAAGTCCGCCGGCCGCGCCGGGCTGGACCCGGCCGACCTGGGGCCGATCCAGGCCAAGGTCGGCGACGTCGGCGGCCTGATCGAGGCCGACGTCAAGCTGTCCGCCACCCTGCTGCAGGCCTCCGCGCCGGTCGTGCATCGCCTGAGCCTGCTGCTGAAGCTGGCCATGGGCCAGGCCGCGCCGATGGGGCCGGCGGCCGACCGGGCGCGCGGGGCGGCGCTGAAGCTGCTGCGCAGCGACGCGGCCCGCACTGAGCTCGCCTCGGCGCCCGAGCAGCTCGCCCAGGTCCGCGACCTGATCCAGCAGGCCGGCCTGGTCGCCTAAGGCCTCGCGGGCCGCGGTCCGCTCGGCTAGGCTGGCGTCTCATGCGCCGCGCCTTCGCCGCCCTCACGCTGCTCGCCCTGCCGCTCTGCGCCTGCACTGGCCCGGGCGCGCCGGAAGACTCGGGCGTCTGCTGGCAGACCCGCCAGGACGCGGCGGGGAAGCTGTCGTTCACGCCACTGGCCCGCGAGGTCGCCAACATGGAGACCTGCTCGGTGCTGCTGGAGGGGCTGCGCCTGAAGGGGGCGCCGGAGGTCGACGGCGCCTACCAGGGCTACTTCATCTTCGTCGACGCCCGCGCCATGACCTCCGGGCGGCGCGTCGCCGGCCTGCACTACCCGATCTTCCAGCCGCCCCAGCGCGCCGAGGTCGACCGCGACCTGCAGCGCCTGATGAAGGAGCGCGGCGGCAAGCTGCCCGACCCCGGCGAGATCAGCCTGGAGCGTGACGGGCCGTAGCGCGATCTCGCTCCTCACCCGTACCGAAGAGTACGTGGGAGGTGGATCGGCGCGCTGCAAGCGCGGCGAGACGGTGGGGGCGCAACGGCCGCGCTAAGCCCCCGTCCGCGCCGTCGTGCGGCCTTCGGGCGGCAGCGGATCGGGCGCGCCGGGCAGGCGCAGCTCGAACAGGGTTCCGGTCGGACCGGTGTCGACCAGCACCAGGTCGCCGCCGTGCGCCTGGGCCAGCTCGCGGGAGATGGCGAGGCCGAGGCCCGCGCCGCCGCGCCGCGTGGAGCCCTGGAACGGCTGGAACAGGTTGGCCCTGGCCCGCAGCGGCAGGCCCGGCCCGTCGTCGGCGATCCTCACCACGCTGGCCCCGTTCTCGACCGCGAGGTCGATAGTCATGGCGCCGTGGCGTTCCTTGGCGGTGTCTCCGTCGATCGCCTCGCGGGCGTTGCGCATCAGGTTGACGAAGATGCGGTGCAACTGGTCGGGGTCGGCCAGCACCTGCGCGCGGTCGTCCATAGACAGCGCCAGCGCCACGCCGCCGACATCCAGCTGGGCGTCCTCGGCGGCGGCCTCCAGCGCGGCGCGCAGCGGCACGGCCTGGGTCGCCGGGGTCGGCTCCTCGCTGCGGCCGAAGGCCAGCACGTTGGTGGCCAGCGTCACCGCGCGGTCCAGCGCCCGCTCCAGCCGCGGCAGGGTGCGCGCCACCACCGGATCTCCCGACGCCGCCAGCCGCTCCGAGGCCATCTGCGCGCTGGTCAGCATGTTGCGCATTTCGTGGTTGATCTTGGCCACCGCCTCGCCGAGCGCCGCCAGTCTCGCGCGGGACGCCAGGGCGGCGCGCAGGTCCGCCTGCATCAGCCCCAGCTCCAGCTCTGCGCGGCCGATCTCGTCGTGGCGGCCGGACGGCGCCAGCTGCGACTGCGGGTCCTCCGGGTCGGCGCGGAAACGCTCCATCGCCCGGGTGATCCGCTGCATCGGCCGCACCAGCAGGAAGCTGAGGAACAGGTAGACCAGCGCCCCGGCCATCGCCGAGGTGAACAGCGCCCCGATCAGCAGCTCGCCGAGGTCCTGCAGCAGCACGGCGCGCAGGGGCGCGTCGGGCACCAGGATCTGCACCAGCTCGCCGGGCCTGAAGTGCGGACGGTCGGTCACTAGCACCAGCTGGCCGCCGCCGTTGAACAGCGTCTCCAGCGGGCCGGTGAGCGAGCTCCAGGGGTCGTCCTGGCGCAGGTCCAGCCGGTAGGAGACGTGCGGCGCGCGCGGCGGGGCCAGCACCGAGCTCATCACCCCGTCGGCCTGGATGCCGACCGCGACGACGCCGGCGGTGTTGAGGATGTTCTCCTTCAGCTGCTCGGTGACCTTGCCGCCGGGCGCGGCTTCCAGCACCAGCGAGGCCAGCTCGCCGGCGGCGACGCGGTCGCTCAGCCAGTCGCGCTGGCGGGTGGCCAGCAGGATCGGGATGATGATGGCGTTGGCCAGCACCACCACCAGGGCGGTGGCGAGCAGCAGCCGGGCCGAAAGCCCGCCCGGCAGGCGCACGCGGCGAAGCCAGGTCGGCTTGGGGTCGGACTGAGGCGCGTCGTCCGCCATGCTGTCCCGTTACTAGACGCGGGGAGGCCCGGCAACGGAACCCTCGCCTTGGCGGCGCCGGCGGGCGCGCCAGAGCCGCCAGGCGGGCGGCGCCAGCGACAGCAGCGCCAGCGCGCCGAGGGGGGCGGCGATGTCGGGCCGCAGCGCCAGGCCGACGCCCAGCTTCACGTGCCGCTCGAACAGCCGCCCGAGCCCCGAGCCCAGGCTGGCGAACACGAACGCCGAGGGCGCGGTCCCGATCACGGTGGCGAGCACGAAGCTGGAAAGCCGCACCCGCGCCAGGCCCGCGGCGAGGTTGACCATGAAGAACGGCGCCACCGGCATCAGCCGCAGCGCCAGCAGGTAGGCGAAGGCGTCGCGCGAGAAGCCGGCCTCGATCCGCGCGACGGTGGCCCCGGCGCGGTTGGCGGCCCAGTCGCCGAAGGCGGTGCGGCAGGCGAGGAAGACGACCACGCCGCCGATCACCAGCGAGACCAGCGCCGCCAGCCCGCCGACCAGCGGCCCGAACAGGAAGCCGCCGGCGAGCGTCAGCACCGCCGGCCCGGGCACGCAGGCAGCGATCACCAGCACATAGACGCCGACGTAGGCCGCCAGGCTGGCGAGCGGATGGTGGTCGGAAATGTGCAGCAGCTCGGCGCGGTGCTCGGCGAGGCTGTCCAGCGACAGCTGCCGCAGCGCGCCCGAGGCGAAGAGGGCGACGAACAGGGCGGCGATGAACGCCAGCGGCAGCCAGCGCAGCCGGCTGCGGCGGCGGCGCGGCGGGCCGGGAGCCTCGGCGCTCATCGGGCGCCCACGGCATCGGCGACGGCCGCGAAGCCGTCGGCCTTGAGCCGCGCGGCAAGGTCGCGGCGGATGGCGGTGACGAGGCTCGGCCCCTGGAACACCAGCGCCGAATAGAGCTGCACGGCCGAGGCGCCGGCGCGGATCTTCGCGTAGGCGTCGGCGCCCGAGGCGATCCCGCCGGCGCCGATCAGCACGAAGCGGCCGCGGGCGGCGGCGTGGAAGGCGCCGAGCACCCGCGTCGAGAGATCCATCAGCGGCGCGCCGGAAAGCCCGCCGGCCTCGCCGCGCCGGCGCGATGTGAGGCTCTCAGGGCGCGAGAGGGTGGTGTTGCCGGCCACCACGCCGTCGAAGCCCGCGCCGGCCACCGCGTCGGCGACCGCTTCGATCTCGCCGTCGTCGAGGTCCGGCGCCACCTTGAGGAAGACCGGCGCCCGGCCGGCCAGCGCCGCCCGCGCCTCGGCCACCCGCCCGACCAGCTCGGCCAGCGCCTCGCCGGTCTGCAGCGCGCGCAGGCCCGGGGTGTTGGGCGAGGAGACGTTGACGGTGAAGTAGTCGGCGAGGCCCCAGAGGCGGGTCAGCCCCGCCACATAGTCGCCGATGCGGTCGGCGGAGTCCTTGTTGGCGCCGATGTTGGCCCCGATCACGCCCAGCCGCGGCCCGGCGAGGTTGGCCGCGAAACGCTCCAGCCCGACGTTGTTGAACCCCATGCGGTTGATCACCGCCCGGTCCTCGGTGAGGCGGAACAGGCGTGGGCGCGGGTTGCCGGCCTGCGGCTGCGGCGTGACCGTGCCGCACTCCACGAACCCGAAGCCGGCCGCCAGCATGGCCCGCCCCGCCTCGGCGTTCTTGTCGAAGCCGGGCGCGAGGCCCACCGGGTTGGGCAGCGCCAGGCCGGCGAGGCTGGTCGCCAGCGGCGGCGCGGCGGCGTCGGCGCGCGGGCCGAGGCCGGCTTTCAGGGCGGCGATGGTCAGCCGGTGCGCGGCCTCGGGGTCCAGCACCTGCAGGGCGTGCGCGGCGAGGTCGTGCAGGGTCATTCCGCCAGCGCGCCGAGTTGGGGGACGCCGCCGGCGTCGAGGGCGATATCGCTCACCGCCTCGACCAGCGCGCAGTCCAGCGCGCCGTAGAGGTGCGGGAAGAGCTGGCCGCCGCGCGAGGGCTCCCATTTCAGCCCCGGCCCCAGCCGCTCGGCGTCCAGGCGCACCAGCACCAGCTCCGCCTGGCCGGCGAAGTGCAGCCGCGCGGTCTCCTGCGCCTGCGCGGCGGTGGAAAGGTGGATGTAGCCGTCCGCCAGGTCGACGCTAGCGCCCTCGAAGCGGCCGGCCCGCTTCGCCGCCTCCCACGCCTCGCGCTTCAGGATCTTGTAGACGCGCACCATCTTGTCGACCCTGGCCGCCTCAGCCGTCGCCTTCGCCGCCGAGGTCCCTGGCGAGCAGGAGGCGGTCGAGCCGGGCGCGGCCGACCTCGTCGATGGCGTAGACGGCGGCGGTGGAGGTGGGGAAGCGCGCCGCCACCTGCTCGATCTCGGCCGCCGACGCCGAGGCGTCCATCAAGAGCTCGACGGCGAGCTCGTGCATGCCGGGATTGTGGCCGATGACGATCAGTGTGTCGCAGCGCTCGGCGGCCGCGTCGATCACCTCGCGGATGTCCTCGGCGCCGGCGTTGTAGAGCGCGCGGTTCAGCTCGGCGCGGATGCGCGGGAAGTCGTCGCGGGCGCAGATCCAGGTCTCGGCGGTGCGGCGCGCGGGCGAGATCAGCGCGCAGTCGGGGGCGAACCCCTCGGCGGCCAGCGCCTTGCCGATCAGCGCCGCGTCCTCGCGGCCGCGCTCGCTGAGCGGCCGGTCGAAATCGTCCTCGCCCGGTCCGCGCGGCTCGGCCTTGGCGTGGCGAAAGAGGATGAGTCGGCGCATCGGCCCTCGTCTTAGCGCCTGCCAAGCCCGTTGACAGCCCAGCGGCTTTGCGCCCTCAAGGCCGATTATGAGCGACGGCGAGACCGCTGCGAGCTTCATCGAGACGCGGAGCGAGGTGGCGCGCTTCCCCGCGAGCCAGCCGCTGCGCCTCGATTCCGGCGGCGAGATCCGCGGCCTGGAGATCGCCTACAACACCTACGGGCGGCTGAACGAGGCCCGGTCCAACGCGGTGCTGGTCTGCCACGCGCTCTCCATGGACCAGCACTGCGCCTCGCGCCATCCGCTGACCGGCAAGCCCGGCTGGTGGGACCAGCTGGCGGGACCCGGCCGCCCGCTCGACACCGACCGCTACTTCGTCATCTGCTCCAACGTGCTGGGCGGCTGCAGCGGCTCGACCGGGCCGGCCTCGGCCAACCCGGCCACCGGCGAGCCCTACGCGCTGAAGTTCCCGATGGTCACCGTGGCCGACATGGTGCGCGCCCAGGCGATGCTGCTGGACGCGCTCGGCATCGGCCAGCTGTTCGCGGTGATCGGCGGCTCGATGGGCGGCATGCAGGTGCTGCAATGGGCGGCGGACTATCCTGAGCGGCTGTTCTCGGCGGTGTGCGTCGCCGCCGCGCCGCGCCACTCGGCCCAGAACATCGCCTTCCATGAGGTGGGCCGCCAGGCGATCATGGCCGACCCCGACTGGCGGGCCGGCGACTATGCGCGGCAGGGCGTGCGCCCCGAGAAGGGCCTCGCCGTCGCCCGCATGGCCGCCCACATCACCTACCTCTCGGAGACGGCGCTGCAGCGCAAGTTCGGCCGCCAGCTGCAGCGCGACGGCCTCTCCTGGGGCTTCGACGCCGACTTCCAGGTGGAGAGCTACCTGCGCCACCAGGGCGCGGCCTTCGTCGACCGCTTCGACGCCAACTCCTACCTCTACATCACCCGCGCGCTCGACTACTTCGACCTCGCCGCCGCCCACGGCGGCAACCTGGCCGAGGCGTTCCGGCGCGCGAGGGACGTGCGCTTCTGCGTCTTCTCCTTCACCTCCGACTGGCTTTACCCGACCTCCGAGAGCCGCCAGATCGTGCGGGCGCTGAACGCGGCGGGGGCCCGGGCCAGCTTCGTCGAGATCGACAGCGACAAGGGCCACGACGCCTTCCTGCTGGACGAGCCGGTGATGCGCTCGGCGCTGGCGGGCTTCCTTTCCTCGGCGGGGCAGGCGCGGGGCCTGGGGTGAGCGCCGTCCGCGAGGATTTCCGCGAGATCCTGCGTCTCGTGCGGCCCGGCTCGCGCGTGCTCGACGTCGGCTGCGGCGAGGGCGAGCTCTTGGAGCTGCTGACGCGCGAGAAGGGCGTCGACGGCCGCGGCCTGGAGATCAGCCCCGAGGGCGTCTCCGCCTGCCTGGCGCGGGGCCTGTCGGTGGCGCAGGGCGACGCCGACAGCGACCTCGACTACTTCCCGGCCCGGGCCTTCGACTATGCGGTGCTCTCGCAGACGCTGCCGCAGGTGCGCCAGCCGCGGCACGTGCTGGCCGAGCTCTTGCGCATCGCCGAGCGGGCCATCGTCTCGCTGCCCAACTTCGGGCACTGGCGGGTGCGCTTCGACCTCCTGAGCCAGGGCCGCATGCCGCTGACCCACTCGCTGCCGATCCTCTGGTGGGAGACGCAGAACATCCACCTGTGCACCCTGCTCGACTTCACCCAGCTGTGCGACGTGCTGGGCCTGCGCATCGAAGCCTGCGCCGCCCTGGCGAACGGCAAACCCGCCCGCCCGATCGACCCGTCACGGGCGATCGAGAACTGGCGGGCCGAGTCGGCGCTGTTCCTGCTGAGCCGCGCCGACGCGCCGGCGGGCGAAGCCGCGGCGGTCGCCAAGTCCGACCTGTTCAACTAACCCACCGACCCGCTCATCCCGGCCAGCCGGGACGCAGGCAGCCGCTGATGTCGTCCCGGGCGCTCCAAGGTCCAACCACGAAAAACACGAAAAGCACGAACGCCTGCCTGCCCGCCATCCACCTTCCAATGTCATCCCGCAGAGCCCGCCGTCAGGCGGGACTCATCCGGGACCTACTTCCTACGGAGGCGCCGAGGAGAGCCGGGATGACTCCTCCCGGATCGAGTCCGGGAGGGTCTCCGGGACGACACTGAAGAGCTGGCGCCCGCTCGTGCTTTTCGTGCTTTTCGTGGTTCCTCCTCAACCCCGGTTGCCCGAGTTCATGGGGGGAGGAGCATCACCCCGCGATGGCCGCCGAGTCGCGTTCGCCGGTGCGGATGCGGATGGCGGTTTCCAGGTCGAGGACGAAGATCTTGCCGTCGCCGATCTTGCCGGTGTTGGCGGCGCGGGTGACGGCCTCGACGACGCTGTCGGTCATGTCGGCGGAGACGGCGATCTCCAGCTTCACCTTCGGCAGCAGCTTCACCTCGTACTCGGCGCCGCGGTAGACCTCGGTCTTGCCCTTCTGGCGCCCGTAGCCGCGCACCTCGGTGACGGTCAGGCCCGATGCGCCGGCCTCGGTCACGGCTTCCAGCACCGCATCGAGGCGGCTCGGCTTGATCACGGCGACGATCATCTTCATGGCGCTGGCCCACGCGCGACGTTGCGGTCTTGAGATGATCTAGGCGCATTCGCGACGGCGCCCAAGCCCTGCGCGTCGCCGCTGCAATCATCCGTTCAAGGAACGGGCGACGGGACGACGCCGGCGAGGCGCGATCCCCTCACCCTCCCACGATGCTCACGCATCGCGGGCCCCTCCCTCTCCCGATGGGAGAGGTCAAGGTGAGGGCCGCCTCGAAACACCTCTCCCATCGGGAGAGGGAGGGGCCCATTGCGCAGCAATGGGAGGGTGAGGGTTACGACCTCGCCAAGGACCCTACGCCGGCCGCAGCGCGCCCGGCGAGAACACCCGAACCCGCGGGCGCACCGGAATCGGACGCAGCGCCAGGGTCGGCTTGTGCGCCTCCATCAGGATCAGCCCCGCCATCGGCGGCCACAGCCGCGCGCCGACCTGCTCGAAGCCCTCGGCCCAGCGGGCGGCCCAGGCGAACGGCGGCGCGTAGAGGGCGCGGGTCCAGCCGGCGGGCTCCAGCTCGGCCTCGCGGACCAGCGCTTCCAGCTGCCGGCGCGAGTAGGGGCGGCCGTGGCCGAACGGGCTGGATTCGGCGTTGGCCCAGAGGCCGTGGCGGGCGGCGACCACCAGGATCAGCCGGCCCGAGGGCGAGAGCACCCGGCCGAGCTCGCGTAGCGCCGCCAGCGGGCTGTCGCTCTCCTCCAGCGCATGCACGGCCAGCACCCGGTCGAAGAGGGCGTTGGCGAAGGGCAGGGCGGTCTCGTCGACCAGCGCGGCGCTGTTCGGTGCGCCGAGCGGCCAGGCTTCGACGCCCTGCTGCGCCGGCATGGCGGCGATGGTCCGCCGCGCGCCGTCCGGCGCCAGGAACGGCGTCGCGTAGCCGCAGGCCAGCAGGTCGAGGTCGGCGAGGCGGCCCCAGGCCTCGGCCACCTTGCGCGAGACCATCTCGCGGGCCGCCTTGCCTAGCGGCCCGGCGTAGAATTCGCGCAGGTCCAGCACGTCGCGGCGCATCGAGGCTCCCCATTTGGCGCGCTCTATGTAGGATGGCGGCCAAGGGAGTAGCCCATGACGCTCACTGTTCGCCAGTTCCCGTGCCTTTCCGACAACTACGGCTTCCTGATCCGCGACGACGCGTCGGGGAAGACCGCCTGCATCGACACGCCCGAGGCCGGCGCGATCCTGAAGCAGCTGGAGGCGGCCGGCTGGGGCCTCGACTTCATCTTCAACACCCACTGGCACCCGGACCACGCCGGCGGCAACGCCGAGATCAAGGCGGCCACCGGCTGCGCCATCGTCGGGCCCGGCGAGGTGACGCGGATCGCCCCGCTCGACCGGCAGGTGGGCGGCGGCGACGTGGTGGAGTTGGGCGAGACCCGCTTCGAGGTGATCGAGACCGGCGGCCACACGCTGGGGCACATCGCCTACTTCGATCCGGCCGACCGGGTGGCCTTCGTCGGCGACACCCTGTTCGCGCTCGGCTGCGGGCGGCTGTTCGAGGGCAAGCCGGAGCAGATGTGGGCCTCGCTGTCGCGGCTGGCGGCGCTGCCCGACGAGACGCGCGTCTACTGCGCCCACGAGTACACCGCCTCCAACGCCCGTTTCGCGCTGAGCGTCGACGACGGCGAGGCGCTGAAGGCGCGGGCGCAGGCCGTGTTCGCCGCCCGCGAGCGCGGCGAGCCGACGGTGCCGACCACCATCGCCCTGGAGAAGGCCACCAACCCGTTCCTGCGCGCGCCGCTGCTGGCCGGCGCGGTCGGCAAGGCCGGGGCGCCGGACTACGAGGCGTTCGCCGCGGTCAGGGCGGCCAAGGACGCGTTCAAGGGCTAGGCTTCAGGGGGCGAAGCCGCGGGAGGGCAGGTTTCAGGGGCTGGCCAGGCGCCTCTTTAGGCAATTGGCCGGCCGTCAGGGGGCCGGTAGTTCAGGCCGGCGACAGCTGGAGGGACTGGGATGAAGTACGCGAAGAGTGCTGCGTTCGGTGTGGCGCTGACGGCGGGCGCGGCCGCGGCGGTGAGCGCGCCGCAGCACCAGGTGGTGACGGGTCCGATCGCCGAATACTGGATGAGCGCGTCGACCACGAGCGGCATGGGCGGGGTGATGGGCGGCGGCGGGCGGCCCAACATGGCCCAGATCATGAGCGGCGGCTTCAACCCCAACCAGGCCAGCCACACGCTGATCCTGCAGCTCGGCTCGTCGCGCCACGCGCAGGGCGACCCGAGCGCCGAGCATGATCCGCCGCAGGACCTGGGCGCCGGGCCGGTGCTGCCGCTGGTGACGCCCGAGGCGCGGCAGCCGACCCACGAGGAGGCCCAGCCGGGGCCGCCGCCGCAGTACCAGCAGCCGCACGGGCGCATGCTGATCTTCTGGGGCTGCGGCGAGCATGCGGGGCCGAACCAGCCCTACGTGATCGACTTCGCCACCATGGCGAATGGCCAGGGCGCGCAGAAATTCATGGGGCTGATGAGGGGGCTGGCCATCTCGCCGATGCAGCCGCCCTCGCCGCAGCGCAGCGCCACCTACGGCGAGTGGCCCAACCGCCGCTCCGACACCAGCGTGCCGCCCGACGGCTCGCTGGTCGGGCCGCACCTGATCAAGGGCGACTACACGCCCGACATCAACTTCACCCTGACCCCCGAGCAGGACTTCCTGCCGCCGTTCCAGATGACCGCCAACCAGAAGAACCCGTCCGGCTCCGCCAGCCTCGGCTGGCAGCCGATGCGCGGGGCGCAGGGCTTCTTTGCCACCATGATCGGCGCGCAAGGCCAGGACCAGGTGGTGATGTGGACCTCCAGCGCCAGCCAGGCCCCGGCGTTCGGCATGCCGGAATACCTCAGCAACGGCGAGATCGCCCGCCTGGTCGGCAGCCACGTGCTGATGCCGGGCTCGCAGACCGAGTGCACCATCCCGACCGAGGCGGTGCAGGCGGCCGGACGCGGCGGCTTCTACACGCTGACCGCCTACGGCGGCGAAGCCAACTTCTCCTACCCGGCCCGCCCGCCGTCGCCGCAGCCGTGGCACATCCAGTGGCAGGCGAAGGTGCGCTACCGCTCGTCCACCGGCGGGCCGGTCGGCGTGGACCTGAGCCGGATGGGCCAGGACCAGGACCGCGGCCAGCGCGGGCAGCAGGGCCAGAAGAAGCCGCCGCCGAAGCGGCCGGGCCTCGGCTCCTTCATCCCGGGAATCGGCGGGTTTATTCCTTAGGCCCCTGGCGGCAACCGCCATCAAGCGCTCGGCCAGGCCGCGACAGGACGCCGGCGCGGCGCCTTGAAACTTCCCGGCCGGCCGACTAGGTTCCGCGCCTCGCCTGATCAGGCGGCGCGCGCTCGTAGCTCAGCTGGATAGAGCATCAGACTACGAATCTGAGGGTCGGGCGTTCGAATCGCTCCGAGCGCGCCAACTCTTTCAACTGCTGTGCCAATAATCACGCGGCAGTTGCCGCCCGCCCCCCAACAAGCTGGGCCCAGGTTGACAAAGCGGTGTGCGGTGGCCAGACGCGGGCGGTGGGCGAGCCGCGCGCGCGCCGTCGAACGGCGCAGTGCAGCCAAGGCGCTGACCGGCCGCGGAAGGTGAACTGACGGGCTCCAGCGCTTGCTGTTTGTCGAACCCTTCTTCCTGCTGATCTTCCTGCCGGCGGCGGTCGGCGTCTTCTATGCGGCGCGGCGCTTCGGCGGCGCGGTCGCGGCGCTGGCGGTGATCGTCGCTGCGTCGGCGGTGTTCTACGCGCCCTATGGGCCGCTGCCCGCGGCGCTGCTGGCCGCCAGCCTGGTCATCAACCTCGTCATCGGCGTGCTGCTGGTCGACGTCGTCACCGGCGAGAGGCTGCGCCGCGCGCTGCTGGCCGGCGGGCTGATCGTCGACTTCGCCAATCTGGCGACCTTCAAGTACCTCGACCAGGTGGCCGCGCTCGCCCATGTGTCGCGGCCGATCCTCGACGTCGCCATTCCGGCCGGCATCTCCTTCTACACCTTCCACCAGGCGGTCTTCCTGGTGCACGCCTACAATCGCCAGGAGGCGGTGCAGCGCTTCCTCAGCGGCGCCAGGACCCTGGCCGGGCGGGCCGCGACCCTCATCAAGTACGCCGCTTTCGTCGCCTTCTTTCCGCAGCTGGTGATCGGCCCGATCACCTACATGAGCGAGTTCGGGCCGCAGGTGGAGCGGCCCGACTTCGCGCGGCTGCGGCTGCGCAACCTGGAAGTCGGCGCGGTGCTGGTCATCGTCGGCCTGTTCAAGAAGATCGTCATCGCCGACGGCCTCGCCGCCGTCATCGATCCCATCTACCGCGAGATCGAGCGGGGCACGCCCGTCAGCGCCGAGCAGGCGCTGCTCGCCATCATCGGCTACTTCTTCCAGCTCTACTTCGACTTCTCCGGCTACTCCGACATGGCGCTGGGCATCGCCCAGTTGTTCGGCCTGCGGCTGCCGCAGAACTTCGACTCGCCGCTGCGCGCCACCGGGATCGTCGACTTCTACCGGCGCTGGCACATGACCCTCACCCGGGTCATCGTGGTGTTCGTGTTCACGCCGCTGTCGCTGTGGGGCACGCGCCGGGCGGTGGATCGTGGGCTGCGCGGATGGCGGGGGCGGCTGCTGTCGGCCTGGATCCCGCTGGTGCTGAACTTCCAGATCATCGCCCTCTGGCACGCGGCCAAATACACCTTCGTCGCGTTCGGCCTAGTCCACGGTGTCTGGTACGTGATCGAGACGGAGGTGAGGCGCAGCAAGGCCTTCCGCCGCTTCGCCCAGCGCACCTCCGAGCGGTTGCGGACGATCTGCGGCATCCTGGTGGCGGTGGTCCCGCTGACGCTGACCTTCGCCCTCTTCCGCAGCGCCAATCTGCACAACTTCTGGACCCTGCTGCGCTCGCTGGCCGGCCGGTTCCAGCCATCGGAACAGAACCCCGGGGCGATCGATCCGTGGGTGTGGCCGGCCGTCGCGCTGACGGCGGTGATCGTCTACGCGCTGCCCAACATCTACGAGATCCTCCGCGACGAAGACCCGGCCATCCGCACCTTCGACAACCGCTCCATTACCGCCCCGGCGCTGCGCCTGCGCTGGCGCCCGACCCTGATCTGGGGTTTGGCGGTGGTCGTGCTGCTGGTGGTCGCGCTGTCGAAGATAAACTTGCCCTCGCCGTTTCTGTACGGGGGGTTCTGAGCCATGGCCGGACCAGCCGCGCCCCCGCCGCGCCCCGCCTCCCGCCGGGGGCCGTCCGCCTTCCTGCTGGCGGTCGCGCTCGCCTGGACGGCCGCCGTGCTCTGCTACGGCTTCGTCTGGGGCGCGGACCCCTACGAGCTGCGCTTTGCCCGCCCGTCCGAGCGGCTGGCCGACCACCCCTATCCGGCCCAGGTGGTTCCGCGCCTGGTGTCCGTCGCCGCGCACGGCGGCGCCGACATGGTGATCCTCGGGGCCTCCACGGCCATGGGCTACACGCCGAACATGATGCGCCAGGCCTTCACCGACGTGAGCCGGCCGGCGAACCTGGCCTACGCCTGCGCTTCGGCCGAGGACTTCGGCGTGCTGCTGCCGCGCCTGGAACAGTCGAAGACGCTGAAGCGCGTGCTCATCAACCTAGACGTCAGCCTGATCACGCCGTGCGTGGGCAACAAGTCGGACTTCGATCCCCGCTATTTCGCCTCGAACTGGCTGGACCCGGCGCCGGAGTTCAACCTCCAATCGGTCGAGCTGTCGCAGCGGGTGCTGCGCACCGGGGTGCTGGACCTGGACGCCTGGCGCCCGCTCCCCGACGACAAGGTCAGCTGGATCACCACCGACCCGCCGGTCACCGCCAAGCCCGACTACCTGGCCCGGGTCCGGCGCAATGTCGCCCTGGCGCGCGGCAGGGCCACTAGAGGGGCGCCGCTGCCCTGCAGCTCGATGCCGCGCCTCAAGACCACGATCGCCCCCTTCATTCGGACAATGGCCGCCCGCGGCGTCAAGGTCGACCTGCTCGCGCCGCCGCTGTCGCTGGCGATCTACTCAGAGTGGACCGTCTCCTGGACGCCGTTCACGGCGCCGCCGTTTCCCTCGGTGATGGCGCTGCAGCGCTGCCTGCTGCAGATGACGGCGGGACTGCCGAACGTGCGCTTCGACTCGTTCGACACAGACCCCGCGATCGTCGGCGACCTGCGCCTCTATCGCGACACCGGCCACGTCGGCGACGTCGAGACCTATCGCCAGATACTGCGCCGCATCGCCGCCGGCCAGGCCCAGGTCACGCTCGACGAATGGCCGCAGCATCAGGCGGCGCTGCAACGCGAAGTCGACGCCTTTTCGCCGTGACCAGCGGCCCGTTTACGGCAGCCGGGCGCTGACGACCGCCGAGATGGTCAGGTCGAGCCGCCGGGCGCGCGCCAGCGTCTGGCCGGTCATCGGATAGAAAGCCGCGTCGGTCGGCTCGAAGCCGGCCATCCGCACCAGCTCGACCGCCTCCTCCGGCGTCCGCAACAGATAGATGTGGTCCGGCGCGGGGCTGTTCACCGGCACGTGGATCCACAGCCGCCCGCCCGGGCGCATGTGCTGCGCGACGGCCTTCAAGGCGGCGACCGGGTCCTCCAGGTGCTCCAGCACCTCCGAGAGCACGACGCTGCCGAAGCCGCCGCCGGCGGCCTCCCGCGGCGCGGCGGCGAACAGATCCTGCAGCTTCAGCGCCACCTCGTGGCCGCCCATCGCCTTCAGGCAGGCCCGGGTCTGGTCGATGCTGGTCTGGCTGATGTCCCAGCCGGTGACGCTGCCCACCGTCGGCGCGATCGACGCCAGGTGCAGCAGCAACCCGTGGCCAGGACCGATCTCCAGGTGGTCGGTCCCCAGCGGCAGCGCCGGCAGGTAGCTGGCCTCGAAATGCTCGATGGCCCGCGCGTGGTTCTCCCAGACCACATGCGTCAGCAGCAGGAAGTTCATGTAGCGCTGCATGAAGGCGTCGTTGGAGTAGACCTCCGCCAGCGCCTGCTCGAAGCGGCTCAGCCGGTAGCTCTGGTGGCGCCGGAAATAGAGCTCCTCCTCCATCAGCCGGTCGCAGAGGAACCGGTAGTCGGCGCAGAAGCCGGGCGCCGCCGCCGCGCCGCCGATGACGCGCAGGATCATCCCGGCGTGGCGCTCGGTCGAGGCCATCAGCGCCGCGTCGCGCGGCGCGAAGCTCTGCTCGACGAACCGCGCGTGGTCGGGCCAGCTCTGCACCAGCGCGCTCGCCAGCACGGCCGTGTCCGGGTAGCGGGTCGCATCGATCACGGGCGCGTCTCCGTCGAAGCGGCGGCTTCGACCAGTTCGATGAGGGCCATGTTCGGCATCATCACGAACGCGATGAGGGCGCCGAAGTAGACCGAATGGATCGGCTCGCGGGTCACCGCGCCGCCGGCCTCGACCAGCCGGTCGAGCGCGGCGGCGAAGTCTGCGGCGAGGAAGCCGGCGTGGTAGAGCTTCACCCGCCGCTTCAGCCAGGGCGCCAGCGTCTGGCTGCCGTCCAGCGCCTCCAAGAGCTCGATGCGCGGCCCGCCGCCGACCATGAAGAGGCCGCGGATGCCCTGCGCCGGATCGGCGAATCCCGCGCCCTCGACGCGGTATCCCAGCATCTCCCAGATCGGCCGGTCGTCCTCGATGCGCTCGCAGGCGACGCCGAGGTGGTGGAATTGCAGGTCGAGGCCGGCGGTCGCGGGCGCTGAAGCGGTGGTCGGGTCAGCCACGGCGCCCTCAGCCCGCCACCGGTTCCGGCGCGCCGGCCAGGACCACCTCGATCAGCGTCGGCGCCAACGCCGCGGACGACAGGTCCAGGCGATACCGCCGCTCGCCATCCTCGGCGGCCGCCTCGCCGGCAAAGCCCAGCCGCTCGTAGAGCTCGCGCACCAGCCCGTTGCGCGGCGTCGGCCGGTAGGTCCCGATCAGCGACCTGGCCCCGGCTTTCAGCGCCAGCCTGGCCAGCTCGTTGACGAGGGTGGCCTCGACGCCGCGCTCCAGCACCCGGCACGACATCACCCAGTTGTCGATCGACCAGTCGGCGGCGCCCGCGTCCGCCACCAGCACGCTGATCATGCCGTGGTCGGCGAACCGGTCCTTCAGCCGCACCTGCCAGGCCACATACCGCGGATCGCCCTGGAAGGCGGCGATCTGCGCCTCCGAGTAGCGTTTGGTGGTCAGGTTGAACTGGTTGGACTTCTGCACCAGCTGGGCGATCCGCGCCCGGCCGAGATCGTCGAACGGCGCAATGGTCAGCACCATCTGCAGCGAGCGCAGGTAGGCGTCATAGTCGCCCAGCGTCTGCTGCAGGGCCTTGGCCTGGGCTCGGGCCTCGTAGGCGTCGGCCCGGCCCAGGTCCTCCTGCGTCAGCGCCAGGTGCTCGAAGAAGCCCGAGCTGGCGATGGCGCGCACGAAATAGGCGGGGTCGTCGCCGACCTCCGGGACCATCACCCAGGGCAGCGCCGATCGGACCCGCTCCCGCTCGGCCGGATTATCGTCCAGGAGCACCAGGCTCGACGGATCGAGGTCGAGCATCTCAGCGATGCGGGCGATGTTGGTGGCCTTGTCGTCGAAGCTGGCCAGCAGCACCGACAGGTGCTGTTCGCGCAGCAGCATGTCCGGATGCGATCTGAAAGGCTCGCGGGCGATCTCCTCCAGGTTCTTCGAGCAGGCCGCCAGCACCACGCCGCGCCGCCGCAGCTCCAGCGCATAGCGCTGCACGTCGAGATAGGCCTCGCCCGCGGCCGAGCCCTGGCCGACGACGATGCCCGCCAGCCCGTCGTCGGCCACGACGCCGCCCCAGAGCGTGTTGTCGAGGTCGAGCACCAGCGCCCGGGCGGCCTTGCCGACCATGGCGGCGATCAGCGCCGCGAGCGCGTCCGCCACTACCTGCCCCGCCTCCAGCGAGAACGGCGTCTTCGCCTGATGGAACCGCACCGGGTCGAAGAAGGCGGCGCCGCCGATGCGCGCGGCCAGCGCCGCCAGGTCGAACGGCGCGACGGCGCCGGAGCGGGCGGCGGCGACGATCGCCTGGTTGACCGTCTGCGTCGCGCGGACCGCCGATCCGGCCATCGCCGCGTCCGCCGAGGCGATCTGGGCTTCGGGCGGCGTGGCCAGGGTCGCGGCGATGACCGGCGCCCGGAACTTGGTCCGCAGGCCCGCCACGATGGCGTCAAGCTCTGCGCCCACGGCTGCCGCGGCCTCGGTCTCGCCGCCGTCGCTGAGCAGCGCCGCTCCCGCCTCGAAGAAGCCGGCGTCGAGCAGCAGCAGCACGGCGTCGACGTCGGCCTCGTCCGGCGCGCGGACCGGGCCGAGCGCCAGCGCCCGCACGGCGTCGTAGTCGGTCTCGATCGCCTCGATCAGCAGCCCGCGCGCGACGCCGGCGGCGGCGAGATCGGCGGCCAGGAAGCTCGTGGTGCGGTTCGACGCCAGCAGCAGCCTGAAACGCCGGAAGCCAGGCGGGAGCTGCGGGCGCGCCGTGGCGCTCCTGGCGAGCCGGCCGAGGCGCAGCCGCTCGCCGTCGCCCAGGCGCATCGACGCGAGCCGCTTCAGCCGGCCGGCGGCGGCGGCGCTCAGGCCCTCGCTGCTCACGACGGCCTTGCCGAGGGCGGCCAGCTCGTCGCGCCATCCGGCGACGATCGGCTCCCTCCAGGCCATCAATGCGTCCACGCTCATCGCGCCTCGCAGGGCGTAGCTATGCCGCGCGCTTGATCACGAGATCGGCCAGCGCGCCGAGGTTCTCGACCGCGCCGATATCGGTGGTCGCCAGCCTGATGCCGAACGCCTTCTCGACCATCACCATCAGCTGGACGTTGGCAAGGCTGTCCCAGGCCTCGACGTCCTTCGCCGTCAGCGAAGCCGTCACCGGTCCGTCGTAATCCTCGAACAAATCCCGGATGATAGGCTCTATCCGGGCCACAACCTCGTCCTGCGTCACGCGGCCAGTCCTGCAATCCATCGCGGGGCGTTCCGCCTACCCGAAATCCCCGCCGACGCCTAGTGGCGTGGGACGGCGCATGGCCGACGCCGCAGAATATTCGCGCCCAGCGGAAACCCGTCTTCCCTGCGCGCGATAGCTGTGCTTCGTTCATGTCTGGCGCGTTGTTCGCGTGGGAGGCAGCGAGGCATGGCGGGGGACGCCGCACCGGGCGGATGGTGGATGTACCACG
Source organism: Caulobacteraceae bacterium (assembly GCA_036490095.1). Taxonomy (GTDB): domain Bacteria; phylum Pseudomonadota; class Alphaproteobacteria; order Caulobacterales; family Caulobacteraceae; genus Acaudatibacter. The sequence continues at coordinate 25,891 of DASXEN010000059.1, forward strand.
GGGACGCGGCCCACACCGGGCGCGTCGGCCCCGGCGAGAGCCGGATCGACGCGGCGGCGCTGGCCGCGGGGCGGCTTGAGGTGCTGCACACGCTGAAGCTCGGCGGGCCGATCCTGTCCGTGCCGGCGGTGTGCGACGGCTTCGTCTACGTCGGCGTCGCCAATACGCCGGGTGTCGCCCAGGCGCTGGGCGGCATGCTGCACAAGATCTCGCTGGAGACCGGCGAGAAGATCACCTTCAGCTGGGAGATCAAGCCGTCGGAGCGCGACACCCACGGCTTCTGCGGCATGGGCGTGACGCCCGCGGTGGCGCGCGGGCGGGTCTATTTCGTCGGCTTCAACGCCAAGCTCTACTGCCTGGACGCCGAAACGCTGAAGCTCCTGTGGGTCACCGACCTGCGCCAGCGCGACCTCGCCCACAACCAGCCGGTCGACACCTTCGATCCAGGCCCCAGCCTCGCCCAGGAGCAGCCGCCGGCCGCCGGCTGGTCGTCGCCGCTGGTGGTGAACGGGCGCGTCTACGTCGGCATCGGCGAGGGCGAGAACCCGGACCTCTACAGCTTCGTCTTCTGCCTGGACGCTGAGAGCGGCGACGTGGTGTGGATCTTCTGCACCAACCAGTACGCCTGCGGCTACGTGAATCAGCCCAACGAGCTGCCGAAGTCGGTGCTGAAGGGGCTGAAGACGCCGCCGGCGCCCTTCACCGTGCGCACCGGCTCGCCGGTGACCAAGGGCTGCTCGGTCTGGGGCTCGATCGCCTATGACGCAGGCCTGGACCGGCTCTACTGCCCGGTCGGCAACGGCGCGCCGGACGGCCCGGCGCCGACGCCCGGCTGGTCGAACGGCCTGCTCACCCTCGACGCCGCCACCGGCGGGTTCGCGGCCTTCTTCCAGATCCCGCCGGAGAGCAATTACCGCGACAGCGATATCGACGTCGACGTGGGAGCCTCGCCAATCCTCTACACCCGCCCGGACGGGCGCCGGGTGGTGGCGGTAGGCTGCAAGAACGGCTCGTTCTTCGTGCTGGACGCCGCGAGCCTGGAATGCCTCGCCTGGCGCCAGCTGCTGCCGAAGTTCGTGCACAAGACCGACGACGAGGAGCGGATCCCCACGGTCGATCCGCACCCGACGGACGACCAGGCCAACGACAACGCCCTCGATCCGAAGATCGCCAACCGCCAGTCCGACGCGGAGAACGCCGAGAACTACTCCGGCATCTACAGCACCGCGGCGGTCGATCCGGACACCGGGCGGCTGTTCGTCGGGGTGGGCGGCAACAACTACCACGCTATCGCGCCGGGCATCGACACCGAGACCACGCCGTTCCTGCGGGCGCTGGACTGGATGACGCTGAAGGACGCCTGGCCGACCGAGCAACGGCCCTATCTCGGCAACGCGATCGAGCGCTACGCCCGCAGCACGCCGCCGCTCTACGCCAACCTCAACGAGTCCGGCTTAAGCTCGCCGGCGGTGGCCAACGACGTGGTGTTCATGGCCACCACCTGGGTGTCGGTCTACGCCTTCTCGACCCACGACGGGACGCTGCTGTTCGAGGATCGGCTGGGGCAGGAGACCGGCGCGCTCAACGGCGGCTACGGCTACTGCATGGGGCCAGCGGTGTGCGGCGACTATGTGGTGGCCGGCGCGCTGGTGTTCGGCGGCGACGGCGGGGTGTTGCGGATCTACCGTCTGAAGCCGGAGACGGGGCGATGAGCTGGGCGGGCCTCGGGCCGTTTCTGTCGCTCGACAACATCTTCGTGGCGCTGGCGCTCGCGCCCTTCTGCCCCAGCCGGGCGGCGTTCGTGCGGCTGATCGCCTGGTTCGCGGGCGTGGAGGCGGCCGCGCCGGCGCTCGGCGCCGTGCTGCGGGTGGCGTTTCCGCAGGCGGGCTGGACCTCCGTCGCGCCCTCGGCGCTGTTGCTGACCCTGGGCTTCGCGGTGCTCGGCGCGGCGGCGATCCGCCGCTGGCGCGGGGCGAGCCGCGTCGCCGAGGCGCGAGCCCGCCCCGCCGGCGTCGCCGATCCGGCCTGGTGGGCGGCCGGCGGCTTGCCGACCGGTGCGCTGGCCGTGCTGCTGGGCCTCGACAACCTGGTGGCCGGCGCCTCGCTGCCGCTGGCCGAAGCGGCAGGCTGCGGGCTGCTGAGCGGGGCGACGGTGCTGGCGGCGGGCCTCGCGGCGCGCGCCGCGGGGCGTTTCGCGCCGCCGCCGGTCCGCATCGTCGCGGCCGGGCTGCTGCTCGCGGCCGCCGGCGTGGCGGGGCTGGCGACGTGACCGGCCCCCGCCCAGCCAGGCTCAGGAGGTGACGATGGCCGACGCGCCCGTGTCCTTCGCAGCCGACATCCGCGGCGTGCTCTTGCCCTACCGCGACCAGATGGTCTGGCGCCTCGACCTGGCCAGCTACGAGGACGTGAAGGCCAACGCCCAGATCATCCTGCCGATGATCACGCCGCCGGCGCAGATGCCGCCGACGCCGTTTCCGGCCTTCCCGGCGGACTTCGTCGCCAAGTTCACCGCCTGGATGGCGCAAGGCTGCCCGCCGTGAGCGCGGCGTTGGGGGGCTGAAGACGCCATGCTGAAGATCGATCCGACCCTGGTCGCGCGCGTCAACCAGGCCAGCCAGCCGGAAGACCTGCACGATCTGGTGCAGAGCGCGATCGAGCTGGAGCACGCCACCATCCCGACCTACCTGGCGGCCTACTTCACGCTGAAGCCGGGGACCAACGAGGCGGTCGCGGGCGTCATCCGCAGCATCGTCGTGCAGGAGATGCTGCACATGGCGATCGCCTGCAACCTGCTGATCGCGCTGGGCGGCCGGCCGGTGATCGACAAGCCCTGCTTCATCCCCACCTACCCCGGCCCGCTGCCGATGAGCATCGGCCACGACCTGATCGTGCCGATCGAGAAGTGCTCGATCGACCTGGTGCAGAACGTCTTCATGAAGATCGAGGAGCCGGAGGACCCGATCCACATCAACGCGCTGGCCTCGCTCGCCACCCAGCCGCAGTTCAGCACCATCGGCGCCTTCTACGACGCCCTGGAGGCAAAGCTGCTGGAGATGGGGCCGACGGCCTTCAGCCATGGCCGCTTCGACGAGGAGGTGGTCGACAGCGCCTGGTTCCCGGCCGATCAGCTGTTCCGCATCGTCGACGACAAGACCGCCGCCGCCGGCATCCGCCTGATCGTCCGCCAGGGCGAGGGCACGCACCACGATCCGCTCGATCCCGAGCACCAGCCGGCGCACTACTACCGCTTCGAGCAGATCGTGAAGGGCCACATGCTGGTCCGCGACCCGGCCGAGCCCTCGGGCTTCAAGTTCGCCGGCGCGCCTGTGCCTTTCGACGCCGCCAACGTCTGGGACATGCAGCCGAATCCGCCCTTGCCGTCGGAGCTGCCGGCCGGCTCGGTCGCCCAGCGCGCCGCCACCATCTTCGCCTTCAACTACACGGCGCTGCTGCGCGGCCTGCACGACGCCTTCAACGGCGCGCCGAGCGCGTTCAGCCGCACGCTGGGGCAGATGTACGCCCTGCGCCCGGCCGCGCAGACGGTGCTGCAGACGCCGCTGCCGGGCGCGCCGGGCACGTCGACCGGGCTCAACTTCACCTACCAGCCGACCATGGCCTGAGCCGGCATGGCGGGGGCGGAGATGCGTGGCGCGGCCGCCTGGCTGGCGCTCGGCGCCGGCGTCGGGGTCGCCGTCGGCCTGGGGCCGCCGGCGCGCGCCGACGCGCCGACGCAGACGTCGGAGGTGGTGGTCACCGCCTCGCGCCTGCCGCAGACCGCCGACCGGCCGACCATCGACGCCTCGGTGCTGGCGCCGGACGCCGCGGCGCCGGGCGCGACGCTGGGCGAGTTGTTGCAAACCGCCAGCGACGTCGCGGTGCAGCAGCCTGGCGGCCCGGCCGGGGTGGCGTCGGTGTTCCTGCGCGGCGCCAAGCCCAACTTCACCCTGGTGATGATCGACGGCGTGCCGCTGAACGACCAGACCAACAGCCGCGGCGGCTCGACCGACGTGTCCGGCCTCAACCTGCTGGGGCTGGACCATGTGGAGGTGGTGCGCGGCGCGCTATCGAGCATCTACGGGTCGGGCGCGGTGGAGGGCGCGATCAACCTCGTGGTTCCCGGCGGGATGCCGACGCCGACCGCGGCGGTGCAGGTCGAGGGCGGGACGGACCGCGACGCCTCCGGCGCGGTGTCGCTGCGCGGGCCGCTGGCCGGCGGCGCCGGCGCGTCGCTGAGCGCCGACTGGGACGACGCGGGCCACGACGTCGAGAGCTCGTCCAGGGTCAACGAGGCGGTGATGGCCAAGCTCGCGCCGCTCGACGGCTCGGACGCCTACGGCCTGACGGTGCGGCTCTCACGCAGCGACGCCCACGCCTTCCCGGACGACAGCGGCGGCCCGCGGCTGGCGGTGCTGCGCGACGTCGAGCACAACGTCGACGACGAGATGCTGATCGGCGCGCACTGGCGCTTCGCGCTCGCGCCCGGCTGGACGCTGGAGCTGAACGGCGCCGGCTCGCATAGCGACACGAAGGACGACACGCCGGGCGTGGCTCCGGGCGTCGGCAGCCCGGTCGGCGTGCCGGCGGGGACCAGCGAGGAACGCTACGACTTCGCCCGCGGCCAGGCGATCGTGCGGATCGAGAGCGGCAGCGCCTGGCGCAGCCTGGTCGGCGTCGAGGTGCAGGACGAGCGCGGCCAGGACGTCAGCGACCTCACCCTGTTCGGGGCCGCCTTCCCCAGCCACTTCACGCTGGACCGGGTGACGCCGGCGGCGTTCACCGAGACCAACCTCGACCTCGGGCGGCTGCTGGTGGACGCCAGCGTGCGCGCCGACTGGCCGGGCGACCTCGGCGGCCACGTCACCGGCCAGGTGAGCGCCGCGGCCCGCCTGACCAGCCGCCTGACCGCGCACGCCAGCCTCGGCCACAGCTTCAAGGCTCCCAGCTTCTATGGGCTGGGCAACGCCTTCATCGGCAATCCGGACCTGAAGCCCGAGACCGCCGACACCAGCGAAGTGGGGCTGGCCTGGGCCGGCGACGGCGGGCTGCGGGTCGAGGCCAACCTGTTCCGCATCCAGTACCATCAGCTGGTCGATTTCGACGCCGGCCCGCCGCCCAGGCTGGTGAACCGCAGCGCCGTGCTCTCCCAGGGCGTCCAGGTGATCCTCCACGCGCCGGTGACCGAGCGCGGGCGCTTCGAAGTCTCGGCGAGCTATATCGACACCCGCGACCAGGCCGACGGCTCGCGGCTGCTGGAGCTGCCGGCCTGGCGGGTCACCTCGGCCTTCGACTGGCGGCTCTCCGCGCGGCTCCGGGCGCGGCTCGACGGCGTCTTCGTCGGCGATCGTCTCGACTCCTCGATCCCGACCGGCGACGTGATCCTGGCGCCCTACGCGGTGGCCGATGCGCGGCTGTTCTACGGCCTCGGTCCCCGCGACGACCTCGAGGCCAGCGTCGAGAACGCCCTGAACGCGCGCTACGAGGACGCCGTCGGCTTCCCCTCGCCGGGCATCACCGGCCGCCTGTCGCTGCTGCACCGCTTCTGACGCAGCAAGACGCCGCCCCGCCAGCGCTCACCCTGGGCAGGCAAGGGCGGGAGAATCGCGCCTGGGCTGTGGACGACTTGTCGCAGGCTTAATCGGCGAGGTGAAAGCTTCATTAAGGGTCCCAGGGCATAAATGCCGCGGTTGTTGCACGTCGTGTGACAATTGACGGGGACTGGGCCGCGTCGCTGACGCTGGGCGCGGATACACAAGAGGAGCGCGTGAGGCCGTGGGGCTCGATCCCAAGTCTCGCACCAGGTTCAACCTGTCGAAGACGGTCGTGCTGGTGCTCGACCCGAGTCCGCTTGGGCTGGCCATTCTCGGCCAGATCCTCAGCGGCTTCGGCGCCCGCAAGATTCATCGCTGCCGCACGGTCGAAGAGGCCAAGCATGTCGTCGGCGAGTTCCAGATCGACCTGATGATCATCGACTCCATCGCCGAGACCGGCGAGGGCTACGAGTTCGTGCGCTGGCTGCGCAAGCATGTGCCCGAGCCCAACCGGCACACGCCGGTGCTGCTCACCGCCGCCCACACCAAGATGTCGGACGTCCAGAGCGCCCGCGACTGCGGCAGCCACTTCATCCTGGCCAAGCCGCTGGCGCCGATCGTGGTGCTGGAGCGGGTGATCTGGATCGCCCGCGAGGGCCGCGCCTTCCTCTTGTCCGACAACTACATCGGCCCCGACCGCCGTTTCACCAAGCCCGATCCCGACGCCGACCATCCGCTGCGCCGCCAGGACGACGCGCCCGCGTCGGCGAGCGCCGCCGAGGTCCCCGGCGACGTTGACGCGTCCGGCGGGGGCGACGAGAATGTGTCGTTCCTGGATCGCCCGCTGAAAGCCGCCACCTCATGAGCAGCGTCAGGTTCGTCTTCCCCAAGCTCCGGCTGGCCGCCCAGCTGAAGGAGGCCGGCGGCCTCACCGTGGCCGACGCGGTCGAAGCCGCGCACGACAATCTCGGCGTGCTGAAGCCGCAGGGCCTGACGGCGCTGCAGGCGGCGACCCAGGAGGCGATGGAGTGCTTCGGCCGGTTCCCGCAGAGCTTCAGCGCCGAGGCGCTGCAGGAGCTCTACGGCATCTCGGCGCGGGCGGTGGGCATCGGCGCGATCTGCGATGCGCCGGCGGCCGACACCGCCTTCATCAGCCTCTGCGCCCTCTTGGATCACCTCTCCAACGCCCAGCTCTGGGACCTGCAGCCGATCGCCGTGCATGTGCAGACCCTGCAGCTGCTGGCCGTGGGCGTCCGCGAGCAGCTCGACCCGATCTCGCTGAACCAGATCCTCGCCGGCCTGCAGAAGGTCACCGGCCGCTACTCCGCCGCTAGCAAGGCCGCCCTGGCCGCCAGCGGCTGAGCCCGCGGGCGCCTTTCCCAATGGGAAGGCTTTCGACCACGGCAAACACGGACCGTTCGCACTGCTACGCCCCACTTCCAGTGTCGTCGCGGAGACCCTCCCGGACTTGATCCGGGAGGAGTCGTCCGGGATCTACTCACCGCCGCCGTTGGAAGTAGGTCCTGGATGAGTCCCGCCTGACGGCGGGCTCTCGCGGATGACACTGGAAGGGGAGGGCCGCGCGTGGCCCCGTCCGTGTTTGCCGTGTTTCCCGTGGCCAAAAAGCCCACGCCGCCGCCTCCCAAGGAAGCCGCAACGGCGCCCTAGGCCGAGAGCCGCACCTTCGGCTCGGTCTGCGGCGGCTGGGCGGCGAAGATGCCGCCGAGCTCGCGGGCGCAGTCGTGGCTGTTGAAGCGGCCGCGCTCGACGGCGGTTTCCAGGTAGGTCTTCAGGGTCTTGGCCGCGCCCGCCATCGAATAGTCGGCCATGGCGACAGCGGCTTCCTGCAACTCCTCGGCCTGGGCGCGCAGCGCCCGCAGCGCCTGGCGCGGATCGCTCTCGATCGCCTCCAGCGCCGCCTTCATGATCTTCAGCGCCTGGCCGACGCGGGCGTTCTCCGGCGACAGCACCTCCTTGTCGCGCCGGCGGCGGCGCTGGCCGGCCAGCAGGGCGGAGTTGAACCGGCGACGGTCCGGGCCGACGTAGCCGACGCCCTCGACCCAGTCGCGCTGCTTCTTCAGCACCGTGTCGACCCGCAGCATCAGGTCGGCGAGCGTGAACGGCTTGCGCAGCACCTCGTGCACGCCGGCGTCGCGGGCGGCGGTGATCTGGCTCTGGGTGGGGTCGGCGGCCAGCATCACCACCGGCGTCTTGCGCGCCGGCAGGTCGCTGCGGCGCAGGTCGCGGGTGAATTGCGACGCGTGCAGCAGCGGTGGCGCATGCGACAAGAACACCAGCTGTGGCGTCCCCGCGCTCA
>DASXEN010000061.1:0-39375 GCA_036490095.1 Caulobacteraceae bacterium
CTCGGTGCGCCCGGCGCGGCCGCGGCGCTGGTCGGCGGCGGCCAGCGAGACCCGCACGGTCTCCAGCCGGGTCAGGCCGCTGGCCGGATCGAAGCGCGGCACGCGGGCGAGGCCGGCGTCGATCACCACCCGCACGCCCTCGATGGTGAGGCTGGTCTGGGCGATCGAGGTGGCCAGCACCACCTTGCGCCGGCCGGGCGGCGCGGGGGCGATGGCGCGGTCCTGCACGGCAGGATCGAGGGCGCCGTAGAGCGGGGCGATCTCGACCGTCGGGCCGGCGATGCGCTCGGCCAGCCGCTCGGCGACGCGGACGATCTCCCCCTGCCCCGGCAGGAACACCAGCAGCGAGCCGGTCTCCTCGGCCAGCGCCTTCCGCACCGCGCGGACCACCTGGTCCTCGATCCGCTGGGCCGGGTCGCGGCCGAGGTAGCGGGTGTCGATGGGGAACATGCGGCCCTGGCTCTCGACCAGCGGCGCGCCCTCCAGCAGCGCCGCGACCGGGGCCGGGTCGAGGGTGGCGGACATCACCACGAGCTTCAGGTCCGGCCGCAGCAGGCTTTGCGCGTCGCGGGCGAAGGCGAGGCCGAGGTCGGCGTCGAGGCTGCGCTCGTGGAACTCGTCGAAGAGCACCGCGGCGACGCCCTCCAGGCCCGGATCGTCCAGGATCATCCGGGTGAAGACGCCCTCGGTGACCACCTCGATGCGGGTGCGGGCGGAGACGCGGGCGGCGAGCCGCACGCGGTAGCCGACCGTCTCCCCCACCGCCTCGCCCAGGGTGGCGGCCATGCGCGCAGCGGCGGCGCGAGCGGCGAGGCGACGCGGCTCCAGCACGATCAGCTTGGCGCCGGCGGCCCACGGCTCGTCCTTCAGCGCCAGCGGCGTGACCGTCGTCTTGCCGGCGCCGGGCGGGGCCACCAGCACGGCGGCGCTGCGCTCGGCCAGCGCGGCCTTGAGCGCCGGCAACGCGTCGTGGATGGGCAGGTCGGGGGCGGGCGTCAGAGGCAGTCGCCGTCGTAGGGATCGCGCCGCGTCGCGAGGTCCGCCCGGAGCTTGGCCACGTTTTCGGGCGAGGTGAGAATCCCGAAGATCGCGACCGCCCGCTTCAGGTCCGCATCGGCGCAGCGGGCCGGATTAATGGGGCGGCTCTTGGCGGCGTACTGCGCCATCTCCGCGCTTGCCGTGTCGTCGCTCTCGCCGGGGCGCATCGAGGCGTCCCGCAGGATCGCCGCCTCGGTCGCGCGGCGAAGCTGCCTGTAGCGGGCGTCGACGTCCGGCGGCAGCTTGCCGGCGCAGCGGACGGCGACGGCATGCAGATCGTAGATCTGCGTCCAGAGACACCAGCTCGACACATAGCCCCGCACGTTCGGGGTGATCAGCGCGGCGGCAAGCGCCATCCCAAGCAGTGCGTTCATCTGTCCGATCAGTGTCGCTCGCCGACCATCGGCTGGCGGTAGTCGGTCAGCGTGACGCGGTCGCCCTCGAAGACCAGGGTGATCTCCGGATCGTCGGCGAGGAAGAAGCGGTCGTCGCCGAACGGGCGATAGACGCCCCCCGGATGGTGGAAGTCGGCGGCGAGCGCGCCGTCCTTCACCTGCAGCTCCAGGACCTCTGTGGTGGGGAAGCGATAAGTCCCGGCGCGGGCCGCGAGCGCGGCGTCGGGCAGGACGACGGGCTCGTAGGCCGCGTCCGGCTGCCCCAGCACCCGGCGCGCGAGGCCGAAGCAGGCCTGCTGCACAGGAAAGGCGCCGCTGTTGGCCAGGACGACGACGGTGAGGTCGTGGTCCGGCCAGTGGGCCAGGTAGGTGACGAAGCCGTTGATGCCGCCGCCGTGGCCGATGACGGTCTCGCCGCGCACGGCGATCCGCACCAGCCCGAGGCCGTAGAACATCGGCGCGCCGTCGTTGAAGCGGCCGGGCGTGGTCATGTCGCGGTAGCCGGCCGCGCTGACCACCTCGCCGCCGCGCAGGGCCGCCTCCCAGCGCAGCAGGTCTCCCACCGTGGAGCCCAGCGCGCCGGCGGCGTGCGGGTTGTACATCGAGATCATCGGCGCGTTCTGCGGCGCGCGGTAGCCGACGTAGCCGCTGGCGCGGCGGGGCACGATCGGCTCGTCGTAGAGGTAGGCGGTGCGGGCGAGGCCCAGCGGCTCGAAGAGCTGGGTGCGCAGGCAGGTCTCGTAGTCCTGGCCGGAGGCGGCTTCGATGACGGCGCCCAGCAGCACGTAGCCGGAGTTGCTGTACTGGTAGCGCTCGCCCGGCGCGAAGTCGGGCGGCAAGTCCCGGAACTGCTCGATCAGCTGGGCGAGGCTGTGGTCCCTGCGCACTTCCTCGGTCATGAAGCGGTCGTCGTCGGTGTAGTTGGCGATGCCGGCGCTGTGGTCGAGCAGCTGGCGCACGGTGACGCCGCGCCATGGCGCCGGGCAATCGGCCAGCCAGCGCTCCAGCGGGTCGCCCAGGCCCAGCTTGCCGGCTTCGGCCAGCTTGACGACGGCGGCGGCGGTGAACTGCTTGGTGATCGAGCCGAGGCGGAACACCGTGTCCGTGCCGATCGGGATGTCCCATTCCAGGTTGGCGAGGCCGTAGCCCGCCTCATGGATCACCGCCCCGCCCTGCCGCACGCCGACCGCCGCCCCCGGGCGCCCGGGGCTAGTGAAGCGCTCCATCCAGGCGTCGAGATCGGGCCTGCGCATGCGGGGCTCCATAGCACCGATCGCGCGACCGGCTACGGCTCCGGGGCCGGGGCCTGCATGCCGGCCAGCGCGTCCGGCCGCGTCGCCAGGCCGCGGCCGAGCTTGGAGTTCCAGAGGCCGAAGGCGAAGTACACCAGGAAGCCGACACCCATGTAGACGAGGAAGAAGTTGCGCGTCTTCTCCACGCCCATCAGGCTCATCAGCAGCGTCAGGCACATCAGCATGCCCAGCACCGGCACCACCGGATAGAGCGGCGTGCGGAACGGCCGCGCCATCGCCGGGTGGGTCACCCGCAGGTAGATCACCGTGCCGCAGACGATGGTGAAGGCCGCCAGCGTGCCGACGTTGGTGACTTCCGAGAGGGTGTCCAGCGACAGGAAGCCGGCGCTGCCGGCGGCCACGATCCCGACGATGATGGTGTTGATCCACGGCGTCTTGAAGCGCTTGTGCACCGCCGCCAGCTGCGAGGGCAAAAGGCCGTCGTGGCTCATGGTGTAGAAGATCCGCGTCTGGCCGTAGAGCAGCACCAGCATCACGCTGGAAAGTCCGGCGATGGCGCCCAGCTTCACCAGTCCGGCGAACCAGGTGATGCCGATGTAGTTGACGGCGGTGGCGATCGGCGCCGGCCCGTCGAGCTGGGCATAGGGCACGATGCCGACCAGCACCGCGCAGGTGGCGATGTAGAGGATGGTGCAGACGACCAGCGAGCCCAGGATGCCGATCGGCATGTCGCGGGCCGGGTTCTTCGACTCGGCGCCAGCGGTCGAGACCGCCTCGAAGCCGATGTAGGCGAAGAAGATCACCGCCGCGCCGTGGATCACCCCGCCGAGGCCGTAGCGCGAGGTCTTGGCGCCGGTGATGGTGTCCCAGAGCGCGCGGCCGATCTGGTGCCAGATGTCCATTGGCGTACCGGCGGGCGGCGCAGGGATCTGCGCCGGGATCAGCGGCGACCAAAGCGAGGTCTTCACGTAGAAGGCGCCCAGCACCACAAAGGCGATCACCACCGAGACCTTGATCGCCACGATGACGTTGTTGACCGTCGCCGACTCCGAGACGCCGACGATAAGCAGCGTGGTCACCGCGACGATGCCGATGATGGCCGGCAGGTTCACCGCGCCGTACCCGATGACGGCGCCCGTGGCGTCCTTGACCGGATAGCCTGGAGCCGCCTGCAGCGCTGTTGGGATGTTGATGTGCAGGTCGGCGAGCAGGCTGCACAGATAGCCGGACCAGCCGACCGCCACGGTCGAGGCGGCGAGGCCGTATTCCAGGAGCAGCAGCACGCCCATGATCCAGGCGACGATCTCGCCGGTCGAGGCGTAGCTGTAGGAATAGGCCGACCCGGAGACCGGCAGCGCCGAGGCCAGCTCGGCGTAGCACAGCGCTACCAGGCCGCAGAGGATGCCGGTGATCACGAACGAGATCATGATGCCGGGCCCGGCCCACTCGGCCGCGGCATGGCCGGTGAGCACGAAGATGCCGGTGCCGATGATGCAGCCGATGCCGAGCAGCACCAGGTTGAGCGCGCCCAACGTCCGCTTCAGCTCGCTGTGGTCGGTCTCGGCGTGGATCAGCTCCACCGGCTTGCGCTGGAATATGCGCCCTACGAGCGAGACGTTCGCCATCCGATGACCTTGTGATTCACGCGCCCCTGATGCGGGCACGCTAGCCGGGCCGCAAGGCCGCGGCAATGCGCTCACTCAGGCCGCTCCGCGCGGCGCTTTGCGAAGCGGCCGCGTCGCCCCTATTCTCAAGCCCATGAAAGAGAGCCAAGGCCCGCCGATCCGCGCCATCGTCGCGCCGGTCACGCCGCTGCAGCAGAACTGCACCATCGTCTGGTGCGTGAAGACCATGAAGGCCGCAGTCATCGATCCCGGCGGCGAGGTGCCGCGGCTGCTGGAGATACTGAAGGACCAGGGGCTGACGCTGGAGAAGATCTGGGTCACCCACGGGCACATGGACCACGCCGGCGGCACCGCGGCGCTGAAGGAGGCCACGGGCTGCCCGATCGAGGGCCCGCACCGCGACGACAGCTTCTGGATCGACCGCATCGACGAGAGCGGCAAGCGCTACGGCATGCCGGACGCCAAGGCCTTCACCCCGGACCGCTGGCTGGAGGACGGCGACACGGTGACGCTCGGCGAGACCACCTGGGAGGTCTACCACTGCCCCGGCCACACGCCCGGCCACGTGGTGTTCTTCAACCGCGAGGCCCGCTTCGCCCAGGTCGGCGACGTGCTGTTCGCCGGCTCGGTCGGCCGCACCGACTTTCCGCGCGGCAGCTTCCCCGACCTGGTGGCCTCGATCACCGGCAAGCTCTGGCCGCTCGGCGACGACGTCACCTTCGTGCCCGGCCACGAACAGCTCTCCACCTTCGGCCGCGAGCGGCGCACCAATCCCTTCGTCTCCGACGAGGCGCTGGCGGCGATGCGGACCTGAGGCGATGGGCGAGACACGACGCGATCTGATCGGAGGGTCCGCGGCGCTCGCGGCCGTTCTCACGCTCCCGGAGACGCTGATGGCCGCGCCATCGAAGACGCTGAAGATCCTGATCCTCGGCGGCACCGGCTTCACCGGGCCGCACCAGGTCGAGTATGCGCTGGCGCGCGGCCACACGGTGACGGTGTTCAACCGCGGCCGCCAGGGCAATCCCTGGCCCGGCCGGGTCGAGGAGCTGCTCGGCGACCGCAACACCGGCGACCTGAAGGCGCTGGAGGGGCGCACCTGGGACGTCTGCATCGACAACCCCACCACCCTGCCCTTCTGGGTCCGCGACGCCGGCAAGGCGCTGGCGGGCAAGGTCGGCCAGTACGTCTTCATCTCCACCATCTCGGTCTACGCGGCCAACGACACGCCGGGCGCCGACGAGAGCGCGGCCACGGCGCCCTACGCCGGCAAGGACCCGATGGCCGAGACCGCCGCGACGCTGAACGCCGACGCCGGCGGGCTCTATGGGGCGCTGAAGGCGGTCAGCGAGCAGGAGGCCAGGCGCCAGTTCGGCGAGGCGGTGACCGTCATCCGCCCCGGCCTGATCGTCGGCCCCGGCGACCAAACGGACCGCTTCACCTACTGGCCGGTGCGGCTGGCGCGCGGCGGCGAGGTGCTGGCGCCGGGCGACGGGGCCGACCCGGTGCAGTTCATCGACGCGCGCGACCTGGCCGAATGGACCATCCGCATGGCCGAGCAGCGCCGCTTCGGCGTCTTCAACGCCACCGGCCCGGCCCATGCGCTGCCGGTGAAGGCGATGCTGGAGGGGACCCGCGGGGCGGTCGGCGGCGATGCGACGCTCACCTGGGTCCCGACCTCGTTCTTGGACGCCGAGAAGGTCTCGGCCTGGAGCGACCTGCCGGTCTGGGTTCCGGGCCAGGGCGACAGCGCCGGCTTCGCGCGGCGCAGCATCGCCCGCGCACTCGCCGCCGGCCTCAGCTTCCGCCCGCTGCCGGTGACGGCGGCCGAGACGCTGGCCTGGTTCAGGCAGCAGCCCCCAGAACGCCAGGCCAAGCTGCGCGCCGGGCTCGCGCCGGACCGGGAGGCGGCGCTGCTCGCCAAGTGGAAGGCGCGCGCCTAACGGCCGCAGGCGCGTTGCGCCACTGTTGCAAATGCGACATTCGTGCGCCACAGCGGCCAACGAGCCTTCGTGGCATGCAAGCGACATCCGAAATGGCCACCGCCAGCATTGACCCGGTCGAGAAGATACTGCTCGTCGACGACGATCCGGGCATCCGCGACGTGGTCGCCGAGTTCCTGCAGCGCCACGGCTACCACGTCGAGACCGCCGCCGACGGCCGGGAGATGGACCGGGTGCTGGCGCGCGGGTCCGTCGACCTGGTGGTGCTGGACGTGATGCTGCCGGGCGAAGACGGCCTCGCCATCTGCCGCAAGCTCGCCCGTCCGGACGGCCCGGCGATCATCATGCTCTCGGCGATGGGCGAGGAGACCGACCGCATCGTCGGCCTGGAGCTGGGCGCCGACGACTATGTGCCCAAGCCCTGCAATCCGCGCGAGCTGCTGGCGCGGGTCCGCGCGGTGCTGCGCCGCCGCCGCGAGCCGCGCGGCGACGACAGCCTCGACGCCGCCTGCGAGTTCGCCGGCTGGCGCCTCGACCTGGTGCGCCACGAGCTGCGCTCGCCCGAGGGGGCGGTGGTGAATCTCTCCAGCGGCGAGTTCAGCTTGCTCCGCGCCTTCGTGGAGCGGCCGCAGCGGGTGCTGAGCCGCGACCAGCTGCTGGAATACGCCCGCGGGCCGCAGTCCGACGCCTTCGACCGCGCCATCGACGTGCAGATCAGCCGGCTGCGCCGCAAGCTCGACGACAGCGGCTCCGGCCAGGAGCTGATCCGCACGGTGCGCAACGAGGGCTACATCTTCACGCCGAAGGTCTCGCGCACGCCATGATCCGCGCCCCCGCGAGCCCGCTGTTCCTCCAGGCGCTGGGGCTGGTGGGGGCGACGCTCGCCGCCGTGTTCGTGGCGACCACAGTCGTGCTGCTGAACCTGCCGCCGCCGACCCCCGACGTCTACACCGTCGCCGAGGTGGCGCAGGTGTTCCACACCGGCAAGTCGGCGCAGGCGGTCGAGGGCCGGGCGCTGGAGATCGAGCAGGTCGACCGGCCGCCGGCGCCGTCGCCGACCATGCTCGGCCACCGCCACCAGATGTTCCGGCTGAGCCTCGCCCAGGTGCTGAAGGTCAGCGCGGCCGACGTCGTGCTCTCGCAGGACATCCCGCGGGCGATGTACGGGCCGCCGCGCCTGCCGACCCACCGGCCGCCGCAGCTCGGCGCCCCCGAGCAGACGGTGCTGTTCGGCTCGTTCAAGGTGGCCGTGCGCCAGCCGGGCGGAAGCTGGCTGATGGTCTCGCCGCGCCACGGCCTCATGGAGCCCTGGCAGCTGCGCACCCTGCTGGTGCTGGGGGTGGCCTTCATCGCCGTGACCCCGCTGGCCTGGTGGTTCGCCCGCCGGATCGCCGCGCCGATCTCCGCCTTCGCACGCGGCGCCGAGCGGCTGGGCCGCGACCCCGACGCGCCGCCGCTCGACATCCGCGGCTCGACCGAGGTCGGGGCGGCCGTGGCGGCTTTCAACCTGATGCAGGAGCGGCTGAAGCGCTACGTCACCAACCGCACCACCACCATGGCCGCGATCGCCCACGACCTGCGCACGCCGCTGACGCGCCTGCGCTTCCGCATCGAGGCCGCGCCCGACGACCTGCGCGCCAAGATCAGCGGCGACCTCGACCAGATGGAGGCGATGATCTCCTCGACGCTGGCTTTCGTGCAGGACGTCACCCGGCCGGTGGAGCGCACCAAGCTGGAGGTGGCCTCGCTGGTGGAGACGGTGATGGACGAGGCGGCCGAGACCGGCGCCGACGCCGCGGTCGACCGCACCGAGCGGGCGGTGGTCGACGGCGATCCGATCGCCCTGAAGCGGCTGGTCGCCAACCTGGTCGACAACGCCCTGAAGTTCGGCTCCAGCGCCCGCGGGCGGGTGTTCGCCGAAGCCGGCATGGCGGTGGTGGAAGTGGACGACGACGGGCCCGGCGTGCCCGAGGGCGAGATCGAGCGGGCGTTCGAGCCGTTCCAGCGCCTGGAGGGCTCGCGCAGCCGCGAGACCGGCGGCGCCGGGCTGGGCCTGGCGGTGGTCCGCGCCATCGCCCGCGGCCACGGCGGCGAGGCGACGCTGCAGAACCGCGCCGAGGGCGGCCTGCGCGCCCGGGTCACCCTGCCGCTGGCCCTGCGCGGCGGCCCTGCGAAGCGGCCGGAGCCGGTCGGCGCCGCAAAGGCGCCGGACGTCACGGAAGCGCCACAGACCGTGGCTACGGCAGGGTGACGGCGCGGGTCGCGGCGCCGATCGCACGCCTCCACTGAAACATTAGCGTCACCACCATCGTTGTCACACCACGACGCTGGACGAGATCGGGGCCGTTCAGCGGCGGCGCAACCGTAGCGCAATGACCGCGTTAGCAAGCTTGAGAACCCAGTGCCAGACCCGAAGGACCCCGACCAGCCAACCGATGTTCCGTCCCCGGAATATGAACCCGGCCGCACGCCCGAGGAGTTTCCCGCCGAGCCGCCGGACACCGGAAACCCGGACGACGGACGGCCACGCGACCGGTCGGATCTGAACCCCGCGTAGAGGAGCAAGAGTACAGTCATGGACATGACCAAGGACGAAGCCGCCCGGCGCCCGAGCCGCCGCGGTTTTGCAGCGATGGACCCGGAACGGCGGCGCGAGATCGCCCGTCGCGGCGGCGCGAGCGTCCCCAGCGAGAAGCGCAGCTTCGCCCAGGATCGCGACCTGGCGGCCAACGCCGGCCGCAAGGGCGGCGCCGCCTCGCGCGGCGGCGGGCGCCGTCCGGGCCGCACGACGACCGCCTGAGCGCAGACAAGGGCGTGGCCTGACGGGCCGCGCCCGCTCTGCGTCTGCGATTGACCCGCGGGCCTCGCGGAGCGCCCAGCGTGAGGCCGGGCGCTCAGCCCAGCAGGAAGACCGCGAACGCCGGCGGCGGCGCGATCCAGCGCTCCAGCAGCCGCCAGCCCGCGCGGCGCGCCATGCCGGCCACATCCTCGACCGTGAACTTGTAGGAGTTCTCCGTGTGCAGGCTTTCGCCGGCCGCGAAGGCGAACGCCTGCCCGGCGACGTGCACGGTCTGCCGCGACCGGCTCGCCAGATGCATCTCGATGCGGCTCTCCACCGCGTTCCAGACCGCCTTGTGGTCGAAGCCGGCGAGATCGAAGTCGCCGCCCAGCTCGCGGTTGATGCGCACCAGCAGGTTCCGGTTGAACGCCGCGGTGACCCCGGCCGCGTCGTCGTAGGCGGCGGTCATCACCTTCATCTCCTTCACCAGGTCCGCGCCCAGGATGAAGTGGCCGTCCTCGCCCATCAGGGCGCGCGCCTCGGCCAGCAGCCGCACCGCGTCGCGCGGATCGAAGTTGCCGATGGTCGAGCCGGGGAAGAAGCCGACCCGCCGCCGGCCGGCCGCGCTGGCCGGCGCGGCGCCGCCGAGCGCGGTGAAGTCGCCCGCCACGGGATCGACGACCAGGTTCGGGTAGTCGCGCCGGATCTGCTCGGCCGCCGCGGCCAGCGCCGAGACGCTGATGTCGATCGGCGCGTAGGCGCCCAGTTGCGGCGCGGCGTCGAGCAGGAAGCGGGTCTTGGCGCTGGCGCCGCTGCCATACTCGATCAGCACCGCGTCGTCGGGGATCCGCGCCGCCAGCTCCGGCGCGATGCGCTTCAGCAGCGCCGTCTCGGTGCGGGTCGGGTAGTATTCCGGCAGCTCGGTGATGGCCTCGAACAGGGCCGAGCCCTCGGCGTCGTAGAACCACTTCGGCGGGATCGACTTGGGCGTCCGCGCCAGGCCCTCCAGCACGTCGCGGCGGAAGGCGTCGGTGTCCGCCTCGCTGGTGAGGCGCGCGCGCGTCGGCGCGTCCTCGGCCAGCCGCACGCCGGAGAACATCCAGCGCTGGTGCGGGTAGAAGAAGTTGCGGTAGCTGGCGCGCGAATGGCCCGGCGGCGTGACGCAGGCGCCGCCGCGCAGGGTCATCTGCCCCATCATGAACTTGCCGTTGTACTCGCCGATCGCCCCCTTGGCCGGCGCGAAGCCGGGGTAGCCGAGGTAGGCGCTGGCGGTCCACTGCCAGGCCGTGTCGTAGAGCTGGGCGAAGGCCTCGGGCCGCCCGGCGGCCGCGTGCTCCCACTCCGCCTCGGTCGGCAGCCGCTTGCCGGCCCAGGTCGCGTAGGCGTCGGCCTCGTAGTAGCTGACGTGCAGCGCCGGCGCCTCGGGATCGACGGGCTGCAGCCCCTGCAGGCCCATGGCCAGCCAGCCGTCGTCGCCTTGCTCCCAGTAGAGCGGCGCCTGCCAGCCTTCTTCGCGCACCCGCGCCCAGCCGTCGGAGAGCCAGAGGTCCGGCCGGCCGTAGCCGCCGGCCTCGATGAAGGCGATCCACTCGCGATTGCTGACCAGGCGGCTGGCCAGCCGATAGGGGCGCAGCAGCGCCTCGTGCCGCGGGCCCTCGTTGTCGAAGGCGAACCCCTCCCCGCCCGCGCCGATCTCGACCCGCCCGCCGTCGAGTTCGATCCAGCGCAGCGGCCCGCCGGCCGCCGTTTCGAAGCCGGGGCCGTAGGCCGGCTTCAGCGGCGACTGGGCCAAGAGGTGCAGCACGTCCATCAGGATCAGCTCCTGGTGCTGCTCTTCGTGCGCCAGGCCAAGCTCCACCAGGAAGGCCAGGTCCGGGGCCACGTCGCCGGCCAGCAGCCGGGCCATGCCGACGTCCACCCAGTCCCGGTAGGCGATCACCTGCGCCAGCGTCGGGCGGGTGATGAGCCCGCGCGCCGGCCGCGGGTGCCGCGGACCGACCGCCTCGTAGTAGGAGTTGAAGAGGTAGGTGAACGCCGGATCGAAGGGTCGGTAGTCGTCCAGCCGCGGCGCCAGCAGGAAGGTCTCGAAGAACCAGGTGACGTGCGCCAGGTGCCACTTGGTCGGACTGGCGTCGGGCATCGACTGCGCCTGCTGGTCCTCGGCGGAGAGCGGCGCGGCCCACGCGACCGAGGCGGCGCGCACGGCCCTGTAGCGCGCCAGCAGCTCGGCGGGCCTCATTTCGGCGGAGCTGGCCTCGGGGGACCGGGTCTCCTGGTCGCCGGTGGCGAGCGCGGCCCGCCCATCGGTCGTCGCCATCGGCGATAGTCCTCCAGCTCGAAGCTATTCGCGAATGCCCCGCGCCCATGGGGGCCAAGCCCGATAAACCTAGTGACGCGCCCTATGTTCCGCGAGTGCGCCAACTCCTGGCAGGAGTCGCGGCTTTGCCGGAACGGAAGGCGCCTGCTTGCGTTTCCCACGCACTGAGGCCGCCAGGGTGCGCAACGTCAAGTTGCGGTTGGCGGAACGTGCAGGTCGGCGGGAGAGCATAGCGTGCAAGTTGACAGCGACTGGAGGGATCAGGTCGTCGCCTTGATCCCAGCGCTGCGGGCGTTCGCCTGGTCCATCAGCCGCAACGGGTCGGACGCCGACGACCTGGTGCAGGACACGCTGATCAAGGCCTGGAGCCACCGGGACAAGTTCGAGACCGGCACCAACCTCAGGGCCTGGCTGTTCACCATCCTGCGCAACACCTACTACACCGCCGTGGTGCGCCGCCGCCGCGAGGTGCGCGACGAGGACGACCAGCACGCCCGCTCGCTGACCTCCGCGCCGACGCAGGAGTGGGGCTTGGCCATCCACGCGCTGCAGAACGCCCTGGAGCAGCTGCCGATCGAGCACCGCGAGGCGCTGATCCTGGTCGGCGCGGCGGGGCTCTCCTACGAGGAGGCGGCGGAGATTTGCGGCTGCGCGCTCGGCACCATCAAGAGCCGCGTCAACCGCGCCCGCAACCGGCTGATGAAGATCATGGACTTCGACCGCCCCTCCGACGCGATCACCCCGACGCGCGAGGGCGCCGCGCTGGGGATTTAGCGGGTTCAGCGCCCGATCCCCTAAGCGATCTCCGGCCCGAAGGCGCGCAGGAAGATGTCGACCGAGGCGGCGACGTGGGCGCGCAGCTGGCGGGGGCTGAAGTCGCCGAGCACGCCCCAGAGGCGCCGCAGGTAGATATCGGACATGACCAGGTCCTTGAGCCGCTGGCCGACCATCTGCGCGTCGTCGCGGCGCACCAGGCCGGCGTCCATCGCCGCCTCGAAATACTCCTTGAAGCGCACCTCGCCGCGCTGCGGCCCGCCCTCGTAGAACATCCGGCCGAGCTCGGGGAAGCGGCCGGTCTCGGCGAGAATCAGCCGGTGCAGGGAGATCATCTCCTCGGAGAGCAGGAACTCCATCAGCGTGACGCCGAGGTCGACCAGGCTCTCGCGGACCGACTTCAGCTTTCCTATCGGCGGCAGCGGGGCGAAGATCGCCGCCGCCCGCGCCTGGCAGGTCTCGGTCATGAAGGCGGCGAACAGCTCCTCCTTGGAGCGGTAGTAGTTGTAGAGGGTGCCCTTCGAGCCGCCGAGCCGGGTGGCGATCTCCGACATCGAGGCGGCCGCGTAGCCGCGCTCCAGGAAGGTGTCGCGGGCCACGTCGAGGATGGCGCGGCGCCTGGCCTCGCTGCGGGCCTTCTCGGAAGGTGTGGTTTCAAGAGCCATTAGATTTTATCTGACCGTACCGTACGGTTTCTGACTTGACGACGTCAAATTCCGCCTGACAATATGACCGTACGGTACGGTCAGATCAAGCGGCGGGACGCAGCCCAACATGTCGCACTTGCCCCGATTCAGGAACCGGACGGCGGCCATGGCCACGCTGGCCGCCAGCGCCGCGCTGCTCGCCGCCTGCGCCTCGCTCCCGGGCGAGGCGTCGAAGCCGCAGCCGAAGGCGCTCGCCAGCTACGCGGCCGAGAAGAGCCTGGCCGCGCCAGCCGCGGACTGGCCGTCCGACCGCTGGTGGGACGCCTATGGCGATGCGCAGCTCAGCTCGCTGATCGGCGAGGCGCTGAAGGGCTCCCCCACCCTCGCCCAGGCCGAGGCGCGGCTGATGGCGGCCGGCGCGGCCACCCAGCAGTCGCGCGCCGCGACGCTGCCCAGCCTCGGCGGTAGCGGCCAGGTCGGCCTCACCGAGCAGAGCCGCGTCGAGGGCTTCCCGCCGTTCATCCAGGAGCTGCTGCCCAAGGGCTACCTGGGAACCGGCCGCCTGGCGCTCGACGCCTCCTACGACCTCGACCTGTTCGGCAAGAACCGCGCGGCGCTGGCCGCGGCGGTCTCCGAGGAGGCGGCGACGCGCGCAGACCTCGCCGAGGCGCGGCTCACCCTCTCGACCGCGGTCGCCGGCGCATACGCCGACCTGGCGCGGCTGGGGGCCGAGCGCGACGCCGCGGCCGAGGCGCTGCGCAACCGCCAGGACACCAGCCGGCTCACCGCCGAGCGGGTGACCAACGGCCTCGACACCCGCGCCGAGCTGAAGCAGGCCGAGGCGGCGACGCCGGCCTCGCAGGCGGACGTCGAGGCGCTCGACGAGCAGATCCTGCTGACCCGCCACCGCCTCGCCGCGCTGCTGGGCGAAGGCCCCGACCGCGGCCTCGACGTCGCCATGCCCAGACCCGAGGCGGTGAAGGCGTTCGGCCTGCCGGCGGACCTGCGGCTGCACCTGATCGGCCGGCGGCCGGACATCGTGGCCGCGCGGCTGCGGGCCCAGGCCGCCGCCAAGCGCATCGACATCGCCCGCGCCCAGTTCTTCCCGGATGTCAGCCTCACCGGCTACATCGGCCAGCAGTCGCTGGGCCTCAGCCAGCTCCTCAACCCGGCCGCGGCGATCGGCCAGATCGGCCCGACGGTCACCCTGCCGATCTTCGAGGGCGGGCGGCTGCGCGGCCAGCTCCGCGGGGCGCACGCCGACTACGACGCCGCTGTCGAGGCCTACGACGCGACCCTGACCCAGGCGCTGCAGGACGTGGCCGACGCCGCCGCCAGCGTGCAGTCGGCCCAGCGCCAGCTCGCCGACCGCCGCGCGGCGCTGAGCGCCGGCGAGCAGGCCTACGCAGTGGCGCGCAAGCGCTACCAGGGCGGCCTTTCCTCCTACGTCGCCGTGCTGACCGCCGAGGACGCGCTGATCGGCGAGCGGCGCGCCTTCGCCGACGCCCAGACCCGCGCCTTCAGCCTCGACATCACCCTCGTGCGCGCGCTGGGGGGCGGCTACGCCGCCTCCTGACGCGCCAGTCTCCGGAGCCGATCGCATGGACGCTCACACCGACGCCGCCGCCCTGCCCCGCGCCGCCGCCCTGCCCCGCGCCGCCGAAGGCCCCGCCCCCGCCGCCGCGCCCGCGGGCAAGACCGCCGCGCGCCGCCGGCCGACCACGCGCCAGCGCCTGTTCCTGCTGCTGGGCGCGGCCATCGTGCTGATCGCCGCCGCGGTCTTCCTCGACTGGCTGCTGGTCGGCTCGCACCACGTCGGCACCGACGACGCCTACGTGAACGCCGACGTCGCCGACATCACCCCGCTGGTGAGCGGACCGATCGTCGCCGCGCCCGCCACCGACACCATGCCGGTCAAGCAGGGCGACGTGCTGGTGCGGATCGACCCGACCGACTTCCAGATCGCCCTGGCCGCCGACGAGGCGGCGCTCGGCCAGGCGCAGCGGCGCGTGCAGGGCTATTTCGCCAACCGCGACGCCGAGACGGCGATGACCGCGGCCAAGGGCGCCGACGTCGACCACGCCCGCGCCCAGCTCGCCGGCGCCCAGGCGGACCTCGCCAAGGCCCGCACCGACCTTGGCCGCCGCCAGGCGCTGGCCGCCGACGGCGCGGTCTCCGGCGACGAGATCACCACGGCGGAGAACCGCTTCCGCGAGGCCGAGGCCGCCGTCTCCGCCGCCCAGGCCGCGCTCTCCGAAGCGCAGGCGAACCGCACCTCCGCGGCCGGCCAGGCCCGCGCGGCCGACGTGCTGGTGGCCGGGACCGACGTCGCCGGCAACCCCGAGGTCGCCGCCGCCGAGGCCAAGGTCGACCAGGCCAAGCTCGACCTGCAGCGCACCGTGATCCGCGCCCCGATCGACGGCGTCGTCGCCAAGAACACCGTGGAGGTCGGCCAGCGGGTCGAGAGCGGCGCGCAGCTGATGACCGTGGTGCCGATCCAGGCCGCCTACGTCGACGCCACCTTCACGGAAGACCAGGTGCGCAGGATGCACCTGGGCCAGGCCGTCACCCTGACCAGCGACCTCTACGGCGGCGGGGTGAAGTTCCACGGCCGCATCGCCGGCCTCGCCGGCGGCACCGGCTCGGCGTTCGCGGTGATCCCGGCGCAGAATGCCACCGGCAACTGGATCAAGATCGTCCAGCGGCTGCCAGTGCGCATCGCCCTCGATCCGCGCGAGCTGAAGGCCCACCCCTTGCGCGTCGGCCTGTCGATGACCGCCGACGTCGACACCGCCCAGTAGGCCCGAGCCGGAGAGCGTCCCATGGCCGCCGCCTACGCCGCGCCCGCCGCCGAGCCCATCGCCTTCCGCGGCGCGACCCTCGTGCTGGCCGGCTTCCTGCTCGCCGTCGGCAACTTCATGGTCGTGCTCGACATGACCATCGCCAACGTCTCGGTGCCGACCATCGCCGGGGGCCTGGCGGTCTCGCCCAGCCAGGGCACCTGGGTGATCACCTCCTACTCGGTGGCCGAAGCGATCATGGTGCCGCTGACCGGCTGGCTGGCCGGCCGGTTCGGGGCGGTGCGGGTGTTCGTGGCCGGCATCACCGGCTTCGGCATCTGCTCGGCGCTGTGCGGGCTCGCACCCTCGCTCGGCTTGCTGGTGCTGTTCCGGGTGATGCAGGGCCTGTGCGGCGGGCCGATCATGCCGATGTCGCAGACGCTGATGATGCGGGTCTTCCCGCCCAGCCAGCGCGGCCAGGCGATGGGCATCTGGGGGATGACCACGGTGGTGGCCCCGATCGCCGGCCCGATCCTGGGCGGCATGCTGTGCGACACCGCCGGCTGGCCCTGGGTGTTCTACATCAACGTGCCGGTGGCGGCGGCCTGCGCCTTCTTCGCCGCCCGGATGCTGCGCTCGCAGGAGACGCCGACGGCGAAGCTGAAGGTCGACTTCGTCGGCCTGGCGCTGCTGATCACCTTCGTCGGCTCGCTGCAGATCATGCTCGACAAGGGCAAGCAGCTCGACTGGTTCTCCTCGCCGGTGATCGTCGGGCTGGCCCTCATTTCCGCGGTCGGCTTCGCCTCGTTCCTGATCTGGGAGCTGACCGACAAGCAGCCGATCGTGGACTTAAGGGTCTTCCGCCACCGCGGCTTCACCGGCGCCGTGGTCACCCTTTCGCTGGCGTTCGGCTCCTTCTTCGCCAGCATCGTGCTGGCGCCGCTCTGGCTGCAGACCAACATGGGCTACACGGCCACCTGGGCCGGCTACGCCACCGCCTTCAGCGGCGTGCTGGCGGTGGTCTTCTCGCCGATCGTGCCGCAGCTGATGACCCGGTTCGATCCGCGCGCCCTGGTGAGCTTCGGGGTGCTCGGCTTCGGCGCCCTGGCGCTGATCCGCTTCGGCTTCGCCAGCAACGTCGACTACACGACCATCAGCCTGACCTACCTGGCGCAGGGCTTCTTCACCCCGTTCTTCTTCGTGCCGACGACGCAGATCGCGCTGAACGCGGTGCTGCCGCAGGAGATGGCGTCCGCCGCCGGCCTCTCCAACTTCCTGCGCACCACCTCGGCGGCGTTCGCGGCCTCGATCGTCACCACGCTCTGGGACCAGGCGGCCAACCGCAACCACGCCGACATGGCCGGCGCCCTCAACAATCCCGCCGCGGTTCAATCGACGCTGGCGCACGGCGGCATGACGTCCGCCCAGGCGCTCGCCCAGCTCGACAACCTCACCCAGGGCCAGGCGGTGATGCTGGCCACCGACCAGATGTTCTTCCTGATCGCCGGCGTCTTCCTGATCGCGGCGTTCGCGGTGTGGCTCTCGCCGAAGCCGAAGATCTTCCCCGGAGCCGCGGCCGGCGGGCATTAACGGTTGAGTCCTTCTCCCCATGCGGGAGAAGGTGGCGCAAAGCGCCGGATGAGGGGTCGACGGGCGCTTGCGGGCTAGCCTTCAGCAGGCAAATCAACGACTTCGGCGCGACCCCTCATCCGACCCGCTCCGCGGGCCACCTTCTCCCGCAAGGGGAGAAGGATATTTGCCCGTCAACCTGCGCTACGGGATCAGCAGCACGCGGCCGACCGCCTGGCGGCTTTCGATATAGGCGTGGGCGGCGGCGGCTTCGGAGAGCGGGAAGGTGCGGTCGATGACCACGGTCAGCTCGCCGCGCGCCGCCTCGTCGATCAGCCGCTGGATGTTGTCGTGGGCGCGGTCGCCGCCGATCTCGGCCCCGAGGAACACGCCCTGCAGCGTGCGGTTGCCGCCCATCAGGCTGGAGACGTCGACGGTCATCGCCTCGCGCCCCGCCGCGCCGACCATGGAGACGCGGCCACGATAGCCGAGCGACAGCAGCGAGCCCTGCAGCGTCGAGCCGCCGACCGGGTCGACCACCAGGTTGACGCCCTTGTTGTCGGTGAGCCGCATCACCTCCTGCACGACGTTGTGGGTGGCGTAGTTGATGCCCTCGTCCATCCCCAGCGGCCGCAGCTTCTCCAGCCGCGCGTCGGAGGAGGCGGTGGCGAACACGCGGGCGCCGGCGCGCTTGGCCAGCTGGATCGCCGCCGTGCCGACGCCGCTTGCGCCGGCCTGCACCAGCACCGTCTCGCCGGCCTTCAGGTGGCCGAACTCGAACAGGCAGTCGTCGGCGGTGCCGAACGCTACCGGCATCACCGAGGCCAGCTTCACGTCGAAGCCGTCCGGGACCACCCAGGCGCTGCGGGCCGGCACGGCGCGCAGCTCGGCGTGCGAGCCGTAGGCATTGCTGGTGGCGACCTTCTGGCCGACCCTCAGGCCGGTCACCTCGGAGCCCACCTCGACGATCTCGCCGCCCGCCTGGTAGCCGACGATGTGCGGCCGGGTGACCAGCGCGCCGCGCCCGCGGTTCAGCGTGTCGCCGCCCTCGATGCTCACCGCCTCGACGCGGATGACGATGCCCTTGGGATGGCAGACCGGATCGGGCGCGTCCTCGTACTTCAGAACCTCGGGCCCGCCGTTCTCGTAATAGACCGCCGCCTTCATCGCCGCCTCCGTGGCTTTTCATACGTCCGTTCGAGTGTCATGCAGGCGCGGGCGGGGCAAGCCGCGTAATTCTGAAAGGCCGACGAGATGGACTTCGCCAAGCCGCGGATCGACTTCGGCCTGTCCACCAACAATCTCGAACCAATGCTGCGCTTTTGGCAGGGCGAGGTGGGCCTGCCGTTCGACCACCTGCTGCCGATCCGCCGCGGCCAGGACCAGCACCGGCACGACGCGCTGGGCTCGGTGATCAAGATCAACCATCTGGCCGACCCGCTGCCGGAAGGCCCGCCGACCGGCTACCGCGAGCTCTACGTCGCCCGCGAGGGGCTGGCCGAGCCGCGGCCGCTGGCCGATCCCGATGGCAACCGCGTCACCCTGGTCCCGCCCGGCTGGCGCGGCGTCGGCCAGATCGGCGTGCGGCTGGCGGTCCGCGACCTCGAAGCCCACCGGCGCTTCTACACCGAGGCGTTCGGCCTCCCCGAGGCGCCGTGGCCGGGCGGCGCGGCGTTCCGGGCCGGCGAGAGCCTGCTGATCGTAGAGGAAGCCGCCGACGCGCCCGAGCCGGGCGTGCGGCCGGGCGGCAAGGGCTGGGGCTACATCACCTTCCAGATCTTCAAGGTCGACCGCGAGCATGCCTTCGTGCTGGCGCATGGCGGGCGCGAGGCGCTGGCGCCGCTGACGCTGGGCCAGACCGCGCGCATCTCCATGGTCGCCGACCCGGACGGCAACCGCATCGAGCTGTCGCAACGCGCCTCGATCGTCGGCTCGCTGGAACCCGGGACGTAGATTCCTTCTCCCCTTGCGCAAGGGGAGAAGGACACCGCTACCCCACCGCGGCGAGCGGCTCTTCCAGAACGGACTCGTCCGGCTCCAGCACCGCGTTGAGCGCGTTCATCAGGCCGGCGACGGTGACCGGCTTGGCGACGTGGCCGTCGGCGCCGGCGAGCATGCCGGCTTCGCGGTGCTCGGCCAGCGCGTTGGCGCTGAGCATCAGGATCGGCGTGCGGGCCTTGTGGCCGGCGCGCTCGGCCTGGCGGATGCGGCGGGTGGCCTCCAGGCCGTCCATCACCGGCATCTGCATGTCCATCAGCACCGCGTCGAACGGCGCCTGGCGCAGCGCCTCGACGGCCTTGGCGCCGTCGTCGACCACCACGGTCTCGATGCCGAACTGCTCCAGCATCATCTTCACCACCGTCTGGTTGGTGGCGTGGTCGTCGGCGACCAGCACCCGCACCGGCCGCTGCTGGGCGATCGCCGCGGCGGCGGCGGCGTCCTCGTCGGTGGCGGGCGCCGGCGCGTCGGCGAACGGCGCCTCGAACCAGAACCGCGAGCCGTGGCCCGGTGCGCTCTCGCAGTCCACCTGGCCGCCCATCAGCGTCGCCAGCTGGCGGGAGATGGCGAGGCCGAGGCCGGTGCCGCCGAAGCGGCGGGTGATCGAGCCGTCCGCCTGCTGGAAGCGGGCGAACAGGCGCTGCTTCGCGTCGGCCGGGAAGCCGACGCCGGTGTCGATCACCGATAGCCGGAGCACGCCGGGCGCCGGCGCCTCGCCGCGGATCGTGACCGCGCCGCGCTCGGTGAACTTGACCGCGTTGCTGGTGAAGTTGGTGAGGATCTGCCGCACCCGCACCACGTCGCCGAGGAACCAGCCCTCCAGCGCCGGATCGATCTCGGTGACCAGCCGCAGGCCCTTCTCGTCGGCCCGCAGCCGCGAGAGGGCGGCGACGGCGCGGACCAGGTCGGCGGCGTGGAACGGCGCTTCCTCCACCGAGAGCTGGCCGGCCTCGACGCGGGCGAGGTCGAGCACGTCGGAGAGCAGCCGCTCCAGCGACTGGCCGGAGCTGCGGATGATCTCCGCCATCTTGCGCTCGCGCTCGGGCAGGCCGGCGGCGGCCAGCATGTCGGCCACGGCGACGACGCCGTTCAGCGGCGTGCGGATCTCGTGGCTCATGTTGGCGAGGAACTCGCTCTTGGAGAGGCTGGCGGCCTCGGCCTTGCGCCGGGCGGCGCGCAGGCGGGTGGCGGCGCGGCGCTGCCAGACGAGGGCGGCGAGCGCGCCGGCCACCAGCAAGGCGGCCAGGACGCCGATCCAGCGCTGGCTGCGCACCACCTTCTCCTCCAGCTGGGCGGCGCTCTGCATCGCCTCCAGCCGGTGCTCCAGCTCGGTGGTGACCTGGCTGACGCCGGCGCTGGAGGCCTGCGCCTGCTTCTGCAGCCGCTCGCGGGAATAGTCGCGCAGCTGGGCGAACGCCTCGACCGGATGGCCCTGCGCTGCCGAGAGCTCGGCGGCCACCTCGGGCTCGCGGCTGAAGGCGCTGGGCGAGAAGTGTTGCGAGGCCTTCAGCGCCCGCAGCCGCGCAAGGTCGGCCTCGGCCTCGGCCACGCGGCCCATCCGCGCCGCCGCGATGCCGCGCAGCGCCAGGAGGCGCGGGGCCAGGAACTCGGCGCCGGTCAGGCGCGCGTCGATGCCGGCCAGGCACCCCATAACCGCCTGCGGCGTCGCGAAGCTCTCGGCGGTGGTGGCGCAGAGGTATTTGTCCCAGACGTCGAGGTGCGGCAGGTCGGAGCGGGCCGAGAGCCGGTGGTGGGCGGCGGTGAGGTCGCGCGCCAGGCCGGCCTTGCCGAGCTGCCCGGCCAGCACCGCCATGTTGTAGACATCGTCGAAATCTGGGCGCGGATAGGCCTTGTCGGCCCAGACGAAGTCGGATTTCTGGAACGCCGCCGCGGCCCCGTCGAGGTCGTTCAGCTGCATCAGCGCGATGCCGATCGTGCCCCAGATGTCGGACTCGGCCATGGCCGTGTCCGGATCGTGCTGCGGGATCAGGCTCTCGGCCTCGAACATCTGCTTGAGCGCCTCACCGGCCTCGCGCTCGGAGTTGAGGATGGCCGCCTCGGTGCTGATGGCGTGGACGCGGGCGTACCAGTCGGGGGCCGAGGCGGCGATGCCGTCGATCTCGGCGCGCACGCTGGTGTCGCCGCGGTCGTAGCGGCTCTTCAGGGCGTCGGTGCGGGCGATGTCGGCGTAGCGGCGGTCGCCGGCCGCCTGCGCCTTGGCCGCCAGGATGCCGTTCCAGTGCTCGAAGCGGTCGAACTCCGACTGGTTCAGCAGCACGAACGAGACGTGGTGCAGCCGGCGCAGCGCCTCGCGGCCGCTCTGGCGGCTGGCGGCGGCGCCGAAGCGCTCCAGGTCGGCGAAGCTGGTGGCCTCGGCCCGTCGCTCGATAGCGGCGGCCAGGCGCCGGGCGCTGTCGTCGGTGGGCGTCGCGGCAGAGAGGGCGGCCGGCGCCAGGCCGACCACAAGGGCGAACACGCCCGCCACCGTCGCTCGCCAACCCAAGACCGCGGCCCTCCCCTACGTGGCGGCGGCTCTATCATCCAATCGTTGATCAAGTGCTTAACGGTGACGCTAAGCCGCTGCGGCATATGTCCCCCAGGTTGTGGCCGGGGCTACTCCGCGGCGGCCCGGCCGGGCTCCCGCGCGGGCCATTCGGCCGGGTGCGTGCCGAGCTTGACCACCGGCCGTTTCCAGCGCGCCGGCGTGCGGCTGAGGCGCACTGGCGGGCGCAGGTGCGTCATCGGCCCGTAGCCGCCGTTGCTGCTGGTGATGAAGCCGCGGACCTCGTCGCCCTCCAGCTTGCGGGCGCCGGCCTCGCGCTCGGGGCCGGCGACGCCCAGGCCGCGCACCCACATGCCGGTCTGGCATAGCGAGACGCGCACCAGGTAGCTGCCGCCGTAGAGGGCGCGGCGATGCAGCGCCACCAGGCTGCCGAACGCCGCCAGGAAGCCGGTGGTGTAGTCGGTGACCGCGCCGGGTTGCAGCTTCGGCCCCTCGGCGCCGCCGTGCACGTGGGCCATGCCGGTGACGGTCTGGGCCAGCTGCTCCCAGCCGGCGCGGCCGCGCCAGGGGCCTTCGTGGCCGTAGCAGTTGATCGAGGTGTAGACGATGCCGGGCCGCAAGGCCGCCAGCTGGGCCGGGCCGAAGCCCATCCGCTCCATCGCCCCGGTGCGATAGCCCTGCGAGAAGACGTCGGCATCCTTCAGCAGCTCGCGCAGCCGCTCGGGGCCGCCGGGCGCCGCCAGGTCGAGCCAGGCGGAGAGCTTGCCGTGGTTGGTGTCGGGCAGGAAGCCGTTGGAGGCCGGCAGGTTCGGCGAGGCGAGGTAGAGCACGTCGGCGCCGTACTGGGCGAGGGTGCGCGCGCAGGTGGGGCCGGCCAGCACCCGGGTCATGTCCAGCACCCGCACGCCGGAGAGCGGCATGTCGCCTTCGGCCGGCAGCGGCTCGGGCGGGCTGTCGGCGATCTTGATCACCTCGACCGGCGGGCGCGAGGCCAGCATTCGTCCCTGCTCGGAGGCGTCCCACTCCTCGGGCGTGCGCACCATGCCGGCGCAGCCGCGCTCGGCGGCGACCGCGTCCTCGATCTCCTGGGCGGTCTTCGACAGGCAGGCGGCCTGCACCGCCTCCTTCTCGGCGACGCATCCCAGCGCCTTGAGGATCCGCTCCGTACCGGGCGGGAAGCTCGGGTGCAGCAGCACGTGGCGGCCGTCCCTGGTCGGGTGGAACCCGGCCACGGCGCTGCGCACCACCGACGGATCGCGCCCCGGCGGCGCCTCGTTGGGATCCTCGATGCGCACGAAGGTGTAGCTGGTCAGCGAGGCGGCGGCCTCGCGGGTGCTGACCTCGACGGCCTGCGTCTCGCCGCTGCGCTGCTCCCAGAGGTCGGCAGCCACCGTCGCCCCGGCCGCCAGCGCCGCGCTGACCGCCTCGTCGGCGGCGAAGCGGGTGGCGAGCACGGTCGGCCCCTCGTCGAAGCGCACGAAGTCGGGCCGGGCGCGGCCATAGAGCCGCATCAGCTGGGCAAAGGCGGTTTCCGTCAGCGACATTGCATCCTCCCGTGACCTTGCCCCACCCGATCTTCGCGCAACCGGCGGGGCGCGCCTAGTCCGGATGCGGACCGCACCAGCCGGGCAGGTAGCCGGCCGCCTCCGACCTGGCCAGCGACAGCGCCTTCTCCAGCGCGGCGGCGAAGCGGTCCCTGATCTGCCCGGCCTTCACCCGCCGCCGCAGGAAGTCGGCCCACAGGAACTCGCTGAACGGCGTGGTGTCCTTGGCGAAGCCGCCGGCGCGGCGCAGCTCGCCGGCGAGGCTGCGGTAGGAATCGTCGGCCAGCTCGGCGACGGTCTTGGGGATGTCGTCGAAGCCGCGGCGGCGGCCCTCGGCGTCGTAGGGATGGCACCAGGCGCGGTTGTCCATGTAGGTCCAGAAGGCGGCCTTCGACAGCGCGCTGAGGTCCGCCGTCACCGCCGCCAGCACCGCCGGCTGGCCGGCTTCGTGAAGCGCCAGCGCCAGGTGGTGGTGGTCGATCAGGTAGTGGCGGCCTTTCGGGCCAAGCACCGTGGGCACCATGTGGCGGCCGAGGTATTCGTCGGCCTTGAGGTCGGAGCGCTCGCGCCACTCGCGCCGCTTCTCGGCGACCTCGCGGTAGCCGACGGTGATCTGGGTCGGGCGCAGCTCGGCGATCGGCACGGGGTGCAGGATGGGCTCGCGCGGGTTCATCGGCCTGGCTCCCTGGAGGCGTTGCGCCAGCCGCCGACGATGATCGCCTTTGCCCGTCCGGTCACGCTCGTTCGCGGCGACTCGCCTTGAAACGCCGCCCGCCCCGGCCCAAGGAAGCGCCGATGACCAAAACCGGCAGATCGGCCGCGCTGTGGGCCGCCGCGCTGTGGGCCCCGGCGCTCCTGGCGCTGGCGCTCGCGGGCTGCAGCCGCGCGCAGCCGGCCCGCCCCCCTGCCGCGCCGGCCACCGCGCCGGTCGCCGACCAGGCGTGGGTGCAGCTGACCGACCGCGGCGCCGAGGTCCGGCTGGCGACGGCCGCGCCCGCCTGCCCGCCGATCGCCGTCGACGGCGCCGACCTGCCGATGCGGCGGCGCGCCGCTCCGGACGCCGACTTCCCGGTCACGGTCTGCGAGGCGCTGCTGCCGAAGGGCGCGCGCCACGCCGCCGTCGGCGGCCGCGCGCTGCCGCTGCCGTCGCCCGAACCGAAGCGGCTGGTGATCTTCGGCGACACCGGCTGCCGGCTGAAGGGCGGCGACATCCAGAATTGCGACAAGCCCGCCGAGTGGCCGTTCGCCCAGGTGGCGCGCCTGGCCGCCGCCCACCACCCGGACCTCGTGATCCATGTCGGCGACTACTACTATCGCGAATCCCCCTGCCCTGCCGGCCGCGCGGGCTGCGCCGGCAGCCCCTGGGGCGACAACTGGACCACCTGGGCGGCGGACTTCTTCGCCCCCGCCCGCCCGCTGCTGGACGCCGCGCCCTGGGTGCTGGTGCGCGGCAACCACGAGGACTGCGCGCGCGGCGGCCCCGGCTGGTTCCTGCTGCTCGACAACGGCCCGGCGCCGCTCACCTGCCCGGCCGCCAGCGCGCCGATGGCGGTCGATGTCGGCGGCCTCACCCTCTATGTGCTGGACAGCTCCGGCACGGTCGACCAGGCCGCGCCGCCGGGCGCGGTGGCGGCGTTCGCGGCCCAGCTCGACGCGCTGAAGGCGCACCCGTCGGCAGGCCCCGCCTGGATCGTCACCCACCGGCCGATCTGGGGCCTCGCGCCCGTCGTCCGGCTGGGGCCGTTCGGGCCGCTGGAGGTGGCGATCAACGCCACCGAGCAGGCCGCCGCACGCGGCCGCGACCTCTCCGGCGTCGACATGGTGGTCTCCGGCCACATCCACCACTTCGCCAGCTTCGCCTTCCAGGGCGCGCGGCCGCCGCAGCTGATCGTCGGCACCGGCGGCGACGTCGGCGAGCCGGGAGACTCGCCGCGCTTCATCGCCGGCCAGGTGAACGTGGACGGCATGAGCGCCAGGCGCTTCGGCTTCGACCGCTACGGCTTCCTGGTGCTGGACCGCACGCCGACCGGCTGGGCCGGGTCGTTCTACGACGTGCGCGACCGCCCGATCGCCGACTGCCGCCTGGCCGGGCGCCAGCTCGACTGCCACGCCGCCCGCCCGTGATCCTGGAGATCGGTCCCAGGGCCTACGTCGCCCGCGCCTACGCCGCGGACACCGCCTTCTTCCCGACCGGCTTCGACGAGGTCCCGGAGGGCGTGCGGGTGCTGGGCTCGCTGGCGGCGCTGTCGCGGGCGCTGGCGCGGCCGGACCTGGAGCTGATCGTCTGTCACCCGGGCTTCTCGTCGCCCTGGGGCGCGCGCCACCTGAGCCGCTCGATCGTCTCGCGGAAATTCCTCCAGGGAAGGTCGTCGCTCTTCCGCGCCTTCGGGCCGGAGCTGCTGCGTGGGACGACGAGGCCGCTGGTGGTGATCGACCACGAGGACCTGCCGGTGATCAGCCGCAGCAACCTCTTCCTGCTGGATCGCTGCCGCCTCTGGTTCAAGCGCGAGCTGCCGGCCGACCACTGGCGCGTCTTCCTGAAGACCGCCCACGCCAACCTGCCGACGCCGCGCTTCCGCGAGACGCCGCGCCACCGCGCCCGGATGGAGAAGCTGCGGCCAATCTCCATCGGCCTGCCGCTGGGGGCCGAGCCGCTGCTGCCGGGCGCGCCGGCGGAGAAGATCGCCGACGTGTTCTTCGCCGGCGCGGTCGAGGGCTCCTCGACGGTGCGCGCCCGCGGCCTCGCCGAGCTGACGGCGCTGGCGGCGCAGGGGGTGCTCGTCGACATTCCCGCGGCGCCGCTGCCCCGGGCCGACTTCTACCGGCGCTGCGCCGCGGCATGGCTGGTGTGGTCGCCGGAGGGGCTGGGCTGGGACTGCTTCCGCCACTACGAGGCCCCGGCCTGCGGCGCCGTCGCGCTGATCAACCAGCCGCCGATCGACCGCCACGCGCCGCTGCTCGGCGGCGAGCACGCCCTCTACTACGACCCCGAGCCCGGCGGCCTCACCCGCGCCGTCCGCGCGGCGCTGGCGGACAAGGATGCGCTGGCGCGGATCGCCGCCGCCGGCCGCGCCCACGTGCTGGCCCACCACACGCCGGCCGCGCTGGCGCGCCACGTGGTGGAGACGGCGCTGGCGCTGAAAACTGGCTGAGGCGTCCACACCATGCCCCCGCCGACGCTCCACCACCTCGACCTGACCGTCAGCGACCTGGCGCGGGCCAGGGCCTTCTACCTGCCGATCATGGGTTTCCTCGGCTACCGGCTGGTGGAGGACACCGAGCGCGATCTCGGCTTCGCCCCGGATGACGACAGCGCCACCGCCATCTTCTTCCACCCCGCCCGCGGCCCCGGCCGCGATCAGGCGCACGACCGCTACGCGCCCGGCCTGCACCACCTGGCCTTCCGAGCCGCGAGCCGCGACGAGGTCGACAGCCTGCATCGGTTGCTGCAACGGCTCGGCACCACCGTGCTCGACCCGCCCGCCGTCTACTATCCGCCGGACTACTACGCGGTCTTCTTCGCCGACCCGGACGGCATCAAGCTGGAGCTGGCCTTCAATCCCGGCGGCCACTGATCCGCGGGCGACCGACCCCCGCGGGACACCCCCAAAAGTGGGTTAGCCTGCCGGCTTTGCGCGGTCAGAGTGGGACCGCCGGCCGCCGAGGGGGCCCTGGCCGGCGCAGACAACCGGACTGCCAAATGACCCGCCTGCAGATGATCCTCACCGCGGCCTACTGGCTCTTCGCCGCCGCGGTCCTGTGGCTCGGCTACGAGGGGGATGCGGAGATCGATCGCCTGTCGTTGACGCCCGTCACCCATTCGGCCGCCTTCGACGCCGCCGGCGGGCTGGGACTGGCGGCGATCGTCTATGTCGTGGCGGCCGCGATCTGGTGGGGCGTCTCCCGGCTGGTCCGCTCGCCGTCGGCGCCGCGGCCGTAAAATCGGGACACAGGCGCTGCTTTTGACCACCAAGGACACCAAGAGCACCAAGAAATGGCCCTTGGTGTGCTTGGTGGCGAAAGACTGCGCCTGCGGCGCGGCGGCGCCCGCCGAATTAGGCGACCTCGGCCTGTTCGAAGCCCGTGACCAGCATCCGGCCGTCGTCCTGCGCCGCCACGGTCACCTGGCCGCCCAGCGGCTCCTCGGCGATCAGGCGGCTGACGAGCGTCTCGTCCTCACAGGCGGCGGCCAGCCGCTCGTTCTGCGGCGTCCGTGCGATGACGACGCCGCGCGGCTGCGGGCCGGCATAGTCGATGGTGTAGGTCTCGATGTCGGCCGGGCCTGAGTAGCCGGCCGCCAGCGCCGGCGCGGCCCAGCTGTCGATCTCGCGCTGCAGCGGGGCGCTGTCGAACGGCGTCCACTCGCGCGGCGCCGTCGAATAGACGCCGACGGAGTATTTCGACAGGAAGCCGCCGTTGGCGCCCACCAGCCCCAGCGAGCCGGGCGCGGCGCGCAAGGCGCGCGCCATGCTGGCGATGGCGTGCATCGAGTAGTTGTTGCCGGCGCCGCCGAAGAACGGCAGGCCGCCTGTCAGGGTCAGGCCGCGCGGATCGTCGGGGGCGAGGCCCAGCGCGTCGCAGATGTTGAACACGGCGATCGGGAAGCAGCTGTAGAGGTCGAAGCGGCCGATGTCGGCGAGCGTGGCCCCGGCCGCGTCCAGCGCTTGCCGGCAGGCCATCGCCGAGGCCGGGTTGCGCGACAGGTCCTGGCGGGCCATCACCGTGCGCTCCTTCAGGTCCGCGCCGCCGTGCAGGTAGACGTAAGCGTCCTCCGGCACGCCGAGCGCGCGCGCCTTGCCGACCGAGGTCAGCAGCACCGCCGCGCCCTGGTTGGCCTGGTCGCGGGCCACCATCCGCCGCGGGAAGGGATCGGCGGTCAGGCGGTTGTCCCTGGTCACCGCGGCCAGGTCTTCGGCGGTGCGCGCCTCGGGCGACATGGCGTGCGGGTTGCCGGCGGCGACGCGGGTGAAGGGCGCGAAGAGCCGGCCCATCTCCAGCCGGTAGGCGTCGCGGCCCGCGTGGCGGCGGGCGCGGCGGGCGTTTTCGCACAGCGCATAGACCGTGATCGGCGTGCGGGCGCCGGCCACGGCGAGGTCGCGGGTGAGCAGGCTGTCGCCGAAGCCGCGGTCCTCCAGCGAGCCGGGGACCTCCTCGGCCCAGTCGCGGGTCTCGCCGCGGCTCGTCAGATGACGCACCGTCGAGATCGATTCCGAGCCGACCAGCAGCACCATCGACGCCTCGCCGGCGGCGATGGCGTGGGCGAACTCGCCCACCAGGTGCTGCGGCCCCTGCCCGCCGACCACCTCCAGCACCGCCCGGGCCGGGTCGGCGCCGATGCGCTTGCCGACCGAGCGGGAGAAGTTGTTCGAGGCGCCGAACGGCGGGCGCGCGTTCGGCCCCGAGACCTCGAACTGGCGGATCGAGGCGATCACGTCGATCTGCGGGCCGAGGTTGGGCGCGCCGGCGTCGGCCAGCGCCGCCGCGGCCGCCTTGGCGGCCAGCGCCACCGGCGACAGCGCCTGGTAGTCGGCGGCATCGATCCGCTCCGAGGCCTCGCCGACGCCGATCAACACCGGCGTATTGTCCGCCACGCTCATACGCATCCTCCCGCCGGGTCAGCCTTGCGCCGTGGCGCCCCGCGCGGTCTACTTCCAGACAAGAACGTCGCTTGTCGATAGTGACGCGAGGGGAGGTTTTTGGTGGCCGCGATATCGGCGGAGGATCGCACTGCCCTGACGGATTCGCTGCACCGCCTGCTGGGCGACAAAAGCGCCGAGGCGGACGTGCGGCAGGTGATGGAGACGCCCGAGGGCTACGACCCGGCGCTCTGGCGCCAGCTGGCCGGGATGGGCGTGGCCGGGCTGATCGTCGAGGAAGAATACGGCGGCGTCGGCGCGGGGCCGGTGGAGCTGGAGCTGGTGATGGAGGAGGCGGGCGCCGCCCTGCTCTGCTCGCCCTTGCTCTCCAGCGGCGTGCTGGCCGCCGGGCTGCTGCAGGCGCTGGACGACGAAGCGGCCAAGACGCGGCTGCTGCCAGGCATCGCCGACGGCTCGCGCATCGCCACCGTGGCGCTGACCGGCGCCAAGGGCGGCTGGACCGAGGATGGTGTCGAGGTCAACGCCGTTTCGGCCGGCGACGGCTGGGCGCTGAGCGGCCTCGCCTCGTTCGTCACGCACGGCCAGGTGGCCGACGTGCTGCTGGCCGCCGCGCGGACGCCGGACGGGATCGGCGTGTTCGAGGTCGAGCCGGGCGCCGCCGGCCTGGCGATCAAGCCGCTGCCGGCGTTCGACCACACGCTGCGCCTCGCCGAGATCAAGTTCGACAAGACCCCGGCTCGGCGCCTCGCCAGCCATCGCCCTGCCTGGCAGGCCGTCGAGCAGGCGCTGGACCTCGCCCGCGTCGGCCTGGCCGGCGAGCAGGCCGGCGGGGCGCGGCGGGCGCTGGAGTTCACCGTCGACTACGCCAAGACCCGCGCCCAGTTCGGCCGGCTGATCGGCAGCTTCCAGGCGATCAAGCACATGGCCGCCGACCTCTTGCTGGAGAGCGAATCCGCCACCTCCGCCGCCCGTCACGCGGCCCGCGCGCTCGCCGACCAGGCCAAGGACGCTCCGGCGGCGATCAGCCTGGCGGCCTTCGCCTGCGCCGACGCCTTCGGCAGGGTGACCGCCGACGCGGTGCAGATGCACGGCGGCATCGCCTTCACCTGGGCGCATCCGGCCCACCTCTACCTGCGCCGCGCCCGCGCCGACGCGCAGCTGTTCGGCGCGTCCGCCTACCACCGCGAGCGCTTCCTGCAGCAGCTCGGAGCCTGACCATGGCAGACGGCGCCGCCTCTACGCTCACCGACGACGCGCTGCGCGAGGAGGTCCGCGCCTGGCTCGCCGCCAACTGGAAGCCGCTGCCGCCCAGCCGGCCGGGTCCGGGCGGCGGTGGCTGGACCACCAGCCCCGAAGCCAAGGCCTGGCTCGCCAAGGTGGTCGACGCCCGCTGGGCCGCGCCGCGCTGGCCGGTGGAGTGGTACGGGCGCGGCCTCTCGGACGCCCAGGCCCGCATCGTCGAGCGCGAGTTCGCCGCCGTCGGCGCGCCCGGCACGGGCCAGGACCGCACCAACCTCTGGGCCAACACCACGCTGGCCTACGCCTCGCCCACCTTCAAGCCGAAGATCGTGCCGCAGCTGCTGAAGAGCGAAGTCGGCATGTGCCTGCTCTATTCCGAGCCCGGCGCCGGCTCCGACCTCGCGGGGGTTCGCACCCGCGCCGACCGCGACGGCGACCATTTCGTCGTCAACGGCCAGAAGGTCTGGACCTCCGGCGCCGCCACCGCCGACTACGGCATGCTGATCGCCCGCACCGACTGGGACGTCCCCAAGCACAAGGGCATCAGCTTCTTCTTCCTGCCGATGAAGCAGCCGGGCGTCGAGGTGCGGCCGCTGCACCAGGTGACGGGCGAGAGCCACTTCAACGAGGTGTTCTTCACCGACGCCGTCGTGCCGGCGGAGAACCTGCTGGGGCCGCTGAACGCCGGCTGGGGGGTGCTGCAGACGGCGCTCGCCTACGAGCGCTCGGTGATGGGCGAAGGCGCGCGCGGGCCGCGCAGCGGCGTGGCGGAATCGGCCGGCGAGGAGCCGCTGATCGCGCTGGCCCGCGAGGCCGGCGTGCTGGGCGATCCCCTGATCCGCCAGGAGATCGCCAAGGTGATCGCCTACAAACGGCTGAATGCGCTGAACAACGCCCGCGCCAAGGCCGACCTCGCCCAGGGCGCGTCGGCGTCGATCATGAGCCTCGGCAAGCTGGCCATGAGCCGCATCCTGCACGAGGAAGCCCGCGTGCGGACGCTGATCCTGGGGGCCGGCTCGCTGCTCGAAGGCCCCGACTATCCGCGGGCGGAGGACGCCAACTTCCTGACCCTCAACGCCTACTTCACCTCGATCGGCGGCGGCACCGACCAGATCCAGCGCAACATCATCGGCGAGCGGGTGCTGGGGTTGCCGAAGGAGCCGGAAGTCGACCGCGACGTGCCGTTCCGCCAGGTTCGGGGGAACTGACCACGGACGCAGCGTACCAGGAAGGCCCGCTCGCGGGGATCGCCGTCGCCGAGATCGGCGGCGAGGTCGCCACCCGCTATTGCGCGCGCCTGTTCGCCCAACTCGGCGCCCGTGTGTGGCGCGCCGGCGATGCGGCGGATGGCGTCGATCCGGCCTTTGGGACCTGGCTCGACCAGGGCAAGGAGATCGCCCCGACGGCCGCCGGCGCCCTGGCGGCGCTGGATGCGTCAGACGCGCCGCGCAAGCTGGTCATCGCCGGCCAGACGCGGGCGGCGATCGCCGAGGCCGAGGCGCTGGCCGGCGATCGGGGCGTCCCGCTGCTGGCGATCAGCTGGTTCGATCCGCGCGGCGCCTACGCCGACTGGGCCGCCAACGATCCGCTGATCCAGGCGATGAGCGGCGTGGTGTTCAGCTTCGGCGAGGTGGCGGGGCCGCCGATGCTGCCGCAGGGCTATGGCGCGCAGACCGTGGCCGGCATCACCGCCTTCAATGCGGCGCTGGCGGCGCTGATCCCGGCGCGGCCGCCGCAGCGGATCGAGTCCAGCGTTTTCGAGGCGGCGCTCTGCTTCGCCGAGACCGGCGCGGTCGGCGCGGTGGCCTACGGCTGGGCGGCGCGACGGCTGGGCGTCAACCGCTACTCGCCCACCTGCCCCAACAACATCTACCGCACCGCCGACGGCTATGTCGGCGTCACCGCGCTGACCTACCACCAGTGGCGCGCGCTCACCGGCCTGATCGGCCGCCCAGAGCTGGCCGCCGAGCCGCGCTTCCTCACCAGCATCCAGCGCCTGGCCCACGGCGACGAGATCGACGCGCTGCTCGCCCCGGCCATCGCCACGCGGCCGTCGGACTTCTGGATCGGACAGGGCGACGCGCTGCGCATCCCGATCACGCCGGCCACGCCGCCGGCGCAGCTGCCGCACGCGCCGCATTGGCAGGGCCGCGGCTCGTTCGCGCCGGCCGCCGGCGAGGTGCAGGGGCCGACGCTGCCGTTCCGTTTCACCTACGACGGCGCCGTGAAGCCGCTGCCGGCCGGCGGCGCCGCCGGCCCGCTGGAGGGCGTGCGCGTCGCCGACTTCAGCATGGGCTGGGCCGGACCGCTGGCCTGCCGCTACCTCGCCGACCTCGGCGCCGACGTGCTGAAGATCGAGTCCAGCGTCCATCCGGACTGGTGGCGCGGCATCGACCCGACGCCCGGCGCCGACCTGACGCCGCTGGAGCTGCCGCGCAACTTCATGTGCGTGAACCGCAACAAGCGCGGCCTCGACCTCGACCTCGGCCGGCCCGAGGACCGCCGCGCCGCCGAGGCCATCGTCGCCGTCGCCGACGTTGTGCTGGACAACCAGGGCCCGGGCGTCATGGACAAGCTGGGCCTGGGCGCCGCCGACCAGCGGCGGCTGAACCCGGCCGCCGTCTCCATCGTCATGCCGCCGTTCGGCCGCAGCGGGCCGCTCGCGGGCCTGCGCGCCTATGGCTCGACGGTGGAGCAGGCCTGTGGCATGCCGTTCCTCAACGGCCGCGCGGCGTGGCCGCCGGCGATGCAGCACGTGGCCTACGGCGACCCGGTGGCGGGGCTCTATGCCGCCGCGGCGGCGCTGGTCGGCCTCTACGGCCGCGCCCGCTTCGGCTCGCCGCAGATCGAGCTTTGCCAGGTCGAGTGCCTGTTCCAGCTGGGCGCGGCCGGGATCATCGCCGCGCAGGCCGGCGGCGTCGCCCGCGACGGCCCGCGCCGCCCGCACATGGCGCCCTGCTGCGTGGTGCGCGGCGCCGGCGAGGCCGAGGCCTGGCTGGCGGTGGCCGTCGACAGCGACGCGGCCTGGGCCGCGCTGGCCCGCGCCATCGGCCGCGCCGACCTGGCGAACGATTCGGGCCTCGCCACGCTCGCTGGCCGCAAGGCCCGCGAGGATGAGCTGGAGGCCGCCGTCGCCGCCTGGGCCGCGCAGCGCGACCCCCGCGCCGCCGCCGAGGCGCTGCAGGCCGCCGGCGTCCCCGCCGCGCCGGTGATCCCGACGCACGAGCTGTTCGCCGACCCGCACCTGCAGGACTGCGGCTACTGGGGCCTGCAGGTGCGCGCCTACATCGACGATCATTTCGTCCCGCAGGCCCCGTTCCGCTACGACGGCCAGCGCCCGCCGCTGGTGCGCCCCGCGCCGACGCTGGGCGAGCACACCGACGAGGTGCTGGCGGAGCTGGGGATCGTGCGGGACAAGGTCGGGGCCTGATTTCCCGCATGGCCCACCCCTCGGTGTCATCCCGGAGACCCGCGAAGCGGAGTCATCCGGGATCTCCTCGGCGCGGCTGTGCGAAGTAGATCCCGGACAGCTCGCTGGCGCGAGCTTCCGGGATGACATTGAATTGGTGGGTCGAGGGAGCGTGCGTTTGAACAAGCTGCTGATCGCCAACCGGGGCGAGATCGCCATCCGCATCGCCCGCACGGCGGCGGAGATCGGCGTCGCCACGATCGCCGTCTACGCCGAGGACGACGCGGCCTCGCTGCACACCCGGCAGGCCGACGAGGCGGCGGCGCTGGGCGGCGTCGGCGCGGCGGCCTATCTCGACATCGAGGGGGTGATCGGCGCGGCCAAGGCGGCGGGCGCCGACGCGATCCATCCCGGCTACGGCTTCCTCAGCGAGAACGCCGCCTTCGCCCGCGCCTGCGCCGAGGCGGGGATCACGTTTGTGGGGCCGACGCCCGAGACCCTGGCCCTGTTCGGCGACAAGAGCGCAGCGCTGGCGCTCGCCGCCGGGCAGCGCATCCCCACCCTGCCCGGCACGCGCGGCGCGACCAGCCTGGCGGACGCGCAGGCCTTCCTCGCCTCGCTGGGCGGCGGCGGCGCGGTGATGCTGAAGGCGCTGGCCGGCGGCGGCGGGCGCGGCATGCGGCCGGTGACGCGCCCGGAGGACCTGGCCGAGGCGTTCGAGCGCTGCGCGTCGGAGGCCAAGGCGGCGTTCGGCGACGGGGCGCTCTACGCCGAGCAGTTCTTCCCCCATGCCCGCCACGTCGAGGTGCAGATACTCGGCGA
This sequence comes from Caulobacteraceae bacterium, assembly GCA_036490095.1. Lineage (GTDB taxonomy): Bacteria > Pseudomonadota > Alphaproteobacteria > Caulobacterales > Caulobacteraceae > Acaudatibacter. Next base: position 34,233 of record DASXEN010000061.1, read on the forward strand.
CGGGTCGGGCGAGGTGATCCACCTCTGGGACCGCGAGTGCAGCCTGCAGCGCCAGCGGCAGAAGATCGTCGAGATCGCCCCGGCGGTCGGCGTGGCCGACGAGGTGCGGCTGGCGCTCTGGGAGGCGGCTGTGCGGCTCGGGCGGGCGGCGCGCTACAAGGGCCTCGGCACCATCGAGTTCCTGGTCAACGAGGCGGGCGAGGGCCTGCGCTTCGCCTTCATCGAGGCCAATCCGCGGCTGCAGGTAGAGCACACGGTCACCGAGGCGGTGACCGGGCTCGACCTGGTGCGGCTGCAGCTGCAAGTCGCCGACGGCGCGACGCTGAAGGACCTCGGCCTGGCCGATCAGGCCGCCGTCCCCGCCCCGCGCGGCGTCGCGGTGCAGGCGCGCGTCAACCTGGAGACCATGACCGCCGACGGCCAGGTGCGCCCGGCCGGCGGCGTCATCGCCGCCTACGAGCCGCCGTCGGGCCCGGGCGTGCGGGTCGACGGCTTCGGCTACGGCGGCTATCGCACCAGCGCCCGCTACGACTCGCTGCTGGCCAAGCTGATCGTCCAGGCCGCCGACCTGCCGGCCGCCGCCGCCAAGGCCGAGCGGGCGCTGGCCGAGTTCCGCCTCACCGGCGTCGCCAGCAACATCGGCTTCCTGCGCGCCCTGCTGCGCCGCCTGGCCGCCGGCGGCGCCGCCGTCCACACCCGCTACGTCGACGAGCACATCGCCGACCTGGTCGCCGAGGCCGCCGCCGAGCCGGCCAGCCGCCACTTCGGCGCGCCCGAGACCCAGCGCCGCGCCGGCGCGCGGATCGACGCCGTCGATCCGCTGGCGGTGCTGGCGCACGGCAAGGGCGAAGCCGGCCCCGCGCCCGCCGCTGGGCTGCCCGCCGAGCCGGCGGCGTTCGACGACATCGCCGGCCCGGACGGTACCTCGCCGCTGCGCGCGCCGCTGCAGGGCACCATCGTCAGCCTGGCCGCCCAGGCAGGCGACGCGGTCCGCGCCGGCCAGACCGTGGCGATCATGGAATCCATGAAGATGGAGCATGTGATCGCCGCCCACGTCGCCGGCTACGTCCGCGAGGTCACCGTCGCGCCCGGCGACACCATCTTCGAGGGCCATCCGCTGGCCTTCATCGAGGCGGCCGACGTCGGCTCAGGCGGCGCCGACGAGGCCGAGGCCATCGACCTCGACCACATCCGCCCCGACCTGGCGCTGATCCTGGAGCGCCACGCCAGGACCCTCGACGCCGCCCGCCCCGACGCCGTCGCCCGCCGCCGCAAGACCGGCCAGCGCACCACCCGCGAGAACATCGACGACCTCGTCGATCCCGGCTCCTTCGTCGAATACGGCTCGCTGGTGGTGGCCGCGCGCCGCCGCCGAAACTCGCTGGAGGAGCTGATCGAGCAGACGCCGGCCGACGGCCTGGTCATGGGCCTTGGCCGGGTGAACTCGGCCCTGGTCGGCGAGGACGCCGCCCGCTGCGCGGTGATGGGCTACGACTACACGGTGCTGGCGGGCACCCAGGGCGCTTACAACCACCACAAGATGGACCGGCTGATCGAGCTGGCCATCCACGGCCGCATCCCCACGGTGTTCTTCTGCGAGGGCGGCGGCGGGCGGCCGGGCGACACCGAGGGCGGCGGCAGCTTCGTGCGCGGCTTCGAGCTCTGGGGCCAGATGTCGGGCGTCGCGCCGATGGTGGGCATCACCTCCGGCCGCTGCTTCGCCGGCAACGCCTCGGTGCTCGGCTGCTGCGACGTGATCATCGCCACGAAAGGTTCCAACATCGGCATGGGCGGCCCGGCGATGATCGAGGGCGGCGGGCTCGGCGTCTTCCGGCCCGAGGACATCGGCCCCACCAGCGTGCAGGAGCCGAACGGCGTCATCGACATCCTGGTCGAGGACGAGGCCGCGGCGGTCGCAGCTGCACGGCAGTATCTCTCGTATTTTCAAGGTTCTGTCGGCGAATGGTCATGCGCCGACCAGCGGCTGCTGCGCCGGGTGATCCCGGAGAATCGCCTGCGCGTCTACGAGATGCGCGAGCTGATCGGCACGCTCGCCGACGAGGGCTCGCTGCTGGAGATCCGCCCGCGGTTCGGCCAGACGATGATCTGCGCCTTCGCCCGCCTCGAGGGCCGGCCGGTCGGCGTGATCGCCAACAACCCGAAGTTCCTCGGCGGCGCGATCGATAGCGACGGCTCGGACAAGGCCGCCCGCTTCATGCAGATCTGCGAGGCCTTCGACATCCCCATCCTCTCGCTCTCCGACACGCCCGGCATGATGGTCGGCCCGGAGATCGAGAAGACCGCGCTGGTGCGCCACTGCTCGCGCCTCTTCCTGATCGGCGCCAACCTCACCGTGCCGATCCTCAGCGTCTTCGTGCGCAAGAGCTATGGTCTCGGCGCGCTGGCCATGACCGGCGGCAGCTATTCGAAGTCCGCCTTCGCCGTCGCCTGGCCCACCGGCGAGTTCGGCGGCATGGGGCTGGAGGGCTCGGTCAAGCTCGGCTACCGCAACGAACTGGCCGCCATCGCCGACCCCGCCGAGCGCCGCGCCCGCTTCGACGAGATGGTCGCCCGCGCCTACGAAGCCGGCAAGGCCATCAACCAGGCCACCACCTACCGCGTCGACGAGGTGATCGACCCGGCCGACACCCGCCGCTGGATCATGGCCGCCCTGAAGAGCCTGCCGCCGCCCGCGCCGCGCACCGAGAAAAAGCTCCGCTGGATCGACGCCTGGTAGTGGAGACTCGCCGCTACGCCGTCGCCATGCCGCCGATCCCGTCCAGCGCCGCGAGATGGTCGGCGGGCAGGCGCAGGGCGGCGGCTTCGAGGTTCTCGCGCAGGTGGGCGAGCGACGAGGTGCCGGGGATCAGCAGGATGTTCGGCGCCCGGTGCAGCAGCCACGCCAGGGCGACCTGCATGGGGCTCGCGCCAAGGCGGGCGGCCACGTCCGACAGGACCTGCGACTGCAGCGGCGCGAAGCCGCCCAGCGGGAAGAACGGCACGTAGGCGATCCCGAGGCCGGCCAGCTCGTCGATCAGCGGGTCGTCGGCGCGGTGCGCGAGGTTGTAGTGGTTCTGCACGCAGGCGACGTCGGCGATCTTCCGGCATTCGGCCACCTGCGCCGAGGTGACGTTGCTGAGGCCGAGCTGGCGGACCAGACCCTGCCGCTGCAGCTGGGCGAGCGCGTTGAACTGCTCCTCGAGCGGCTCGTCCGCCGGCCCATGGATGCCGCCGACGCGCAGGTTGACCACGTCGAGCGCCTCGACACCGAGGTTGCGCAGGTTGTCGTGGACGCCGCGGGTCAGGTCCGCCGGCGTGCGGGCGGGAATCCAGGAGGCGTCCGCGCCCCGCACCGCGCCTACCTTGGTGACGATCGCCAGCCCGTCCGGGTAAGGGTGCAGCGCCTCGCGGATCAGCTCGTTGACCACGTGCGGACCGTAGAAGTCGCTGGTGTCGATGTGGTCGACCCCGGCCGCGACGGCTTCGCGCAGCACGGCGATCGCCGTCGGCCGGTCCTTCGGCGGGCCGAACACGCCCTGCCCGGCCAGCTGCATCGCCCCGTATCCCATGCGCTTCACCAGCCGCTGTCCAAGCGGGTAGGCGGCGGTGAGGTCGGGCATGGCGGATACTCCTGGAGGGTGAGCGGCCTGGCACATATGGCGACCGGAGGGCGGCTGGTCGAGGCCATGGCTCGCTGACCGCGCTGAGCCGCGAGGGGAGAAGGGACTGGTTACCGCAACAGCCAGCGGCCCAGCGTCAGACGCGCCGGAACTCCAGGTCGCGGGTTCGCGGCGTGTGCAGGTGGAAGCCCACGGCGCGGCCGCCCTCCATCTCCAGCGTCAGGGTGCTGCGGATGGTGGCGAGCAGCGAGGCGGGCTTGGCGTAGGCGACGCGGGCCGAGAGCGGGATCAGCGGCGCGGCCAGCTCGCCGAGGCCGTCGCTGGCGCGGAAGCTGAGCGTATCGCCGTCGGCGGCGATGGTGGCGGTGGCGTCGGCGTCGGGGCTGAAATAGGTCCCGACGGCGGCGGCGGCGAAGGCCGCGGCGTCGGCGGGGCTGGGGCCCAGCCGCTCGTAGCTCGCCGCCTGCGGCCCGAAGCGGATGGTCAGCGCATCGCCCGGGCCGGGCGTCACCTCGATCTCGCCGAGGCCGCCGGCCGGCTGCACCAGGCGGCCGTCCGCGGCCGGCTGCAGCAGGCCGCCCACGCCGCCCATCGCCATGCCCAGCGCCAGCGCGCCGCGCTGGTCGAGCAGGCTGTAGACCATGCGGGTCTCGGGCGACCACCAGTCGCCGAGCCAGGCCTGGTAGTCCGCCGCCGCCACCTTCGGCGTCTCCGCTCCGACCCGGTCGGCCAGCACGATGTCGACCACCCGCAAGGAGAGCTGCGACGGGTCGGCGTCGCGCGCGCCGTTGGCCATGATGAACACGTCGAGCCCGTCGTTCGGCAGCAGCAGCATCTGCGCCGAGCCGCCGGAGACGCCGCCCGAGTGGTGGACGATGTCGAGCCCCCGGTACTGGCCGATCAGCAGCCCGAGCGCGTAGGCGCCCTCGCGGCCGTCGGCGTACCTCGGCCGCTCGGTGAGCTGCGCCCAGCTGGCCGGCGAGCCAAACAGGTCGCGGCGGCGCAGGTGCGCCATCCAGCGCAGCATGTCGTCGACCGTGGAGATGATCGCGCCCTCGCCGCGCAGCTCGTCGGTCCACACCAGCCCGCGCCGCCAGCGCCCGCCGCGCCGCGGCAGGTGGAAGGTGGCGACGCCCAGGCTGATGTCGTTGTCGGTCGGCACGGAGGCGGTGTCCGGCATGCCGACCGGGTCGAAGAGGCGCGCCTTCAGCTGCGCTTCGAACGGCGCCCCGCCGGCCCGCTCCAGCGCCAGCGAGACCAGGTGGTAGCCGCCGTTGTTGTAGATCATCGCCTCGCCGGGCGCGAAGTTGCGCCCCTGCTGGCGGACCTGCGCCCTCAGCGGCCAGCCGGTCGGCGGCTGGCTGAGGCCGTGGCCGAGGAAGCCGAGGTCGAGGTAGCAGCGCGAGCCGCCGCGGTGCTGCATCAGCTGGCGCGCCGTCGGATCGCCGCCGGGGCCGGTCAGCTCGGGAAGGTAGGCGCGGATTGGCTGGTCGAGGTCGAACCGGCCCTCTTCGGCCAGCAGC
>DASXEN010000066.1:0-7894 GCA_036490095.1 Caulobacteraceae bacterium
CGTGACGGAGGGGGCCAGCGGCGGTGCGACCGGCAACGGCGCGGGACAATTGGCCCTAAATTCGGTCAACTCGTTTGCGGCGAGTGCGGTTTGCCCCCTCCGTCACACTCCGCGCGACACCTCCCCCGCACTCTGCGGTGCGGGTGAGGAGCGGGGTCAGGACAGCTCGGCGATGCGTTTGCGGAAGAAGCGGCGGTCGGGGTCGTGGCGGGCCAGGGCCAGGGCGGCTTCGTAGGCGGCGCGGGCTTCGTCGGCGCGGCCGAGGCGGCGCAGCAGGTCGGCGCGGACGGCGGGGAGGACGTCGTAGCCGGCCAGCTGGCCGCGGGCGGCCAGCGCCTCGACGCGCGGCAGGGCGGCGGCCGGGCCGTCGGTCATCGAGAACGCCGCGGCGTGGTTCAGCTCGACCACCGGCGAGGGCGAGAGGCGCATCAGCACCGCGTAGAGGCCGACGATCTGGCGCCAGTCGGTGTCGGCGGCCGTCGAGGCCTCGGCGTGCAGCGCGGCGATGGCCGCCTGCACCGCATACGACGACGGCGGCGCCTCGGCCTTCAGCGCCGGCCCCACCAGCGCCAGGCCCTCGGCGATCATCCCCCGGTCCCAGCGGCCGCGGTCCTGGTCCTCCAGCAGCACCAGGTCGCCCGCGGCGTCGTGGCGGGCCGGCCGCCGCGCCTCGTGCAGCAGCATCAGCGCCAAGAGGCCGCCGATCGCGCCGCGGCCGGGCAGCAGCGCCTGCAGCCGCCGCGCCAGGCCGATCGCCTCGGCGGCCAGGCTCTCGCGCGGGTCGCCGGCGTAGGCCTCGGTGAACACCAGGTAGATCACCGCCAGCACCCCGTCGATACGCGCCGCCAGGTCCTCGCGCGGCGGCGTGCGGTAGGGGATGCCGGCGGCGCGGATCTTGGCCTTCGCCCGCACCAGCCGCTGGGCCATGGTCTCCTCGGCGACCAGGAAGGCGCGGGCGACCTGGGCGGTGGAGAGCTGGCAGACGGTGCGCAGCGTCAGCGCCACCTGCGCCTCCAGGCCGAGCGCAGGGTGGCAGCAGGTGAAGATCAGCCGCAGCAGGTCGTCGCCCTCGAAGGCGGCCTCGGCCTCGTCGAGTTCGGCCGGCGACGCCTGCGCGTCGATCTCGGCCTCGGCTTGCAGCTCGCCCTGGCGGGCGCGGAAGGCGATCCGCCGTCGCAGCTGGTCGACCGCCCGGCGCCGGCCGACCGTGATCAGCCAGGCGCGCGGGTTGGCCGGCGGCCCGTCCCGCCAGGCGAGCGCGGCGGCGGCGAAGGCCTCCTGCAGGCCCTCCTCCGCCAGGTCGAAGTCGCCCACCAGCCGGATCAGGGTGGCGAGCGCCTCCGGCCCGTGGCGGCGGAAGGCCTCGGCGAGCGTCAACCTTCGCCCATCCCCCACACCGGCCGCACCTCGATCGAGCCGTGTTTGGCGGTCGGCACCTTGGCGGCGATGGCGATGGCCTCGTCGAGGTCCTTGGCCTCCACCAGGTAGTAGCCGCCGAGCTGCTCGCGGGTCTCGGCGAACGGGCCGTCGGTGGTCAGCGTCTTGCCGCTGCGCACGCGCACCGTGGTGGCGTCGGCGACCGGGCGCAGGCGGTCGGCGGACTTGAAATTGCCGCTCTGGACGATGCCCTGGGTGAAGGCGCCGTAGTCGGCCATCAGCTGCGCGCCGTCCCGGCTCGCATCGTCGCTCTCGGCGCTGTAGATCAGCAGCAGATATTGCATTGGGGTGTCCCCTTCTCGAAGCGCGGCGAGGATACGCCGCAGCTGTCAGTCGGACGAGATGGGGCGGGATCGACAGCCTCGCCGAAGAATCTCGGGCTCACACGCCGGAACATCGCGCGCCTGGGCCCGGTTCAGGCCGGGAAGGAGCCGCCATGCGACCCAAGCGCTACCATGACGCCGTTGCGCCACACATCTATGTCGAGGGCGCCGCCGCGGCGATGGCCTTCTACGAGCGGGCGTTCGGGGCGGAGGAGCTGTTCCGGATCGCCGGGCCGGACGGGCGGATCCTGCACGCGGAGATGGCGGTGGCGGGGTCGGCCTTCATGATCGGCGACCCGACCGCCGCCCTCTACGGCGAGCCCGCCCGCCTCGGCGGCTGCACCGCCAGCCTGCACCTGATGCTCGACGACAACGCCGCCATGATGCGCCGCGCGGTCGACGCCGGCTGCGAGCCGGTGCAGCCGCCGACCGAGATGTTCTACGGCGCCAATTCCGCCAGCGTCCGCGACCCCTACGGCCACGTCTGGGTGCTGCTCACCTGGCGCGAGGACCTCAGCGCCGCGGAGATGGCGCGCCGGGGTGAGGAAGCCAATCCTCCCTCCCCTTCATGGGGAGGGACAGATCGGCGCGTCAGCGACGATCAGGGCGGGGGTGTGCGGTGACATCCGCGGCGCCGATGCGCCTTCGGACTCCCCCACCCTGACCGCTTCGCGGTCTGTCCCTCCCCATGAAGGGGAGGGAGGGCTTACGCCGCCACCGCCTCCTTCGCCTTCGCCGGCGCATCGGCCGTGCCGAGGTGGCGCAGGAAGAAGCGCTCCCAGCTGGCGCCTTCGAAGTTCGGGATGTCCATGTGGCCGCCGGGGTTGATGTGCATGGTCTTCTCAGGTGAGCCGAAGGCGTTGAAGAGGGCGAGGCCGGCTTCGCGCGGGGCCACCGCGTCCTCCCACTGGAAGACGAACTCCACCGGGATGGTGATGGCCCTGGCCGCCGCCTCCATCTCGGCCGCGCCGGCGCGCAGGCCGGCCAGGCCGAACACCGCCGCGGTGATGCGCGGCTCCTCGGCCACGAACGGCACGCCGATCGCCGTGCCCATCGAGACGCCCCAGTAGCCGACCGGGCCACCGGCGCCGACGAAGTCGAAGCCCTGCGCCGCGTCGAGCGCCGCCTTCCATTCCGGGATCGCCAGGCGGCTGCGCTGGCCCATGGCCCGCATCCGCTCCGACGACAGATCGGCCGGCGTCTCGCCGCGCACCCTGGCGCCCACCTCGCGCATCATCGTCGCCGCCTCCTGGCGGGAGATGCGGTCGCCGTGGCCGGGCGCGTCGATGGCCAGCGTCGCGTAGCCGAAGCGCTGGGCGAACTGCGCGGCGCGGGTGCGGATGCCGGGCGTCTTCTTGTGCTGCGAGCCGCCGTGGCCCATCAGCACCAGCGGGCGCGGGCCCTTCGCGCCTTCCAGCGCCCAGATCACCGCCGGCACGGTCTCGCCGGCGACGCTGAGCTCGAACGAGCGGCGCGTGACCCCGTCGTCGGTGCGCTCCTGAGTGAATTCCATGGCCTCCTCCCTGCGGCTATTGTGTTCCTTAAGCAGGGGTGACCAGCCGGACGCGCCCCGTCAAGTGTTCGGAGGAAAGCGATGAGCGAGACGACGACGCGGCGCGACCTGGCGCAGGCCGAGCCGCCGGCCGGCTGGCGCGACGGGGCGATGCTGGACGGCCGCTTTGCGGTCGCCTTCGGCGAGTCTGTGCCGGCGGCGATGGCCGTCGCCATGGCCCATTTCACAGCCGTCGCCCGGCGCGACCTGAAGGGCGTCGCCGCGACCCTGCACTTCCCGTTCGCCATCTACGAAGGCATCGAGGCGGACGTCTACGAGACCCGCGAGGCCTTCCTGGAGGCGCCGCCGCGCCAGTTCGACTTCTCCGGCGAGGCGCCGGCGAAGGGCCACGGCGGCCTGCAGGTGACCGCCGGCAGCTACGACATGCTGGCCGGCCTGGAGCTGCTCACCTTCAACCCGATCAACGTCGGCCTCGCCCTCAGCTTCACCCGCCACGCGCCCTGGGGCGAGAAGCTGGAGACCTGCGAGGGCGTCTATGCGGTGACCAACAACGACGGGCGCTGGGCGATCCAGCTCTGCTCGACCATCTTCACCCCGGCCTTCCAGGAGGGGGTCGACTACCGCGACGCCGTGGAGGCGCACCTGCGCCACAGCCGCGACTGGATGATGGGCTGGTCGCACTCCGACGGCGAGATCCTGGCCTCGCGCCGGCCGTCACCCGGCCGCCACGCCAGCGTCAGCGGCGGCACCAAGGTGCGCGAGGCCGATCCGGTCGGCGGGCCGATGGCCGGCAACTTCCTCTCCTCGGCCCGCACGCGCCGGCCGATGTCGATCTACGGCGCCGAGGGTGTCGCCTCGCGGCTCTCGGTGCGCCGCATCGCCACCGGCGAGCAGGCCCAGTCGCACACCCCGCAGACCCAGTTCGACAACTTCAGCAACTCCGCCCGCGGCGGCTTCGACAAGTACGGCTACACCCTGGTGCTGCCGAACCAGCGGGTGCTGCACGCCACCGTCGACAAGGCCCACACCTTCGGCGGCTACGTCCGCTACACGCCGGCCAGCGAGATCATCAGCGAGACCCGCTCGCTGGGCATCCTCACCTACGTCGACCAGGTCTGGGGCGCGGCCGGCATGCTGGGCCAGTGCCTCTACCGCGACCGCACCAACGACGCGCGGCATGGCTGAGGCGGCCTGCTGACCGAGCGCAGCCGGCGGTTGCCCCCTCCGTCCCGCTCCACGTGACACCTCCCCCGCACTCTGCGGTGCGGGTGAGGAGCGACGGACGCCAACTATTGACACCTGAACTGCAATAACCCTCTACTCCGCCCCTCCCCCGGAGCGCGCGCCTATGCCCTACATCTCCCCCTCCGAGCCCCGCTTCCCCGGCCGGATCGAGCGGACGGTCGCCGAGTCCGAGCCGCACTGGCCGGACGAGCGGGCGCCGAAGGGGGCGCCGAACGTGGTGCTGGTGGTGCTGGACGACACCGGCTTCGCCCACCTGGGCTGCTACGGCTCGACCATCGCCACGCCCCACATCGACAAGCTGGCGGCGGAGGGTCTGCGCTACACCGGCTTCCACACCACCGCGCTGTGCTCGTCGTCCCGCGCCTGCCTGCTCACCGGCCGCAACCACCATGCGGTGGGCGTGCGCGCCGTCTCCAACATGGACACCGGCTTTCCCAACATGCGCGGGGCGGTGACGCCGGCGGCGGCGACCGTCGCCGAGGTGCTGCGCGAGGCCGGCTACGGGACCTGCGCGATCGGCAAGTGGCACCTGGCGCCGATGGCCGAGGCGACCGCCGCCGGCCCGTTCCGCAACTGGCCGCTGCAGAAGGGCTTCGACCGCTTCTACGGCTTCCTGCAGGGCGAGACCGACCAGTTCCACCCCGAGCTCTGCGCCGACAACCACTTCGTCGACCAGCCGAAGACCCCCGAGGAGGGCTACCACGTCTCCGAGGATCTGACCGACAAGGCGATCGGCTGGGTGCGCGACCAGGTCTCGCTGGTGCCGGAGCGGCCGTTCTTCCTCTACCTCGCCTACGGGGCGATGCACTCGCCGCACCAGGCGCCGCGCGCCTACCTGGAGCGCCAGCGCGGCCGCTTCGACGGCGGCTGGGACGAGGCGCGCGAGGCCTGGTTCGCGCGGCAGAAGGCGATGGGCGTCATCCCGGCGGACACCGCGCTCGCGCCGCACAACCCGGGCGTCCAGCCGTGGACCGACCTCAGCGACAACGAGCGGGCCTTCGCCGCGCGGCTGCAGGAGGCCTTCGCGGCCATGCTGGAGCACACCGACGACCAGATCGGCCGGCTGACGGCCTTCCTCGGCGAGATCGGGGTGCTGGACAACACCCTCTTGCTGCTGGTCTCCGACAACGGCGCCAGCCAGGAGGGCGGGCCGCGCGGCGTGCTCGACGAGATGAAGTACTTCAACCTGATGGCCGAGGACCTGGACGCCGCGGTGCAGCGCCTCGACGACATCGGCGGGCCGGACAGCCACTGCAACATCCCCTGGGGCTGGGCGCAGGCCGGCAACACGCCGCTGAAATGGTACAAGCAGAACACCCACGGCGGCGGCGTGCGCGACCCGCTGATCGTCCGCTGGCCGGGGCGGCTGGCGGGCGAGGGCGGCTTCCGGCGGCAGTTCTGCCACGCTATCGACATCGCCCCGACCATCTACGCGGCGGCGGGGATCGAGGCGCCGGCCAGGCTCGGCGGCGCCCCGCAGATGCCGATGCACGGGGCGAGCCTCCTGCCCACCTTCGCCGAGCCGGAGGCCGCGACCGAGCGCGCCGTCCAGTATTTCGAGATGGGCGGCCACCGCGGGCTCTGGCAGGGCGGCTGGAAGGCGGTGACCCACCACCAGTCGGGCGTGCCGTTCGACCAGGACCGCTGGGAGCTCTACCACCTGGACGCCGACTTCTCCGAGACCCACGACCTCGCCGCCGCCGAGCCGGCGCGCCTCGCCGCGCTCACCGAGGCCTGGTGGCGCGAGGCCGAGGCCAACGGGGTGCTGCCGCTCGACGACCGCGGCGCGCTGGCCCTCTTCCGCGCCTCGCGCCGGCCGGGGCTGCCGACCTCGCGGCGGCGCGTCCTCTATCGGCCGCCGATCTCCCACATCGTCGCCGACGCCTGCCCGCCGGTGGCGCGCGGCTGGCGCATGGCGGTCGACTTCGACCACCCGCCCGGCGGCGCCGGCGCCCTGATCGCCCGCGGCAGCCGCAACAGCGGCTTCGTGGTCTACGTCCAGGACGGCTGGTGCGTGTTCGACTACAACGCCTTCCACGCCCACTCGGTGGTCACCGCCCGCCTGCTGCTGTCGCCCGGCCGCCGCAAGCTGGAGATCGCGGTCGACCGCCGCGCCGACGGCGGCGCGGACGTGGCGATGACCCTGGACGGCGTCCCCGCCGGCGCCGGGCAGGTCCCCCGCCTGCTGCTGATGATCTCCAGCCTGGGGATGGACCTGGGCGCCAGCCCCCGCCCGATCTGCGAGGCCTACGACGCGCCGTTCGCCTATCCGGGGCGGATACGGACGGTGAGCTTCGACCTGCCCGCCCCGCGCCCGGACCTGGCTGGCGCCGAGGCCCGGGCCACGGTGGCGGCGGCGATGTCGCGGCAGTAATTGAAAAACAAGTCGCCCCCTCCACCGCCTCCGGCGGTCCCCCTCCCCCGCTGCGCGGGTGAGGAGTGGTTTCAGCGCTCCTCACCCGCACCGCAGAGTGCGGGGGAGGTGTCACGCGGAGCGTGACGGAGGGGGCAAGCCCAAGCTAGTTTCACCCATGCGCTCGCCGCGACGCACCGTGAACCAAGCCCGCTCGCTTCGAGGCGCGATGTCGCGTTCCGAGGTGCTGCTGTGGGTGAGATTGCGCGGCCGTGAACCCGGTGAGCCGACGTTCCGCCGTCAGCATCCGATCGGACCTTACATCGCCGACTTCTACTGCTCGGCGACGAAGCTGGTGATCGAGATCGACGGCGGGGTTCACCGCGAAGAGGACCGGATGGTCCGGGACTATTGGCGCGACGAGGCGTTGCGTGAGCGTGGCTGCCGGGTGTTGCGGATCGATGCGAGGGACGTGCTGAGGGATCCGGATAGCGTGGCGGACAAGGTGAGGGCGGAAGCGCGGTTGCCCCCTCCGTCACGCTCCGCGTGACACCTCCCCCGTACTCTCCGGTACGGGTGAGGCGATTATGCTGCCACCCTGCTGTCAGCAGCGCCCCTTCCGTTCCGCCCTTCGCTCCCCTAACTTCGCACCCATGCCCGACCCCTCCACCGGCGTCGCGGACGCCTCGGCGGCGTTCATTTACGACACGGCGCCTGCGCTGTGGACGCCGCACCGGCCCGTGCGGCCGGAGAAGATGGAGGGCGGGCGGCAGTTCCGGCTGGTCTCCGACTATGCAGCGGCGGGCGACCAGCCGGAGGCGGTGCGCGAGCTCACCGCCGGGATCGCGGCGCATGAGCACGAGCAGGTGCTGCTGGGCGTCACCGGCTCCGGCAAGACCTTCACCATGGCGCATGTCATCCAGAGTTTGCAGCGCCCTGCCCTTATCCTCGCGCCCAACAAGACGCTCGCGGCGCAATTGTACGGCGAGATGAAAAGCTTCTTTCCCAATAATGCCGTCGAGT
>DASXEN010000136.1:0-16513 GCA_036490095.1 Caulobacteraceae bacterium
TCTCGACCTTGTCTTCCGGACCGTTCTGCATCCGCGTGCGGATGCCGAGGCGCAGCTGGACTTCGGCGAGTTCCGCGTGCGCGGCGACCATCGAGGTCCGGGCTTCCGACAGCGCCGACATGGCGGCCGTCAGCTTGGTGATGGCGGCGTCGCCGACGTTGGCGGCGAGGCCCAATTCCTTACGCGAGCGCAGCAGCTCGGCGACCATTTCGGACGCCTCCACCAGCGCGGCGTCGACCGTGTGCTCGGCCCCGCGCAGCTTGGTGGCCACGCGCTTAGCAACGAAAACTTTGTCCACGAAATATTCTCCTCACCCCAAGGAATAATTCACCGTAAATGAAACCTTACCGCCTGTCTAGCCCTAAAGCCGCGACAAACGCGCCACCTGGAAGCGAAACGTTAGGGATGAGCAGGTATAGAGGCCGGCACGTGCGGTAGATGCGCACGCGTTAACTATATTGGGCCCGGATGCCAGAGCGAAACAAGCCGCCGTTCCAGGCGCGCGTCGCCAGCGTCGCGATCGTCACCACGGTCGCCGTGCTGGTCGCCGCCTGCGTGTCGTTCATGCTCCAGCAGTGGAGCGTGAGCCGCCAGGAAGCGCGGCTCGAGCAGACGACGCTGGCCAGCGTGATCGCCGCCGCGGCCGCGCCCGATATGGCCGCACGCGACGTCATCGGCATGCAGCACGACATCGCCGGCGCCGAAGCCGCCAGGGGGCTGGTCGACATCCGCCTGGCGGACGCCGGCGGGCGCACCGTCGCCTACTACGCCGCGCCGCCGCAAGACGAGGCCAAGGCCGAGACCGGTCCGGTGCGGACCCAGACCATGCCGATCGTTTCCGGCGGCCGTACGCTTGGCCACGCCGTGCTGCGCTCGCATGAGCCGACGCTGATCGACCTGCTGCCGCGCTTCCTCGCGCTGACCGGCGCGCTGTTCTTCGGAGCCAGCGGCATCGCCCTGTTCGTCGCCCAGAGCCTCTCGCGCCGGGTCACCGCGCCGATCGAGCGCCTCTCCAAGGCGATGGCCCAGGTCGCCTCCAGCGGCGAGTTCCAGCGCATCGACACCGATGACGCCGACGACGACGTGTTCCTGCGCCTCACCACCACCTTCAACGACCTGCTGACGCAGATCGACGCCAACCATCGGGAGCTCTGCGAGACGCTGGAGGACCTCATGGAGGCGCGCGATGCGGCCAACGCGGCCAACATCGCCAAGTCGCAGTTCCTGGCCAACATGAGCCACGAGATACGCACGCCGCTGAACGGCGTGCTGGCGATGGCCGAGGTGATGGACCGCGGCGAGCTCGCCCCGGTGCAGCGCGATCGGCTCACTGTGGTGCGCCAGTCCGGCGAGCAGCTGCTGGCGGTGCTCAACGACGTGCTCGACCTCTCCAAGATCGAGGCCGGCAAGCTGGAGCTGTTCGAGCAGGACTTCGACATCGAGCGGGTCGCCCAGTCGGTGCGCGATGGCTTCTCGGCGCTGGCGCAGCAGAAGGGCCTGACCTTCGAGGTCGAGGTCGCGCCCGAGGCGCAAGGGGCCTGGCGCGGCGACGCCGACCGCCTGCGGCAAATCCTCGCGAACCTGGTCTCCAACGCCGTCAAGTTCACGCCCAAGGGCGAGGTGGTCGCCCGCTTCGAGGCGGCGGACGCGGGCGGGCTGCGCCTGTCGGTCGCCGACAGCGGCATCGGCATCCCGCGCGACAAGATCCTCACCCTGTTCGAGAAGTTCACCCAGGCCGACTCCTCGACCACCCGCCAGTACGGCGGCACCGGGCTTGGCCTGGCCATCTGCCGCGAGCTCGCCCAGCTGATGGGCGGGCAGATCTCGGTGCTCAGCGACGACGGCAAGGGCTCGACCTTCATCGTCGAGCTGCCGTTCGCCCGCGGCGCGGCGGCCGAGGGCGCGGAGGCGCCGCAGGCGGTGGCCGACGTGCAGCAGCGCAGCGTGCGGGTGCTGGCGGCCGAGGACAACCTCGTCAACCAGAAGGTGCTGAAGGCGATCGTCGAGCCGATGGACGTCGAGCTGGAGCTGGTCGGCGACGGCCGCGCGGCGGTCGAGGCCTGGCGCGCCGGCGCCTACGACGTGATCCTGATGGACATCCAGATGCCGGTGATGGACGGCATCACCGCCGCCAAGGCGATCCGCGCCGCCGAGCGCGCCGAGCACCGCCCGCGCACCCCGATCCTGGCGCTCACCGCCAACGCCCTCGTCCACCAGGTCGAGGAATACCTGGCCGCCGGCATGGACGGGCACGTCGCCAAGCCGATCGAGATCTCCAAGCTCTACGACGCGATGAGCCGCGTGCTCGCCGAGCCGGACGAGGCGGTGGCGGCCTAAAGCGTGATCCTGAGGCGGCTGGCGACCACCGTCACCGCCTCGCCCTCGATGAGCACCCGATCGCCGCTGACCTCGCAGACGAGGTCGCCGCCGCGCCCCGGATAGGCCTGGTGGAAGCGCAGCCTCGGGCGGCGGAGCTTGCCGGCGAACAGCGGCGCCAGAGAGCAGTGCAGCGAACCGGTGGTCGGGTCCTCGGCCACGCCGGAGCCCGGCGCGAAGAAGCGGCTGACCACATTGTAGGGCGCGTCGTCCGCGGCGAGGGCGCTGACGCCGACGTTGCCGCGCCCGCTGGTCGCCGCCGTCGAGATGGCCTGCAGCGCCGCGAGGTCGGGCCGCGCCGCCCGCACGGCGGCTTCGTCCTTCACCACCGCC
The DNA here is from genome assembly GCA_036490095.1 of Caulobacteraceae bacterium. GTDB lineage: Bacteria > Pseudomonadota > Alphaproteobacteria > Caulobacterales > Caulobacteraceae > Acaudatibacter. The sequence goes on from DASXEN010000136.1 coordinate 2,710, forward strand.
ACCAGGTATTGCCCGACCCAGGCTTCGCCCACCGCCACGCCCAGCGCGTCGCAGAGCCCCGCCGGCGGGTCGATGCGCTTCGGCGGATCGGCGGGGAAGTCCATCAGGTAGCCGCGCTCGGCGCGCGCCACCGTCAGCCGGCCGGCCTTCTGGGTCTCGAACACCAGTTCCGGCGCCTCGACGCCCAGTTCGGCATAGAGGGCGTGGGCGCTCGCCAGCGTCGCATGGCCGCAGAGCGGCGCCTCGATCGCCGGGGTGAACCAGCGCAGGCCGAACCGCCCCGGATCGGCGGTGCGCAGCAGGAAGGCGGTCTCGGCCTGGTTGTTCTCCGCCGCCAGCGCCTGCATCCGCTCGGCCGGCGGCCAGGCCGCCAGCGGCTCGACCACGCAGGCGCCGTTGCCCTTGAACGGTCGCGCGGCGAACGCGTCGATGGTCCATTGGCGCATGGCGATTGGCTCCCCGATTGAACCGTCCTGATCGCTCATTGACTCGATCATTCATGTCGAGTCAAACTAAGTATTGTCACGGTGACAATATCTGGAGCCCGCGCGTGGCGGACTGGCGGCCGAAGCTGGAGGACGATGGCCAGCCGGCCTACGTCCGGATTGTCGCGGCGCTGGCGACGGACATCGCCCGTGGCGCGCTCGCCGCCGGCGCACGGCTGCCGACCCAGCGGGCGCTGGCCGAAGAACTCGGCCTCGGCGTCGGCACCGTCACCCGCGCCTATGGCGAGGCCGAGCAGCGCGGACTGATCGAGGCGGTGGTCGGGCGCGGCAGCTTCGTCGCCGCCGCCGCAGCGGCCGCCGAGCCCGACGCCATCGCCGACCTCTCGCGCAACACCCCGCCCTTGGCCTTCGCCCAGGCCGTCCTTCGCGGCGCGATCGCGGCGCTCGCCCGGCGCGCCGATCTCGCCGAGCGGCTCGACTATGCGCCGGCCGGCGGCTTCGAGGCCGACCGCCGCGCCGCTGCGCGCTGGCTGGCGCGCACGGCCAACTTCCCGGCCGCCGACCCGGCGGCGCTGATCGTCACCGCCGGCGCGCAGCAGGCGATCGCCGTCGTGCTCGCGGCTGCCGTGCGTCCCGGCGAGGCCGTGGTGGCCGAGGCGGCCACCTGGCACGGGCTGAAGGCCGCGGCGGCGCAGCTCTCACTGCGGCTGGTTCCGGCGGCGATGGATCACGAGGGGCTGGCGCCGGAGGCGCTCGATCGGGCGCTGGCGGAGAGCGGCGCGCGGGCCGCCTACGTGCAGCCGTTCCAGAACCCAACGGCGCGGGTGATGAGCCTGGCCCGGCGCAAGGCCATCATCGAGGTCGCCCGCCGCCGCGGCGCCCTCTTGATCGAGGATGACCTCTATGGCCCGGTCATCGGCGAGCTTGGCCTGGCGCCGCTCGCCCAACTGGCGCCCGACGCCGTCGCCTACGTCGGCGGCCTTTCCAAGAGCCTGGCGCCCGGCATGCGGGTCGGCTTCCTCGTTCCGCCGCAGCGGCTTCGCAGCGCCTGTCTGGAGGCCTTGCGCGCCGCCGCCTTGGGGCCGCCGACCCTCGGCGCGCTGGTCGGGACGCAGCTGATCGAGCGTGGCGAGGCGTTCGAGGTCCTGATCGGGATCCGGGCCGAGCTGACCCGCCGCGGCGAGCTCGCCGACGCCATCCTCGCCGGCCTCGTCGAGCCGCGGCGGCAGCGCGCCAGCCCGCACATCTGGGCGCCGGCCAGCGAGCTCGACGCCGAGCGCGTCGCCGGCCAGGCCTTGCGCGCCGGCGTGAAGGTGACGGCGCCGGCCGCGCCGTTCCTGGCAGGCGCGCCGGTCGACGGCCTGCGCATCTGCCTGGGCCCCTCCGAGCCGGCGGCGCTGCGGCGCGGGCTGGAGACGCTGCGCGAGGCGCTGCGGCAGGGGCCGGGCCTGGCCGAGAACGTGGTCTGAGCCATGCCCTTCGAGACCCGCCACCGCGCCTTCACCCTCTCCGACGATCCGACGCGCTTCGATCTGCCGCGCGGCCACGCCTGGATCGGTGGCGAGAGCTATTGGGGCGCCGGCATCCCCTTGGCCGTGTTCGAGCGCTCGCTGCGCGGCAGCCTCACCATCGGCGCCTATGATCCGACCGGCGAGATGGCGGCGATGGCGCGGGTGGTGACCGACCGGGCCACCTTCGGCTGGATCTGCGACGTGTTCGTCGACCAGGCCCGCCGCGGCCAGGGGCTCGGCAAGGCGATCATGGCCTACTTCGACGCGCACCCGGACCTGCAGGGCCTGCGCCGCCTGCACCTTGCGACCCGCGACGCCCACGGCCTCTACGCCCAGTTCGGCTTCGGCCCGCTGACCGGGGTCGAGAAATGGATGGAGCGGCGCCTGGCCGATCCCTACGGCGTCAGCCGGGCTCGACCGTCACCTCCGGCCAGCGCGCCTTGAGGCCGGCGGCGATCCGCTCGAACCCGCCCGTCTTGCGGATCGGGTTCGGCCGCATGCGCAGGGCGAACAGGTCCTCCAGGCCGAACGGCGCGACCACGGTCAGCCGGTCGTCGGGATCCAGCCGCACGCCGACGGCGAAGATCGGGCTGACGAACCGCTGCGGGGCCTCGGCGCTCGACGCCAGCGGCGTGTAGGGCTCGCCGAACTTGCCCTCGAACCAGACGTGCACGCGCGCCTGGTTGCGCACCTCGACCAGCTGGTCGAACGGCGGCGGGAAGGCGGCGGCGGCGCGCCGGATCACCGCGTCCTCGGCCTCGTAGGAGATGTCCGAGGCGTCGAAATAGGCGAGGTCGTAGTCCTTGATGCCGTAGTCAGGATCGCGGCCGGTGAGGTGGTTGAACACCCGCTGGTAAACGGCGCCGGAGACGATCAGCCAGTCGGGCAGGTCGAGGTCGCGGGCGATCGCCAGCACCCGCATCATCGACGGCGCGGCGCGCAGGATGGCCTCCAGCCGCGCTTCCAGGCTGGCGCTCACCGGTCCTTCACCGGCCAGGCGTGGTCCAGCGGGCCGGCGCCGGCGCCGAAGCCGGGCGCGCGGCGGATGGCCTCGCCGACGTAGGCCCAGGCGCGGGCGACGGCGTCCGGCAGCCTCAGCCCCTGCGCCAGGCCGACCGCGCAGGCGCTGGCCAGCGTGCAGCCGGTGCCGTGGGTGTGGCGCGTGGCGATGCGCGGGCTCTCGAACAGGGTCTCGCCGTCGGCGGTCATCAGCAGGTCGATGACAGATTCGCCTGCGATGTGCCCGCCCTTCATCAGCACCGCCTTGGCTCCGGATGTCAGCAGCGCCTCGCCGGCGCGGCGCAGGTCGTCGGTGCTGGCGACGGCGAGGCCGGTCAGCGCGGCGGCCTCCGGGGCGTTGGGCGTCACCAGCGCGGCGCGGGCGATCAGCCGGCGCAGCGGCGCCAGCGCGCCGGCCGCCAGCAGCGCCGCGCCGCCCTTGGCGACCATCACCGGATCGACCACCAGCGGGATGTCCGGCCAGGCGTCCAGCGCCGCGGCGACCGCCTCCACGGCGGCGGCGTCGCCCAGCATGCCGGTCTTGACCGCGTCGGCGCCGATGTCGTCCAGCACCGCGCGGATCTGCGCGGCGATGATCGGTGGCGGGATCGGATGGACGGCGTGGACGCCCAGCGTGTCCTGCACCGTCACGGCGGTGATGGCGCTGGCCGCATAGCCGCCCAGCGCGGTGACGGTCTTGATGTCGGCCTGCACGCCCGCCCCGCCGCCCGAATCGGACCCGGCGATGGCGAGCACGCGGCCCAAAGCCTCGCTCATGGCTCAGCCGTCGCCGATCGCCCGCGCCACGGCAAGGGCCTGCACGGTCTCCGCCACGTCGTGCACGCGCAGCGCGGCGACGCCGGCGCGGGCGGCGGCCAGGGCGACGGCGAGCGAGCCGCCGAGGCGCTGGTGCTCCCGCGAGCGGTCGCCGGCGATGCCGGCGATGGCGCTCTTGCGGCTGGCGCCCAGCAGCACCGGAAAGCCCAGCGCGACGATCCGGTCCAGCGCGCGCAGCAGCGCCAGGCTGTGCTTCGCGGTCTTGCCGAAGCCGATGCCGGGATCGATCCAGATCTTCTCGCGCGCTACGCCGGCCGCCATCGCCGCCTCGGCCCGCGCCGCAAGGAAGCCGGCCACCTCGGCGACCACGTCGCCGTAGCGGGGCGCGGCCTGCATGGTGCGCGGCTCGCCCTGCATGTGCATCAGCGCCACCTCGCAGCCGAGCGCGGCGGCAGCCGGCAGGCTCTCGGGCGACCAGCCGAGTGCGGTGACGTCGTTCCACATCGTCGCGCCCGCTGCGATGGCGGCGCGGGCGACGGCGGGCTTCATCGTGTCGACCGAGATCGGGATGCCGCTCTGGCGGCGCACCGCCTCGATCACCGGGACGACGCGGGCGATCTCCTGGTCCTGCGAGACCGGCTCGGCGCGCGGGCGGGTCGACTCGCCGCCGATGTCGAGCATGTCGGCGCCCTCGGCGATCAGCCGCAGGGCGTGGCCGGCCGCCGCGCCCGCATCGAGGAACCGCCCGCCGTCGGAGAAGCTGTCCGGCGTGACGTTGACGATGCCCATGACCAGCGGGCGATGGGCCGGCAACCCCCTCACCTCACCTCTCCCCACTCTCCGGTGGGGAGAGGGCTACTGAAAGGTAGTGGAAGCGGAAAGAAGCCGACGCCGCCTCGCGCCCTCAGGAGCCCTCGCCCCGCGAAGCGGGGAGAGGTGAGGTGAGGGGCCATGCGGCGATCGGCTTCAAGCCGGCTCGGGCGCGGCGCCGGGCGGGATCGGGGCGGAGATGGGGCGCGGGGCGAGCGGCACCGACGAGCGCGGTCCGGGCGGGGCCTTCAGCTCGGGCTCGTCGCGGCGGGGCGGGATGCCCTTCAGCACGCCGAGGACCTCCTCGCCGCTCAGCGTCTCGTACTCCAGCAGCCCCTTGGCCACCGTGTGCAGGTCTTCGAGCTTCTCGGTGAGGATGCGCTTGGCCTCGTCGTAGCCGCCCTGAGTCAGCCGCTTCACCTCGGCGTCGATGACCTTGGCGGTGTCCTCGGAGACGTTCTGGTTGCGCGCCACCGAGTGGCCCAGGAACACCTCCTCCTGGTTCTCGCCGTACTCGACGATGCCCAGCGCGTCCGAGTAGCCCCATTTGGTCACCATCGCCCGCGCCAGCTTGGTCGCCTGGCTGATGTCGTTGCTGGCGCCCGAGGAGACCTTCTCCTTGCCGAAGATCAGCTCTTCGGCGACGCGGCCGCCGTAGAGCATCGACAGCCGCGAGGTCATCTGCTGGAAATCCATCGAGTAGCGGTCGCGCTCGGGGAGCTGCAGGGTCAGGCCCAGCGCCCTGCCGCGAGGGATGATGGTCACCTTGTGCAGCGGGTCGGACGCCGGCACGTTCAGCCCCACCAGGGCGTGGCCGGCTTCGTGATAGGCGGTCATCCGCCTCTCGTCGTCGGTCATCACCATGGACTTGCGCTCGGCGCCCATCATTACCTTGTCCTTGGCGTCCTCGAAGTCCGGCTGGGTGACCATGCGGCGGTTCTTGCGCGCGGCCATCAGGGCGGCTTCGTTGACCAGGTTGGCGAGGTCGGCGCCGGAGAAGCCGGGCGTGCCGCGGGCGATCACCTTCACGTCCACGTCGGCGGCCAGCGGCACGTTGCGCATGTGGACCCTGAGGATGCGCTCGCGGCCGACGATGTCGGGGTTGGGCACCACCACCTGGCGGTCGAAGCGGCCGGGGCGCAGCAGCGCCGGGTCCAGCACGTCGGGCCGGTTGGTGGAGGCGATGACGATGATCCCCTCGTTGGGATCGAAGCCGTCCATCTCCACCAGCAGCTGATTGAGCGTCTGCTCGCGCTCGTCGTTGCCGCCGCCGAGGCCGGCGCCGCGGTGACGGCCGACCGCGTCGATCTCGTCGATGAAGATGATGCAGGGGCTGTTCTTCTTAGCCTGCTCAAACATGTCGCGCACGCGGCTGGCGCCGACGCCGACGAACATCTCGACGAAGTCGGAGCCGGAGATGAAGAAGAACGGCACGCCGGCCTCGCCGGCCACCGCGCGGCCCAGCAGCGTCTTGCCGGTGCCGGGCGGGCCGACCATCAGCGCGCCCTTGGGGATCTTGCCGCCGAGGCGCTGGAACTTGGCCGGGTCCTTCAGGAAGTCGACGATCTCGGTCAGGTCCTCCTTCGCCTCGTCGACGCCGGCGACGTCCTCGAACGTCACCCGGTTCTTGTTCTCGGTCAGCAGCCGCGCCTTGGACTTGCCGAAGCCCATGGCCCCGCGCGCGCCGCCCTGCATCTGCCGCATGAAGAGGATGGTGACGCCGAACAGCAGCAGCAGCGGCGCCATGTTGATCAGGATCTGCACCAGGAGGTTCGGGCCCGGCCGCTGGAACGTCAGCTTGACGTCCTTGTGCGCGCCCACGTGCTGCTGCAGCACCGGGTCGTTGTCGCTGGGGCCGATGGCGCGGAAGTCGTGGCCGGCCTTGTCGTGCAGGTCGATGGTCGAGCCGCTGACGTTCACCTGGGTCACGTCGCCCTCGTCGATCTTGGAGATCAGGTCGGAGTAGGCGATGTCGGTCGGGGCGGCGCCGGCGCGGGTCTGGCCCTGCATGACGCTGTAGATCAGCACCGCAGCGACCAGGATCGCAAACCAGATGGCCAGGTTACGGAGATTCATTCGAAGGCCTCGAGGTCCGTAGGACGCTTCAATTTAGGCGCCCGCGTCCGATTTCGCTACGCGCCACAACGCCGCCTCGTCACGGAAGGCGCCGAGTGTGGCGTTGAGCCGCTGCCAGGCCAGCGGCCGCGCCGTCGCTGTGGGCGTATCGCACAAAGATGGACAACTGACTTCGCCGTCCGCGGTCGTCAGCGCCGGCAGCGCGCCGCGGGCGGCGGCCGGGACCGCGGCGAGACGCCGGCGGACATCGACCGGCAGGCGCGCGGCGTGGCCGGCCAGGAAGCCGATCCGCAGGCCTTCAATCTCGGCGGTGACCAGGAAGCGGCCGTCGAAGACGCTCTCGCCGCGCGGCAGCGGTGCGGCCGCGAGGCCGCGGCGCACCCGCTCGCCGGCCTCGCGGCAGGCGAGCACGGCGGGGCCGCGCACCTCGATCCGGGCGCCGGCGAGGCTAGCGGTGAAGTCCTCGCCCCGCGCGGCCCGCTCGGCGAGGCGGGCCAGCGAGGCGGCGGACGGCGGCCGCGCGGTCCCGGCCGCGCAGAGCGCCAGCGCCCCGAGCAGCCGCAGGCCGCCCCGCTCGGCGGCGAGCGCCGCCCGCGGCGCGGTCAGCTCGCCGGCAAGGCCCGCCCGAACCGTCGCCAGGCCGCACGCGGGCGCCGCCGCCGCTTCGATCGCCGGCGGCTGGGTCGCCGCGCCGGCCGCCAGCCGGCGCCGGGCCGCGGCGCGGGCGTAGCGGGGGTCGTCGTTGGCCGGGTCGTCGATCCAGGTCTCGCCCAGCGCCCGCAGCTGCTCGCGCAGCTCGGAGCGGCGCAGGCCCAGCAGCGGGCGCAGCAGGAAGACGCCGCGGCCCTCCGGCCAAGCCGGCGACGGCGACCAGGCGCGCGGCGACGGCGCGGTGGAGCCGGCGGCGCGCATCAGCTCGGCCTCGGCGAGGTCGTCGGCGGTGTGGCCCATCAGGATCACCGCCGCGCCCTCGGCCCGCGCGGCGTCGGCCAGCAGGGCGTGGCGAGCGGCCCGGGCCGCGGCCGGCAGGCCGCCGGCGGGCTTCCCGCCGGTCCAGGCGAGGCTGCGGTGCGCCACGCCCAGCCGGCGCGCCCGCTCGCCGGCGAAGCGCGCCCAGGCGGCGCTCGGCGCCTGCAGGCCGTGGTCGACGGTCAGCGCCACCAGCCGGCGGCCGGCGCGGTCGGCCCAGGCCCTGGCGAGATGCAGCAGCGCCAGCGAGTCGCCGCCGCCTGACAGCGCCACGGCGACCGGCACGGCCGCCGGGCCGGTCAGCCAGCGGTCGAAGGCGGCGTCGGGCGGGGACGGCGCGCGCGCCGTCAGCCCGCCGCGCACCCGGCCTGGCTCCGCAGCTCCTGGACGCCGGTGCGCACCTGCGCCGAGGCCTTCGGATAGTGGCTGTCGATCTCGCCCAGCATGCCGCAGGCCTCGCGCGCCTCCTTCATGCCGACCATGGCGCGGGCCAGGTCGAGCGCCGCGTCGGGGGCCCAGCTGGTGGTCGGCCAGCCGCGCACCACCGCCAGGTCGGTGGCGGCGGCGTCGGCGTAGGCCTGCCGCTGCAGCATGATCTTGGCGAGGAAGTAGCGCGCCTCCAGCCCGCGCGGCGTGTCGCCGAAGCGGGTGACCACGTCGTGGAAGCCGGTCTCGGCGCCGGCATAGTCGCCGGCGTTGTAGGCCTGGCGCGCCGCGGCGAAGGCGGCCGGCGCGTCGAGCGCCGGGGGCGGCGGGGCGGTGTCGGCCTGCGGCTCCGGCGACTGGGCAGGCGCCGGCGGCGGCGCCTGCAGCGCGGCGACCTTCTGCTCCAGGGCGGCGATGCGGGCGGTGAGCGCGCCGTTCTCCTCGCGCAGCTGGTTGGCGTCGTGGCGGGCCTCGTCGACGTCGTGGCCGGCCGACTCCAGCTGGCCGGTCAGCCGGGTGATGGCCTGCTGCAGATCGTCGATCTTCTGCGACACGGCGGTGAGCTGGCTTTCGGTGTCGGCCGGCTCGACCACCACCGGCTTGCCGGTTTCGCGGCCCTGGAAGACGATCGCCCGGATCTCGCGCAGCGCCTGCTCCATGCGGTCGAGCCGCTTGGCCGAGTGGTCGTCCAGCGGATCGAGCGGCACCTGCGCCAGCACGGGCGCCGCGGCGGCGAGGGCCACGGCGCCGAAGATGGCGGCGAGCGCGAGCGGGCGAAGCGTCTTCATGGCCGCCATGGTCTCCTTGAATGCCTACCGCGCGCCCTCGGTGATCGCCGTGTGGGCGTTGCGGTCCTTGGCCCAGGCGTTGTCGTCTTGGCCAGGATCGATCGGCTGCTCCTTGCCGTAGGAGATGGTGGTGATCCGCGCCGGGGCGACGCCGTGGGCCACCAGGTAGTCGCGCACCGCGTCGGCGCGGCGCGCGCCGAGGGCGAAATTGTACTCCCGGGTGCCGCGCTCGTCGCAATTGCCTTCGATGCGCACCCGCACGTCGGGATAGCGGCGCAGCCAGGCGGACTGGCCGTCGAGGATCGGGCCGGCGTCGGCGCGGATGCCGGCCTGGTCGAAGTCGAAGTAGACCCGATCGCCGACGTTGACGACGAAGTCGCGCTCGGTGCCGGGCAGCGGGCCGCGGGTCTCCGCGCCGGGCGGCGGGCCTTCCTCGCGAGGCGGCGGCGGGCCCTGGCGCTCTTCCGGCGGCGGGATCGGCGCGGCGGGCGGCGGCGGCGGGTGCGAGGCGCAGGCCGTGACCAGGGCGGCGGCCGAAGCAGCCATCGCCAGTTGAATGAGGGTCTTTCGGCTCAGCGTCATCGTCTTCCTCCGAAGCCGGCCCGTCAGGACCAGCAAAGCGCGTTCAATCACGAGCCGCTCGACAGGCTCAAGCTCAAGACACGCCCGGCGGCTATTTCGTTCCGCTTTGTGGCGGCATCTGGGAAAGTCGGGACACACACGCTTTTTGATCTCGCAGATCGAACGAGCTGCGCCGAAGAGGCGTGTCTGTCCCTGCTCCCCACTTCCCATCAGTGCAGCAGCGGCGACCAGGCCGGGTCCGAGCCGGCGACCGGGTAGGGCGCGGCCTTCTGGATGTGGCCGGTGACGTCGACGGTCCACAGCCGCGAGGGGCCGTCGCCCTGCTTGCGCTCGAACATGATCACCCGCCCGTTCGGCGCCCAGGTGGGCTCGTCGGCGAAGTAGCTGGTGATCAGCAGCCGCTCGCCGGAGCCGTCCGGCGCCATCACCCCGATCGAGAAGCTCTGGCCCTGCTGCTTGACGAAGGCGATCAGCTTGCCGTCCGGGCTCCAGACCGGCGCCGTGTAGCGGCCGGGGCCGAACGAGATGCGCCGCACGCCGGAGCCGTCGGCGCCCATCACGTAGAGCTGCGGCGAGCCGCCCCGGTCGGAGTTGAAGACGATCTGGCCACCGTCCGGCGAGAACGACGGCGAGGTGTCGATGGTCAGCCCGTTGGTCAACTTGCGCAGCGAATGGCTGACCAGGCTCATGACGTAGATGTTGCTGGCCCCGCCGGACTCGGCGGCGAAGGCGACTTTGCTGTCGTCGGGCGAGAAGCGCGGCGCCATGGTCATGGTCATGTTGGGGAAGCGGCCCAGCACCTCCTCGCGGCCGGTGTCGAGGTTCTTCAGGTAGATCGCCGAGCCGGTGGGGCGCAGCACCATGTAGGTGATCTCCTGGCGCTTGGGCGAGAAGCGCGGGGCGAATACCAGGGTCGAGCCGTCGGTGAGGTAGCTGGGGTTGGCGCCGTCCTGGTCCATGATCTCCAGCCGCGTCACCTTGTGGCTCTTCGGCCCGCTCTCGGCGACGAACACCACCCGGGTGTCGAAATAGCCTTTCTCGCCGGTCAGCTTCTCGTAGACGGCGTCGGCGATCTGGTGGGCGATGGTGCGCCAGGAGTCGGGCGTCGCGGTCAGCCGGGTGCCGACCAGCTGGTCGCCAGCGTAGACGTCCCAGAGGCGGAAATCGACGCTCAGGCGCCCGTCGGCGCCGCTCGCCACCGTGCCGACCAGCAGCGCCTGGGCGCTGATCGCCTTCCAGGCGTCGAACGCCGGCGTCACGTTGACGTCCGGCTGCTGGCGGAAGCTGGCAGGATCGAGCGGCCGGAACAGGCCCGAGCGCTCCAGGTCGGCGCTCACCACCTGCGAAATCTGCGCGCCCACCGGCGAGCCGCCGAAGTTGGGGATGGCGATCGGCAGCGGTTGCACGGCGGCCTGGTTCACGTCGACGGTGATGTCGGCGCGGGCGGGCGGCCCGGCCGCGAGGCCGGCGGCGAGCGGGATGGCGGCTAGCAGGATGGCGGCGAGTCTGGCGCGAAGTCGGTGTCTCATCGCTTGGCGCAGGCCTCCTTGGCGTCGAAGTTCACGGTGATCGGCTGTCCATAATAGGGCTCGGCGTAGGGCGTCGCCTGCCTGACGGCGTCGAGGGCGCGCAGGGCGGCGGCGGCCACCACCGGGTCGGACGAATGCTCCAGCCCACCGGCGCTCGGCCGGCCGAGCAGGCCGCCGGTGAGGTCGACGGTGAAATGCACCTGCACCTTCACCGCGGAGCCGCCGGCGACGTCGCAATTGGGGTTCCACAGCCGCTCCAGCAGCTGCTGCAGGCCGACGAGGTCGCTCTGGGAGACGCCGCGGCCGGCGTCGGGGCGGGCCTGCGGCGCGGTCTCGGGGCGAGCCGGGCCTTTCGGCGCGCTGGAGGCGGCCGCGCCGGTGGTGTGGCGGGCGTGGTCGATGATGTGCTGCAGCTGGTTGAAGTCGAAGGCCTTCTGCGCCGGCTGCGGCGTCGCCTTGGCGGAGGGCTGCGGCGTCGGGACCGGCTTCGGCTGCACCTTGGGCGGGGTCGGGGCGGTCTGCGTGAAGGCGGGCGGGGCGACCTGCGGCGCCGGCGGCTGCGGCGGGGCCTGCGGGACCGGGGTCGGCGCGGCGGCGGCCTCGCTCTGCGGCGCCTGCACGGCGGGGCGGGTGTCGGTGAAGGGCGCCGATGAGACGATGTTGATCGGCACCGACGAGCCGATCGGCTTGGGCAGGTGGTTGGGCGCCAGCAGCACCAGCGCCAGCACCGCCAGGTGCAGCAGCGCCGCGCCGATCAGCGCCGGAACGCGGCTCTCGCGCCGCGGCGGCAGGGCGAAGCCGCTCATGGCGTGGCCGCCCGCCCGCCCGCCTCGTCGCGCGGCGCCTTGGCGCCCGACGACGGCCCGCCGGTGTCGGTGATCAGGTTGATGTTGGTGAAGCCGGAGGCCGAGATCGCCGCCATCACCTGCGCCACGATGGCGTAGGGGGCGCGGCCGTCGGCGCGCACGTAGATCGGCCGGGCCATGCCGGCGTCGGTCACCTGCCGCAGCGCCGGCGCCAGGGCGCTGAACGGCACCTCGCTGTCGTTGAGGTAGATCTGGCCGTCGGCGCGCACCGAGACCGTCATCGGCTCGGTCTGGTCCTGCATCGCCCCGGCCTCGGTCTTCGGCAGCTGCAGCGGCACGCCGACGGTGAGCAGCGGCGCGGAGATCATGAAGATGATCAGCAGCACCAGCATCACGTCCACCAGCGGGGTGACGTTGATCTCGGCCAGGGCGCTGCGGCGGGCGCGGCGGCCGCGCCGGCCGGTCTGGAACGGGTCGTTGACCGAGAGCGCCATGGCTCAGGCGCTCCGCTCGGCCAGCCGCCGCTGGATGGCGGTGACCAGCTCGTCGGCGAAGCCTTCGAGCCGGGAGGCGAACTTGCCGGCGTCGGCGGAGAACTTGTTGTAGGCGACGTAGGCCGGGATCGCCGCGGCGAGGCCGACGGCGGTGGCGAACAGCGCCTGGGCGATCGCCGGCGCGACCACGGACAGGTTGGTGTTCTTCTCGATGGCGATGGCCTGGAAGGCGTGCATGATGCCCCAGACGGTGCCGAACAGGCCGATGAAGGGCGAGGCGGTGGCGACGATCGCCAGGCTCGACAGCCCCTCCTCGACCCGCTGGCTCTCGCGGGCGATCAGCGAGCCCATCACCCGGTCGATCCGCTGCACCAGCAGGGTCGCCTGGGAGTCGGCGTTGACGCCGGCCAGCAGCCCCTTGGCCCGCGCCTCGCGCCATTCCCGCAGCGCCGCCTGCAGCATGCGCGGCAGCGCGTGGCGCGGATGCTCGCCGGCCTGCTGCGCCACGTCCTCCAGCGCCCGGCCGGAGCCCACCTGGTCCTCGAACTGGTTGGCCTGCCCGTTCAGCGCCGTGAACCGCGCCAGCTTGTCGATGATCACCGCCCACGACCACAGCGACGCCAGCGCCAGGCCTATGAGGACGATCTTGACCACCCAGTCCGCGGACATGAACAGGTGGACGACATTGAACGTCTCGGGCGTGATCGCGGCGTCGGAATCCATGGGGCTCCTAAAGGGATCGGGTAGCGTCGCCGCCGATGGCGCCCGGCGATGGTGAAACTATGGCGCGGGGCGGTCCCAGGTAGGGCGCGAGCCGCTGATTGAGTTCCGGCGGCGGGCGGCGGGGACGTCCGTCGAGGCGGATGCAAACCACTTCCACGTCGGCCGCGGCGATCAGCGCGCCGCCCCTGAGCACGCGCTGCGCCGCCTCGATCCGCACCCCCCTGCCCTGGCGATAGCGGGTGCGGATTTCCAGGGCGTCGTCGACCCGCGCGGCCAATTTGAACGCGACGGCGAGGCGAGTGACCGCGAAGGCGCAAGGCTCGGGCAGCTCCAGCAGCGCCGCATGCTCGACGCCGACGGCGCGCAGGAACTCGGTTCGCCCGCGCTCGAAGAAGCGCAGATAGCTGGCGTGGTAGACGACGCCGGTGAAGTCGGTGTCCTCGTAGTAGACCCGCACCGGCAGCACGTGTTCGGGGCCGTCAAAAAGGCCGGACGTCGGCGCGGTCACCTCAAGCCCCCTCGTCGAACAGGCCCAGCTGGGCCGTCGGCGCGGCGGGCGGGGTGAGGCCGAGGTGGAGGTAGGCCTTGGCGCAGGCGAGGCGGCCGCGCGGCGTGCGCTGGATGAAGCCCTGCTGCAGTAGGAAGGGCTCGATCACGTCCTCGACCGCGTCGCGGGCCTCGGCGATGGCGTAGGCGAGGGTCTCGACGCCGGCCGGCCCGCCGCCGTAGTGCTCGATCAGGGCGGCGATATAACGGCGGTCAAGGCTGTCGAGGCCGGCTTCATCGACTTCCAGCCGGGCGAGCGCCTTGGCCGCGGCCTTGCGGTCAATGAGCTCGCAGCCGTCGGCGGCGGCGAAGTCGCGCACCC
>DASXEN010000202.1:0-32272 GCA_036490095.1 Caulobacteraceae bacterium
GGCGAGCAGCTCCTGCGGCGCGGCCTGCGCCGCCGCCTGGGCGTGCGCCAGCGCCCGCCCCGGATCGCGCTCCGCCAGCAACTGCGCGGCCCGGATCTGCAGCACGAAGTCGGCCGGCGCGTCGGCCAGCAGCGCCGCCACCTCGGCGTAGGCGCCTTCGGCGTCGCCGGCGTATTCCAGCAGCTTGGCCCGCACCAGGCGCGGCGCGGGCGCGCCCGGCGCGGCGCGCTCGGCCTCGTCGATCGGCGCGGCGGCCGTCGCCAGGTCGCCGCTCCGCATCCAGACCAGCTGCGCGAGCTCGGTGAGCGGCTCAAGGTCGGCCGGGCGGCGGCGCAGGGCTTCGCGGAACGCGGCCTCCGCCGCGTCCAGCTTGGCCTGGCCCATGAGGGCGCGGCCGTGCACCAGCCAGGCCTCGGGCGCGTGGAGGCCCTTGGCGAAGGCGCGCCGCGTCGCCGCCTCGCTCTCGGCGAAACGCTCGGCGTCGCCGAGCGCGGCGGCGAGGTTGTGCTCGGCGACGGCGCTGCGCGGCGCGGCCTCGGCGCCGCGCCGATAGGCCTCGATCGCCTCGTCGAGGCGGCGCTGGGCCTTCAGGGCCATGCCGTGCGCGGTCCAGACGTTCAGGTCGACGTCGCCGGCGGCCACGGCCGCGCTGGTGACGGCGAGCGCCTCGTCCCAGCGCTCCGCCGCCAGCAGCAGCTCCGCCAGGCCGACCGCCGCGGGGCCCAGGGTGGGGCTCAGCGCCAGGGCGCGGCGGTAGGCGGCCTCCGCCTCGGCGGCGCGGCCCATCCGCGCCAGCACGTCGCCCTGCAGGGTGAAGAAGGCCGGCTGGCCGGGGTCGATGGCGATGGCGGCGCCCAGCGCCTGCTCGGCGCCCGCAAGGTCACCAAGGTCGCGCAGCGCCACCGCCAGCAGCCGGCGCGCTTCCAGCGTAGACGGCGTCGGATCGATCACCGACCGGAGCAGCGCCGCGGCGTCGCCATGCCGCCCCGCCCGCAAAAGGCCCACCGCGGCGTCGACACGATCGCGGATGACCGTTGGCGCGAGCGTCATGCCGGGCGCTCCGGCGGCGCGATCGACTCCATGGACGGCGACATTCGGCGGCGAACTCTCAACCATCCTCGCCGGCGGGCGTGAAACCATTGAAGTCATCCATGCCCGCGACGATGGCTGCGATCAACTCCTGTTCGGCGGCGCTGAGCCGGGGATTCCAGACGTCGCAGATGAGGATGGTGCGCGGCGAGTCGCTGTCGTTCCAGGCTTCGTGCTCGATGGTGTCGTCGAACACCCAGGCCTCGCCGCGGCGCCATTCGCGGGTCTCGCTGCCGACGCGGAAGCCGCAGCCCGGCGGAAGGATCAGCCCCAGGTGGACCACCAGGCGGAAGTTGGCGACGCCGGTGTGGGGCGGGATGCGGGTGTGCGGCGCCAGATGGGAGAACATCGCCGAGGGCAGGCGCCCGGGGATGCGCGGCTGTGGCAGGCGGCCGATCGCGGCCATGGTCCGCGGGCAGCTGCGGGCGTGGTCGGCCACCACCTCGCCGCCCAGCCACAGGTGGTAGGCGCTCCAGCGCCGCGACCGGTTCAGCTCCGCCCACTGGTCCAGCGGAATCCCGTCGGCGTAGCGGACATAGGGGGTCAGCTCGTCGTCCTGGACGGCGAGCACCGCCTCGGCCTCGGCCCGGATGGCGTCGGTCGCCGCCTCCAGCTCGGCCAGCCACGGGAAGGCGTCCCGGCTGTGGAACTCCTCCTCCGGCAGTCCGGGGTAGTGGAACTGCGCCGGCTCCTGGTGAAAGGCGCGCCGCTTGCCCGAGATGCGCTCGATGAAGACGGTGGCGCGGGCCGCGTCGGGACCGCCGGCCAGTCCCAGCTCGCGCTTCAGCATCGCGTCGAGCTCGGCCAGGTAGCGGGCGTGCTCGTCGCGGGCGTGGTCGAGGGCCCGCAGCGTCATCGGGTCGAGGGCGTCCTGGCGCGGCGCCTGCGTCAGCGCGTTGCCGTAGGCCACCGCCGCGGCGCGCCGTTCGCCGCGCCGCTCCAGCAGCGACGCCCGCATCAGCAGGCCGATGAAGTGGCGCGGCTGCAGCGCCAATGCCCGTTCGACGGCCGTGGAAGCTCCGTCCAGGTCGCCGAGGCCCCGCCGGCAGGCGGCGAGGCTCATCCAAAGGTCGACGTCGGGATCGGGCCGGCTCGCGGCCTCCTCCAGCAACGCCCTGGCGCCGCGCAGGTCGCCCGACGCCATCGCGCGGGCGGCGGCCTGCTTCAGCGCGCTCGTTTCGTTGTGCTCGGCATCCACGCCCGCCTCCCCAGGGCTGGCGCCGCGCTCCGGTCAGCAGAAACAAAAAAGGCGGCGGACCTGTGTGATCCGCCGCCCTTTCCGCTATGTCCGCCGACCTAGAAGTTCGCGGTGATGTTGAAGAAGATGTACCGGCCCAGAGCATCGTAGAGCTGCGGGAAGGTATTGCCGTTACCGAACACTGCCGGCAGGTTGTTGGAGCCGATCAGCGGCGGGTTCTGGTCGAAGACGTTGTTGACGCCGACCCGCGCCGTGTACTTGTCCGACACCCGCCAGCTGGCTTCGAGGTCGAAGTAGCTCACCGACGGCAGGTGCTCGTCGACCGGGAACACCAGCTTCGGATTGGCCAGCAGCGGGTTGGACGACGCGGCGTCGACGGTCAGATCGCCGATGTAGCGCCATGCGGCCCGCACGCCGATCCCGTACCACGGGGTGTCCCAGCCGACGCTGAACTTATGCCGCCAGGTCGGGGTGGGCGCCGTCTGCGGCGTGCCCGTGCCTTGGCAAACGGTGCCGTAGAGGCCGGCGCAGTCGAACGTGCCGAGGCCCGGCGCGGTCGTCACGTCGTAGTCGATGGTGTAGGTGCCCTCGAAGTCGAACAGCAGGTTGCCGTTCGGGCCGAGGTGCCAGTCCTCCAGCGGGACCCGGTAGGTGCCGTCGATGTCCACGCCGCTGGTCGAGTAGTCGGCGGTGTTCACGAAGGTGTCGGTCACGAAGCCGCTGGTGCCCAGCCACAGCGATCCGGTGCCCGGCGCGCGTTTGATGAGGCCGCAGAAGAACGGATTGGCGGTGCTGACGCACTGATTGACGATCGACTGCGCGCCGAGGCCGTTGATGGCGTCCTTCACGTTGATGTGGAAGTAGTCCACCGACAGCGAGAACCTCGGCAGCATCCGCGGCGTCAGCACCACGCCCGCCGAGTAGGTGTCGGCGGTTTCCGGCTTCAGGTTGGGGTTGCCGCCCGTCAGGCCGTTGTACTGGTTGGCCGGGTTGGCGGCGATGTGGCCGTACTGGCCCGCCGTCACGCCGGTCGCGGCGCACTGAGCCGCGGTCGCCGCCGGGGTCGGTCCGGCGCAGGGATCGTTGCTGAAGTCGAGGGTCACCGTCTGCGGCTGGAACAGCTCCACCACGTCCGGCGCACGCACCGCGCGGTTGTAGCCGGCGCGGACCATGATGTCCTCGGTGATGTTCCAGGTCGGTCCGACCTCGTAGGTGCTGGCGCCGCCGAAGGTGTTGTAGTGCGAGTAGCGGTAGCTGCCGTTCAGCACCAGCGACTTGGCGAAAGGCTGATCCTGGATGATCGGCACGCGGCCTTCGCCGTAGATTTCCCACACGGAGTAGGAGCCGTGGTCGCTCTTGGTGGGGCCGCCCTGGCCGGCCAGGTCGCCCGACGAGAACTCCTCGTCGACGTTGAGGTCCAGCGTCTCCCGGCGCCAGTCAGTGCCGATGTTCACCCCGACGCCGTCAGTCGCCCAGGGCGACTTGAAGCCGTAGTGGCTGAGGTCGCCGGTCAGGTCGGCTTCCACGATGGTCTCGGTGTCGAGGCCCTCCTGCAACCCGGGCGTCTCGACGTAGTTGACCGCCGCCTGGGTCACGCCGCCGCCCTGGAACACGTTCCACGGCACGCAGCCCGAAATGAGGCCGGTGGTCGGGGCGCCGACGCAGTTGTTGAAGGCGAGGGCGGTCTTGGCGAGCGAAACGTCGTTCTGGTAGTCCAGCGCGAACACCGAGGCGCCGTACTGGAAGAAGGCGTCATAGCGCCAGTTGTCGTCGATCTCGCCCTTGGCGCCCAGCACCGCGCGGTAGTCGGTGTGGCGGAAGTCCGCGACACGATTGCCGCCTTCGACGTTGCGCCGGGCGACGGCGATCTGGACGCTGGGGCCGCCGGGACCGGCGATGATGTTCGCCGGCGTGCAGACCTGGGCCATTTCCGCGGCGGTCAGCAGCGGGTTGTTACAGGCGATCGTGAAGGTTTGGCCGAACGCACCGGACGGCGCGATCTGCGCATCGGTGTGGTCGTCCATGAACATGAACTGCAGATAGGGCTGGATGTGATTGTTGATCTCGTAGTGAGCCATGACGCCGGCAGTGATCGTGTCGTCCGACCGCTGGTAGAAGTTGAACGGCGCGAAGTTGAACTGGTCGGTCGACAGGAACGGCCGGAACGACGAAGCCGCGCCGGTGCCGGTGACGGTGTCGAGATTGTAGGTGGCCTGGGTCTTGTCGAAGATGAAGAAGCCGCCGGAGGCGCTGGTGGTCGAGCCGCCGCACGAGAAGCCGGTCTTCGAGTCGGTCAGCGAGCAGGCGCTGAAATCGCGCGTCACCTGCGTCACCGGATCGAGATGGCGGTAGGTGAAGTAGGCGGTGGCGTTGCCCTTCCCGTCCGGCGAGTTGACGCCGATGATGCCGGAGAGGTTGGTGGTGAAGCCGTCGGTCACGTCGCTCGAGGGCAGCGTGAAGTTCCGCTTGCGCACCAGCGCCTGGATGCTGTCGTCGCCGTTGTTGTGATTGTAGAAGGCGTAGTTGGCGTCGAGCTGAACGCCTTCGAAGTCCTTCTTCATGATGAAGTTGACCACGCCGGCGACGGCGTCGGCGCCGTAGATCGACGAGGCGCTGGCCGTGTCGACCTCGATGCGGTCGACCATCTGGGCGGGGATGAAGTTCAGGTCCGGAACCGGAACGGTGGGGTCGCCCGGCACGACGCGGCGGCCGTCGATCAGCACCAGGGTGCGGTTGGCGCCGAGGTTGCGCAGGTTGACGGTGGCGGTGCCGGTGGAGCCGTTGGAGATGGCCCCGCCCTGGGCGGCGGCGATCTGCGGCAGGTTGTTGAGCACGTCCTCGATGCGGACCGCGCCTTCCGCCTTGATCTCGACGTTGTTGACGGCGGTGATCGGGGCGACGGCGGTGAGGTTCGGCTGCGGGATGCGCGAGCCCGTCACCACGACTTCGGACACCTGGGCGCCAGGCGCCGTGTCGGCGGCCGTAGCGGTCGCGTCGGCGCCGACCTTGACGATCGGGCTGGACGAGGCCGAGCCGGCGCCGACGGCGTCGCCCGTGCTCGCCATCGGGCTCGCATCGGCCGCGAACGCCGGCGCCGCGATGAGGGCGAGACCGCCGATCATCGATGACACCATAAGGCGCGCGCGGATGCTGGATTTGATCAAGATAGTTCCTCCGGAATCGCAAGCTACGCCGTCAAGCGCGGCGCCGCTCCGTGCGGGTTGCAAGTTGTCCCGGGCTAAGCTCCCCCCGGTTGACACGATTGATGGTCTCGCTTCACCGGTGGGTCAACGAGGATTACGGGTCGGTAATTCCGTGGTTGGCCGCCTGTTACATTCCGGTCACAGCTTGCGTGTGAAGCCGCGGTTTCGCCTTGCGGTCGCCCCGGTTGACGAGGTTAGCGGCAAAATCGACCAATCGCGGCGCTTCTGCGGCGGGCCGGGAGGTGAGCCAAGATCGGCCTTGCGCAACGCGCCGGGAGGCGGAAGCTGGGGGCCGAATTAGGGGAGCGAGAATGCCGATGCGCTGGGCTTTGGGTCTGGGACTGGGCGTGAGCCTTGCGGCCGCCGCTGCCATCATGGCCGCGCCGGCGCCGCCGAAGCGCCCCGCGGCGCTGCAGGCGCTGGTCGACTGCAGGAAGATCGCCGACGATGCGCCGCGGCTCGCCTGCTACGACGCGGCGGTCGCCGGCATGACCAAGGCTGAGGAGGCGGGCGACCTGGTCGCCGTGGACCGCGAGCAGCGCCGCCAGGTGCGCCGGCAGGCGTTCGGCTTCACCCTGCCCAGCCTGGCGATCTTCGACCGCGGCGAGAAGAGCGACACGCTCGACCGGGTCGAAGAGACCCTGGCCGACGCCTGGCACGCCTCCGACGGCCGCTGGGAGTTCCGCATGCAGGACGGCGCGGTCTGGAAGCAGATCGACGACAACGACCTGCCCCGCAGGCCCCACGCCGGCTCGGCCGTGGTGATCAAGCGCGCGGCCCTGGGCAGCTTCATGCTGAACGTCGACGGCCAGCGCGCGCTGCGCGTCCACCGCGAGAGCTAGGGCGGCTCAGCGGTCCTTCGGGTCCAGCGCGTCGCGCAGGCCGTCGCCGATGAAGTTGAAGCACATCAGCGTCACCACCATGGTGATCGACGGGAAGATCAGCAGCCACGGGGCCAGCTCCATGTCCTGCGCGCCGGTGGCGATCAGGGTGCCGAGCGAGGCCATCGGCGGCTGCACTCCGAGGCCGAGGAACGACAGGAAGCTCTCGGCCAGGATCACGCCGGGGATGGTCAGCGTCACGTAGACGACCACCGGACCCAGCAGGTTGGGCACGATGTGGCGGCTGATGATGGCCATCCGCGACAGGCCGATGGCCCGCGCCGCCTCGATGAACTCCTTCTGCTTCAGCGACAGGGTCTGGCCGCGCACGATCCGCGCCATCGTCAGCCACTGCACCGCCCCGATGGCGACGAACAGCAGGATGAAGTTGGAGCCGAAGGTCACCATCAGGATGATGACGAAGAAGATGTAGGGCAGCGAATAGAGCACGTCGACGATGCGCATCATCACCTCGTCGACCGCGCCGCCGATGTAGCCGGCGACGGCGCCCCAGGCGACGCCGATGAACAGCGAGACGGTGGTCGCCACCGCGCCGATCGCCAGCGAGACGCCGAGGCCGGTGAAGAGCCGCGCCAGCAGGTCGCGGCCGAGCGAGTCGGTGCCGATCAGGTGGTCGCCGGTCAGCGGGCCGACCCAGACGTCGTTCTTGTTGATCTCGTCGTAGGTGTAGGGGGCCAGGAACGGCCCGACGATGGCGCAGAGCACCAGCACCCCCAGCACGATCATGCTGGCGACGGCCGCCTTGTTGCGGAACAGCCGCCGGCGCGCGTCGTCCCAGAGGCTGCGGCCCTTCACGGCGCGCTGCATCAGCTGGGCGGTCTCGGGCGAGCGGGTGGTGAGGGTCAGAAGGCTCATGCCAGGCGCACCCGCGGATCGAGCGCCGCATAGAGGATGTCGGCCAGCAGGTTCAGCAGCATGATCAGGGTGGCGAAGAAGATCACCAGGCCCATCACCACCGTGTAGTCGCGCTGCAGGGCGCTGTTGACGAAGAACTTGCCGAGGCCCGGCAGGCCGAAGATGCGCTCGACCACCAGCGAGCCGGTGATCAGGCCCGCGAAGGCCGGCCCCAGGTAGCTCACCAGCGGCAGGATCGCCGCGCGGATCGCATGGCGCAGCACGATCTGCAGCTCCGGCAGGCCCTTGGCCCGGGCGGTGCGGACGTAGTTGGAGTGCAGCGCCTCGATCATTCCGGCGCGGGTCAGCCGCGAGACGATCGCCACCTGCGGCAGCGCCAGCACCGCCACGGGCATCACCAGGTTGGGCAAGGCTCCGCCGTCCCAGCTGGCGATCGGCAACCAGCCCAGGTCGCTGCCGAACACCAGCTGCAGCAGCGGCGCGGTGACGAAGCTGGGGATGCAGACCCCGAGGATGGCGATGGCCATGGTGGTGTGGTCGAGCGTCCCGTTCTGCCGCATCGCCGCCAAGACGCCCAGCGTCACCCCCAGCATCACCGAGATCACGAAGGCGGTGAGCCCGATGGTCAGGCTGACGCGGTAGTTCTCCTTGATGATCTCCATCACGCTCTTGTCGCGGTACTTCAGCGACGGGCCGAGGTCGCCGTGCAGCACGCCGGCGAGGTAGGTCCCGTATTGGACGATCAGCGGCTTATCCATGCCGTACTTGGCTTCGATGTTCTTCTCGATCTCCGGCGGCAGCTTTCGGTCTGTCGAGAAGGGGTTGCCGGGCGCCGCCCGCATCATGAAGAACGCCAGGGTGATGACCACGAACAGCGTCGGGATCGCCACGAGCAGGCGGCGGACAAGGAACATCAGCATGCCTTGTGAAACTTCCCTACGCCCCCGATGATGTCAACGAAGGCCGTGCGACGGCCGGCTGCGAGGATCATATGTCCCAGTTCCGCCAGGTGACGGCCAGCTTCCAGGTCAGTCCGCAGATCACCCCGCAGGAGGCGCGCGAGGCGGCCGCCGCGGG
Source organism: Caulobacteraceae bacterium (assembly GCA_036490095.1). Taxonomy (GTDB): domain Bacteria; phylum Pseudomonadota; class Alphaproteobacteria; order Caulobacterales; family Caulobacteraceae; genus Acaudatibacter. Next base: position 8,325 of record DASXEN010000202.1, read on the forward strand.
CGTCAGGCTGATCATCAACAACCGCCCCGACGGCGAGGCGCCGGACCAGCCGGCCAGCGCGGCGATCGCCGCGGCGGCGAAGGCGGCGGGCGCCGAATACCTGGAGATCCCCTTCGCCGGCCGGCCGAGCGCCGAGCAGGCGAAGGCGCAGTCCGACGCGGTGGCCGCCGCGGCCGGGCCGGTGCTGGCCTTCTGCCGCTCCGGCACCCGCTCGATCAGCGCCTGGGCGATGGGCGAGGCCGCCAAGGGCCGCGACCGCCACGAACTGGTGCGCCTCGCCGCCGCCGCCGGCTACGACCTCGCCCCCCTGCTGCTGGCCTAGCCGCGATGATCCCCTACGTCCGCGACATGAGCTTCGAGTACGGCAAGGCCGACCAGGTCTCGCCGCTGATCCGCCGGGTGATCGCCAACAATCCCGGGCCGTTCACCTTCCGCGGCACCGGCACCTACATCATCGGCCAGGGCGAGGGCGTGGCGGTGATCGACCCCGGTCCGGACCAGCCGGAGCATTTGCAGGCGATCCTGGAGACGCTGGCCGGCGAACAGGTCAGCCACATCCTGATCACCCATCACCACCTCGACCACTCGCCGCTGGCCCGGCCGCTCGCCGACGCCACCGGCGCGACCATCTACGGCTGCGCGGTGAAGGCGCCGGTGGTGGAGGACGGGGTGCGGACCGAGGCCGGCTTCGACCAGTTCGAGCCGCAGGTGTCGGTGTGCGGCGGGGCGGCCATCGCCGGCCGCGGCTGGACCATGGATGCGATCCCGACGCCCGGCCACACCTCCAACCACATCTGCTACGCGCTGGCCGAAGAGAACTGCTGCTTCACCGGCGACCACATCATGGGCTGGTCGACCACCGTGGTGACGCCGCCCGACGGCGACATGGGCGACTACATGGCCAGCCTCGATGCGATCCAGTCGCGCGGCTTTGCCACCCTGTGGCCGACGCACGGCCCGCCGATCACCCAGCCCGGCCCGTTCATCGACGCCTACCGCGAGCATCGCCGCGAGCGCGAACGGCAAATCCTCGCCCAGCTGGCCGCCGGCGAGAGCAGGATCGTCGAGATGGTGCCGAAGATGTACGTCGGCGTCGACCAGCGGCTCTATCCGGCTGCGGCGCGCTCGGTGCACGCCCACATGATCGAGCTGGTCAGGTCCGGCCGCGTCGTCAGCGACGACGCGGCCGTCCTGGGGGCGAGCTACCGGCTCGCCTGAGCGGAAGGATCAGCCGCCCGGATCGATAGCCCCGGAGATCAGTAGCCGGTGTAGGCGACGTCGCTCGCCTCATCCATCGCGTTGCGGACCGCGCGATGGTAGCAGTCGGCGTCGCTGGAGTCGGCGGTGGGGTAGAGGCCGCGCGTCCACTGGCTGTCGAGCTCCTGGCAGGCATCGGCGGCGGCGTTGCGGATCCGCTGGTGCATGATGTGCACGCCGTAGCCGGTGGAGAGGTCGAGGTCGCTGGTGTCGACCACCCGCGAGGCCGAGACGTTGACGATCGGCGCGCCGCTGAAGGTGCGCTCCTGGTGCCGGCGCGGGGCGATGACGGTCACGCCGCCGACGTCGCTGGCGCTGTCATAGCCGTTGTCATAGCCATAGTCCTGGTCGGTGTAGCCCTGGGCGTGGGCCAGTGCGGTGAAGCTCAAGCCCAGCGCCGCGGCGGCGCAGGCCATCGAGCCACGAAGAAAACCACGCGAAATCAGCGGAGACATGTTCTAGCTCCTGGAAGTTTGTCTTTTGGAGCCGTCGGCATGACTGGCTCATCGCGGCGTCCTATTCATCGACGCCGCTCAAAAAACGCTGGTCGGGGAGCCCGGTTCCTACGGCTGAGGCCGTTGGCTCAGGCGATCACCGCCTTTGCGGTGGGCAGCTGGTAGCCCTCGAAGCGCTGGCGGATCACCTTCTTGTCGATCTTGCCGGTGGCGCCCAGCGGGATGTCGTCGACGAACACCACGTCGTCGGGCATCCACCAGCGAGCGATCTTGCCGTCGAGATATTGCAGGAATTCCTCGCGCGTCGCGCTGTGGTCTTCCTTCAGCTTCACCAGCAGCAGCGGCCGCTCGTCCCACTTCGGATGGGCGACGCCGATCACCGCGGCGATCAGCGCCTTCGGGTGGCCGGCGGCCAGGTTCTCGATCTCGATCGAGCTGATCCACTCGCCGCCGGACTTGATCACGTCCTTGGCGCGGTCGGTGATCTGCATGAAGCCGAGCTCGTCGATGGTGGCGACGTCGCCGGTGTCGAAAAAGCCCGCGTCGTCGAGGATGTCGCCGCCCTCGCCCTTGAAGTATTCGCGCACCACGAAGGCGCCGCGCACCTTCAGGTGGCCGTAGGTGGACCCGTCGTGCGGCAGCGGCCGGCCGTCGTCGTCGGTGAGCGCCAGCTCGATGCCGGCGGGCGGGCGGCCCTGCTTCAGCGTGTACTGCATCCGCGCCTCGGCCGGCATGGCCAGCACTTCCGGAGTCGGCGTCGCCAGGGTGCCGAGCGGCGAGGTCTCGGTCATGCCCCAGGCGTGGGTGACCTCGACGCCGAAGTCGTCGCGGAAGGCGCGCACCAGCGACTCCGGCACCGCCGAGCCGCCGATCACCACCCGCTTCAGCGTCGTCAGCCGCCCGCCGGTAGCGCGCAGCTCCTGCAGCAGCATCTGCCAGACGGTGGGCACGGCGGCCGAAAAGGTGACGCCCTCGGTCTCCAGCAGCTCGTGCACCGAGGCGCCGTCGAGCTTCTGCCCCGGCATCACCACCTTGCAGCCGACGGCGGGGCAGGAGAAGGCCAGCCCCCAGGCGTTGGCGTGGAACATCGGCACCACCGGCAGCACCACGTCGGTCGCCGACAGTCCCATCACGTCGCTCTGCAGCGTCACCAGCGTGTGCAGGAAGTTGCTGCGGTGGGAGTAGAGCACGCCCTTCGGATTGCCGGTGGTGCCGGAGGTGTAGCAGAGGCCGGCGGCGGTCTTCTCGTCGAAGCCGCCCCATTCGCAGTCGTCGGAGTGCTCCTCGACCAGCCGCTCGAAGCAGAGCGCGCCGTCCAGTCCGACGCTGGCCATATGGCCCTCGTCGGTCATCACGATCACCGTCTCCACCGAGGTCATCTCAGCGCGGCGCTCGATGATGGTCGGCAGGAAGGTGAGGTCGGTGAAGAGGATTTTGTCCTCGGCGTGGCCGATGATGTAGCAGAGCTGGTCGGGGAACAGCCGCGGGTTCAGCGTGTGGCAGACCGCGCCGAGCCCCATGATGGCGTACCAGGCTTCGATGTGGCGGGCGGTGTTCCAGGCCAGGGTGGCGACGCGGTCGCCGGGTTTCACGCCGAGCGCCTTCAGCGCGTTGGAGAGGCGCTTGGCCCGCTGGCGCACCTCGGCGTAGGTGGTCCGAACGAGCGGCCCCTCCACCGAGCGGCTGACGATCTCGCGCTGGCCATGCCAATTGGCGGCGTGGTCGATGATCTTGTCGAGGGTCAGCGGCCAGTCCTGCATCAAGCCCTGCACGGCCTTGCTCCTGTTATCGGCGTTCACGTCGACCATGGCCGCTCGGCGCCGCCCGCGTCAATTCTCGGCCCCGATGCGCGCCGCGGCGGCGTCCGGATCGGCGGCGTCGAGGATCGGCCAGTCGATCACCCCGGGGTCCATGTCGAGCTGGCCCTCAAGCGTTGCCGGGCCCGCGTCGGAGGCGTCGCCCCGGCGCGCGGCGAGGCGATGCTTCAGCATCTCCGGCGGCCCCTGCAGCCAGCTGCCGCGGAACGGGACGCCGAGATCGCCGGCGAGGGCGGCGGCCGCCTGGCGCTCTTCGGAGCGCAGGAACACCGCGTCCAGCACCACCGCCTGGCCGGCCGCCAGCACCCGCCGCGCGGCCGCCAGCATCTCGCCATAGACCCGCGCGCTCACCTCCGGCGCGTAGGCGGACGGCGCCAGCCGATCGAGCGGGCCGGCGCCCAGCAGCCGCTTGCGGATCTCGTCCGAGCGCAGCACCACGGCGCCCGGCGCGCGGCCGATGAGCGGCGCGATCCGGCGCGCCAGCGTGGTCTTGCCCGTCCCAGAGAGGCCGCCGACCGCGGTCAGCGTCGGCGGCGGGGGCCGCAGCAGCCGCTCGGCCGCGGCCAGGTAGGCGCGGGCCTGGCCGAGCTGGCCCTGGTTGGCGGTGACGTGGCTGCGCACGCTGGCCCTGGCCGACAGCATCAGCGGCAGCGCGGCGAGGCCGTCCCAGAGGTCGGCCGGGAAGCTGCGCGCGGCCTCGTCGAGGTAGGCGCTCAGCAGCCGGTTGGCGGCCTCGGCCCGGCCGCGGAAGCCCAGGTCCATGATGGTGAAGGCGACGTCGTAGAGGACGTCGATCTCCGAGAGCAGGTCGTTGAACTCGATGCAGTCGAACAGCACCGGCCGGCCGTCCTGCAGCAGGATGTTGCCCAGGTGCAGGTCGCCGTGACAGCGGCGGGCGAAGCCCTCGGCGCGGCGGCGCTCCAGCAGCGGCCCGGCGGCGGCGAGAGCCGCATCGGTGGCGGCGATCACCCGCTCCACCGCCTCGGCGCCCAGCTCGGCGGCGAAGGCGCGCTGGTTCTCGTTGTTGGTGCGGATGGTGAAGCCCAGCGCCTTCACCCCGCCGCCCTGCGGCCGCACCTCCGCCTTGGCCTGGAAGCCGGCGATGACGCGCCCGAGCTGCTCCGCCAGCGCGCCGTCGACCGCGTCCGGCTGCTCGGCGAGCACGTCGGCCGGGTCGAAGGCCCGCATCTCCAGCACATAGTCGACCGCCTCGCCCTCGCCCTCCCCGTCGAACGCCAGGCGACCATCGGCCCCGCGCGTCACCCGGCGGACGGCGCGGTAGATCGCCGGCGCCGTGACGCGGTTGAACGCCAGCTCCCGCTCGACGGCCCAGCGGCGCTTCTCCGCGGTGGTGAAATCCAGGAAGCCGTAATCGACCGGCCTCTTCAGCTTCAGCGCCCGCTCGCCCTTCAGGAACACCCAGGCGCAGGAGGTCTCGATCACCCGCTCGGCGTCCGCCTCGAGCCAGTCGAAAACGCCGCCGCTCAGTTTCCTTCTCCCCTTGCGGGAGGAGGTGTCGCCGCAGGCGACGGATGAGGGGTCGTGCAAATCGAAGGGATTTGCCTGCCCGACGTTAATCCGCGGTAGCCCGTCGACCCCTCATCCGGCCGCTTCGCGGCCACCTTCACCCGCAAGGGGAGAAGGGAGGGCTGCGCCGGTGTCACGGATAGAGCCGCCGCACCGTCCAGCCGCCGTCCGCACGGGTGAAGGCGAGCCGCTCGTGCAGGCGAAACGGCCGGTCGCGCCAGAACTCGATCTCGCGCGGCGCCAGCCGGAAGCCCGACCAGTGCGGCGGGCGCGGCACGGCCCCGAGCCCGAACTTCAGTCCCAGTTCGGCGATCCGGCGCTCCAGCGCCAGGCGGTCGGGCAGCTCGCGCGACTGGTCGGAGGCCCAGGCCCCGATCTGCGAGGAACGGGCGCGGCTGGCGTGGTAGGCGTCGGCCTCGGCCTCGCTCATCGGCGCGATCTCGCCGCGCACCCGCACCTGGCGGCGTAGCGACTTCCAGTGGAACACCAGCGCCGCCTTCGGGTGGGCCAGCAGCTGGCGGCCCTTGGCGGACTCGAAGTTGGTGAAGAAGGTGAAGCCGGCCTCGTCGACGCCCTTCAGCAGCACCATCCGCGCGTCCGGCATGCAGTCCTCGTCAACGGTGGCGAGGGTCATGGCGTTGGCGTCGTTGGGCTCGGCCTTCACCGCCGCCTCCAGCCAGTCGGCGAACAGGGCGATCGGGTCGCGGTCGCTGATCGGGGCCAGCGGCTCGGCCTCGGCGACGCGCTGCAGATAGTCCGCCTCGCTGGGCGAAAAGGGGATGGGCGAAGGCTTGCGCATGCGCCGCCCCTATAGCCGACCCGCCGGCCCCGCCGCGAGCCTTAAGCCGCCGCCAGCCGCCGCCAGCCTTAACCGCCTATTGAGCATGTGCCGGCAATTTGCCGCCGATGTCCGCCGCCACGCTCACCGCCGACCAGGCCCGCGCGCTTCTCGGCCTTGCCCCCGACGCCTCGCCGCACGACGTGATCGGCGCCTTCCGCGCCGCCGCCAAGCAGGCCCACCCCGACCGGTTGGGCGGCGACCCCGAGCGCTTCCGCGAGATCCTGGCCGCCTACCGGCACCTGCAATCGCTGCCGCGGCTGCCGGCCACCATCCCGGTGTTCGAGGCCCCGGTCGTCGACCCGTTCGTCGAGATCGGCCCGCGCACGGCGCTGGAAGGCGGCGAGGCCGACGCAGTGCTGTCGGGCGGCCGGCGCCAGCGCATCCGCGTGCCGGCCGGCGCCCGCCACGGCGAGCGGCTGACGGCCGGCGACGACAGGGTGCAGGTGCGCATCGTCTGCGACGCCTCCATGCAGGTGCGCGGATCGGACCTCTGGGTCACCGCCGAGCTATCCGTCCTCATGCTGAAGCTCGGCGGGCGGGTGACGGTGGAGACGCCGCTTGGCCCCAAGACGCTCTGGATCAGCCGCAAGGCCGGCGAGCGCGGCCTCGTGCGGCTGGAAGGCCAGGGCCTGCCCTCCCGCGACGCCTATCCGCAAGGTTGCCTCTTCATCCGCCTGGTCCCGGACGTCGGCGCCCCGGAAAGCGCCGCCCGCGCCCAGCTGCGCAAGTTCGCGGCCGCCTGGGCGGCGTAAGGTATTCTCCCACCCGTATCCCTCGCCCCGCTTGCGGGGAGAGGTCGGCCGAGCGCCGCGAGGCGGTCGGACGGGTGAGGGGCGCTTGCCGCGCAGCGGCAAGCCGGCGAAGCCGAATTCGCGCTCAAGCGCGCTCGCCGCTTCGCGCCGAGACCCCTCACCCGGTCGGACGCTGGCGCGTCCGCTCGACCTCTCCCCGCGAGCGGGGAGAGGGATACTTGGGTGGGCGACCGCCGGCTTTTTGGCGTTGAGCGAAGCGGTGCGCTAGAACCCGCGCGCCATGTCTCACAACAGCTTCGGCCACCTCTTCCGCGTCACCACCTGGGGCGAGAGCCATGGGCCGGCGCTGGGCTGCGTGGTTGACGGCTGTCCGCCCGGCATCCCGCTCACCGAGGCCGACATCCAGCCCTGGCTCGACAAGCGAGCGCCGGGCCGCGGGCGGCTGGTCAGCCAGCGCCAGGAGGCGGACCAGGTCCGCATCCTCTCCGGCGTCTTCGAGGACGCGCGGACCGGCGGCCAGGTGACCACCGGCACGCCGATCTCGATGATCGTCGAGAACGCCGGCCAGCGCTCGCACGACTACTCCGAGATCGCCGACAAATTCCGGCCCGGACACGCCGACTACACCTATTTCGCCAAGTACGGCGTGCGCGACTATCGCGGCGGGGGACGGCAATCCTACCGCGAGACCGTCGGCCGGGTGGCCGCCGGCGCCATCGCCCGCAAGATCCTCGGCGACGGGATCGTGGTGCGCGCCGCCCTGGTGCAGATCGGCGACGACGCGGTCGATCCGTCGCGATGGGACTGGGACGAGGTCGGCAGGAACGAGTTCTGGTGCCCGGACGCGGCCAAGCTCCCGGACTGGGAGACGCGGCTGGAGGCGGTCCGCAAGGCCGGCTCGTCGATCGGGGCCATCATCGCGGTCGAGGCGACCGGGGTTCCGCCCGGCTGGGGCGCGCCGGTCTACGGCAAGCTCGACGCCGAGCTGGCCGGCGCGCTGATGTCGATCAACGCCGCCAAGGGCGTCGAGATCGGCGCGGGCTTTGCGTCGGCCGCCCTGTCGGGCGAGCAGAACTCGGACGAGATGGCGATGGGCGCGGATGGCCCCGAATTTCTCTCCAACAACGCCGGCGGCGTTCTCGGCGGCATTTCCACCGGCCAGCCGGTGACCGCGCGCGTCGCCTTCAAGCCCACCTCGTCGATCCTGATCTCGCAACGCTCGCTCGACGAGGCCGGCGAGGCGGTGGAGGTGCGCACCCGCGGTCGCCACGACCCGTGCGTGGGGCTGAGGGCCAGCCCAACCGTCGAGGCGATGGTCGCCTGCGTGCTCGCCGACGCCTTCCTGCGCCATCGCGCCCAGACCGGCGGCGGCGCGTTCGAGCCGGGTCCCGCGCCGGCCCGGCGCTGAGCGGCCGCCGCTGCTCCGCCGCCCGTCAAAAGCGAGGGGGTTGACCCGGCGGCAGGGACCGCAATAGTGGCGCCGCTTATTCGCTTTTGCGCCGGAATTGCCCGGTCGCTGCGACAGTGCATCCAATTGTTCCAAACAGAATGAGGTCAGTACAAACCGGATTTAGGGTGAAGTCCGGGCCGCGAGGGGGTGTGTTCTATTGAGGTTTGATCTTCTCAAAATACTACTGGTGGACGACAACCACCACATGCGCGTGCTGCTCACCGAGATTCTGCGCGCCATCGGGGTGAAGGACGTCTTCGAGGCCGCCGACGGGGCGGAGGCCTTGCAGATGCTGCGCAACCACATGATCGACATCGTCATGACCGACCTGGCGATGCAGCCGCTCGACGGCATCGATTTCGTGCGACTGCTGCGCAAGTCGCCCGACAGTCCCAACCCGATGGTGCCGGTGATCATGGTCACCGGCCATTCGACGCTGCGGCGGGTGGCCGAGGCGCGCGACGTCGGCGTCAGCGAGTTCCTCTCCAAGCCGATCACCGCCCGCGGCGTCATCGAGCGCATCAACCGGGTGGTAGGGAGCCCCCGCCCGTTCGTCCGCACCGGCGACTACTTCGGCCCCGACCGCCGCCGCCGGGAGGACCAGGAGTACGGCGGCCCGCGGCGGCGGACCGCCGACAAGCCGGCTAAGGACATCGACTAGGGTCGTGTAGTCGGATCGGCCGCAGGATGGGCCGCGGCGGCGAAGGAGTGCGAAGCATGATCACGGTCTGGGGCGAGGGCAGGGGGTTCCGGGTCGTCTGGCTGCTGGAGGAGATGGGGCTGCCCTACCGGCTGAGGCCGGTGGACCTGCTGGCGGGCATCGAGGACGACGCGGAGTTCCTGGCCATCAACCCGGCCGGCTTCATCCCGGCGCTCCAGGACGGCGAGGCCACCCTGGTCGAGTCGATCGCCATCATGGAGTATCTGATCGCCCGCTACGGCCCGACACCGATGGCGCCGGACCCGCGCGATCCCGCCTTCCCCGCCTACCAGCAGTTCCTCCACCTCGGCGAGGCCGGCCTCGCGGGCTCGATCTACTTCGTCGTCGTCGCCCGCAACAACGCGCCCGAGGCCGAGCGGCTGAACTGGAGCGCCGGCCATGCGCTGGAGCAGTTCGAGAGCCGGCTGGCGCTGGTGACGCGGCAGCTGGCGCGCTCGCCCTATCTAGCCGGCGAGAACTTCACCGCGGCCGACATCTCGGTCACCTATGCCCTGGAGCTGGCCCGCAGGGGCGGGGGCGTCGCGCTCGGCGAGGCGGAAAAGGCCTACGTGGCCCGCACCACCGCCCGCGACGGCTACAAGCGCGCCATGGAGGCCTGCCAGGCCACCAAGGCCTGGGCCGCCCGGGTCGACGGCTGATGGCCGCCATGTTCCGCGGCCTCGCCGCCTATCCGATCACCTCGGCCGACGCCGACGGCGTGGTCGACGTCGCCGCGCTGCGGCGGCTGGTGCGCCGGCTGGCGGACGCCGGGGTCGACGCCGTCGGCCTCCTGGGCAGCACCGGGACCTACGCCTACCTGACCCGCGCCGAGCGGCGCCGCGCGATCGAGGCGGCGGTGGACGAGGCCGGCGGCGCCGTGCCGGTGATGGCCGGGATCGGCGCGCTGCGCACCGACGCGGCGGTGGCGCTGGCGACGGACGCCAGGGCGGCGGGCGCCGCCGCCGGGCTGCTGGCGCCGGTTTCCTACACGCCGCTCACCGACGAGGAGGTGTTCGTCCACTTCCAGACCGTCGCCGCCGACAGCGGCCTGCCGATCTGCGTCTACAACAATCCGGCCACCACCCACTTCAGCTTCAGCCCCGAGCTGGAGGGGCGGCTCGCCCAGCTGCCCGGCGTCGTGGCGGTGAAGAACGGCGCGCCGGCCACCGGCGCCGCCGCGCACCTGGCCGACCTTCGGGGCCGCGTCCCGGCCGGCTTCTCGCTCGGCTACAGCGCCGACGCCAACGCCGCCGAGGCGATCGTCGCCGGCGGCGACGTCTGGCACTCGGTGCTGGGCGGGGTGCTGCCGGCGCCGGTGCTGGCGATCGTGCGCGCCGCACAGGGCGGCGACACGGCCGAGGCGCGGCGCCTGAACGGGCGCCTGGCGCCGGTCTGGGCGCTGTTCGGCCAGCTCAGCGGCCTGCGCGTCGCCTACGCCATGGCCGACCTGCTGGGCCTGGCCCACGCCGCCCCGCCCCGCCCGATCCTGCCACTGGGCGAGGCCGACCGGGCGCGGGTCGCCGAGGCGCTGAAGGCGATCGAGCTGGCGGACTCCGCGGCTGCCAGCAGCGCGGTCGGATAGGCGCGATCCCCTCACCCTCCCATGCCCTCCGGAGTCCGGAGGTCGCGGGCCCCTCCCTCTCCCGATGGGAGAGGTGTTTTCGCAGCTGCGTTTTTCTTCACCTCTCCCGCAGGGAGAGGGAGGGGCCCGCGCCCGTCAGGGCGTGGGAAGGTGAGGGGATCGGGCGTCCGCCGCTCAGCCTTCCTTCGCCACGAACGCCCGCGCCTGGGTGGCGAGCCGCAGGCCGTGGCGGCGCTTCATCGGCGTGTTGAGGTAGCGGTTGACGCCGGCGCAGAGGGTGGCGGTCCAGGGCGCGTCCGGGGCCGCGGCCAGCTCGTCCTCCAGCGCGAACAGCACCTTCAGCCGGTGGCAGGCGATGATCGGCTCGGGGACGCCGTGGTCGTAGAGGCGCGCCATCTCGGCGCGGACGAAGCCGGCCGGGTCGTCCACGGCCCAGGCCGAGACATCCTGCTGGGCGCCGACGTAGCCCTTGTTGCGGCCGACGAAGAGGGCGAGCTGCAGCAGCGCCGCGGGCCAGAGGTCCGGCCGCTCGGCGCACAGGTGGCGCGTGGCGTTGGCGAAGGTCAGCGCGTGGGTGAAGTCGAGCCAGCTGACGTTGTCGGCGATCACCTTGCCGGCGGCGCGGTCAAAGGCGAGGTCGAAATAGAGCAGGTTCCAGCCCGCCGCGCCCAGCAGGGCCGCGAACAGCTCCGCCGGCGGGCGGCCAGCCGAGGCGCAGAGCCGCTTGAGGATCGCCGGCGTCGAGAGGCCGACGAAGTCCTCCGCCGCCGCCGGCCGGGCGCGCCGCTCAGACCAGCCGGCGAGCGCGCCGGCATAGCCGCGGAACTCCGGCAGCCGCTCCTCTCGGCGGGCATAGACCAGTTGGTGCACCAGCGCCTGCAGCAGCGGCCGCGCCGCCGCCTCGCCCAGCGCCTCGATCAGCTGGCCGGTCTTCAGCACGTAGATGGCGCTGTGGCCGAAGTCGGCGTAGTGGGCCAGCGCCGCCTCGGCGAGGGCCGGGCGCAGGTCGGCGTAGCCGAGGCCGGCGGCGAGCGCCCCGGCGGCGTAGGCCTGGGCCAGCGGCTCGTCCTCGGCCTCCATGGCCGCCACGAAGGCGGCGCCATCCCAGGGCCGCTCGGCGTCGGGGTAGGGGAAGCGGCCGGCGCCCAGCGTGTCCCAGGCCAGGTGGGCGATCGGCTCCAGCAGCGCCGCCAGCCGCGTCTCCGGCGACGGCGCGCGCTCGGCCAGCCGCAGCCAGTCCGCCGCCGCGGCGTGGGCGTGGGTCATGCCGCCCTCGAGCCGCTCGCCCACCGCGCCGATGGCGTGGACCAGGGCGAGGCGGCCGTCGTAGCCGGCCCGCTCCAGCCGCGCCACCTCGCGGGCCATGCGGGTCGGGTCGTCGTCGGCGATGGCGGCGGTGAGGCCGGCCAGCGCCCGCTCGCGCTGGCGCTCGGCCGGCGAGTCGGCGAGGTCGAGCAGGATCTCGTCGCCCTCGAGCCGCACCGGATAGGTGCGCACCGGGTCGCGGCCGACCAGCGCCTCGCCGCTGGCGAGGTCGAATTTCCAGTTGTGCCAGTCGCAGGTGAGCACGCACGCCGGGCCGAGCGTGGCTTCGCTCAGGGGATAGCCCTCGTGCGGGCAGCGGTTGGCGACGGCGAAGACGCGCTCGCTGGAGGCGACCAGCAGGATCTGCTTGCCGCCCCGGCGCACCACCTTGCGGCCGCGCTGGCGCAGCTCGGACTGAGTGAGGCCGACCGGCTCGAACATGGCCTGCTCCTATTTCCGAAAGTACGAGCTTGAGGAAATACCCGGCGCTTGAATTACGCAAGTGAGAACTTTAGAAAATAAGCATGGCAGACACGCCGCCCCCCGCCACCGGCCGCCCCGCGGTGCTGGCCCTCGTCAAGCGCGAGGGGCCGATCGCCGCCGACGCGCTGGCCGGGCGGCTGCGGCTGACCTCGACGGCGGTGCGCCAGCATCTGCAGGCGCTGGCCGAGGAGGGGCTGGTCGCCGAGGCCGCGGCGCCGCCGCCCGCCGGCCGCGGCCGCCCGGCGCGGCTCTGGCGGGTCACCGAGGCGGCCGACGCCCGCTTCGCCGACGCCCACGCCGGCCTCTCGGCCGAGCTGATCGCCCAGGTCCGGCGGGTGTTCGGCGAGGCGGGGCTCGACCGCCTGCTGGCGCTGCGCACCGCCGACCAGGCGGCCGCCTACCTCGCCGAGATCGGCCCGGCGGCGTCGCTGAAGGCGCGGCTGGTGGCGCTGGCGGCGGTCCGCGAGCGGGAAGGCTACATGGCCGAGGTGCGCGAGGACAAGGGCGGCCTGCTGCTGCTGGAGCACCACTGCCCGGTCTGCGCCGCCGCGCGCCTCTGCACCGGCCTCTGCCGCGAGGAACTGGCGCTGTTCGCCCAGGTGCTGGGCCCGGACGCCCTGGTGGAGCGGATCTCGCACATCCTGGCCGGAGCTGGGCGCTGCGCGTACCGCGTGACGGCGCGGGGGGCGTAGCTCGAAGATCGGGGACGGAGAGAGCAGCTCGGCCCCCTTTCTCCGCAAGGGCTGCGAGATTCACCCCTCTCGCCCGGGGGAACTGCTCCCTTCCCCTCGATGGGGAAGGGCCGGGGATGGGGTGGAAGCTCGGTCTGGACGGGCAGGCTCTGTCGGCGGTCGCCGAACGCTCGCTTCGCCCAGCGCTGGGGATACACCCCACCCCCTGCCCCCGCCCCATCGAGGGGCGGGGAGGCTTCATGGCGAGATGGGTGCATCGCTAGGCCGGCCCTGACCGAAAATAGGGGATGAATGTATCTATGGTTGAGGAAGAGAGCTCTCATAAATCGAGACCTTCGTCACGCCCGTCTAAAGCCCCGCCAGCAGCCTTGGTGCCGATACCGGTAGTACCCTAGCGCACACCCCGCGCAAGGCCTCTCAGCGGCCTTCCCAGCGCCTTCCAGGGGCATTCCTGCGGCGACCAGCCCCGCGTCCCGCCAAACCTACCCCACCTCCATCGCGCAACTCTCCCCGACGCTCGGCCGCGACACCGTGATCCGCACCAGCCCCGGAAACCGGTCCCCGAGCCGCGCGGCGAAGTGGGCGCACAGGGCCTCCAGCGTCGGGCTTTCCAGGCCGGGCGTCTCGTTCAGCAGCGTGTGGTCGAGCTCGGCGGCGGCGGCCTTCAGCGCCGCGTCGAGCGCGCCGAGGTCGGCGACCCAGCCCACCGGCGGGCGGGCGGGGCCGCGCAGGGTGGCTTCGACGCGGAACGAGTGGCCGTGCAGCGCCGTGTAGGGCGCGCCCTCGGGATGGGCGGGCAGGCGGTGGGCGGCGTCGAAAGCGGCGGCCTTCGTGATCTCGAAGACGGGGTCGGTCATCAGCTCGGGTAACGGGGGCAAGGGCGTCCGGGGTGCGCGTCCAGGGCGGGGCCCTAGGGGATGCCGAGGTATTTGTGGGTCTGCAGGCTTAAACGCCAGCGGGGATGGGCGAGGCAATAGGCGATGGCGGCGCGGGTGGCGCCCTCGCGGTCCGGCCCGTCCATCGGCTGCAGGGCGAAGCGCTCGAAATCGAGCTGCTCGAAGCGGGCCGGGTCGACGCCGGCCTGCGGGTAGACCAGCTTCAGCTCCTGGCCGCGGGTCTGGGCCAGGGGCGCGTCGGCCTTGGGGCTGACGCAGATCCAGTCGACGCCGGGCGGCGCGGCGATGGTGCCGTTGGTCTCCAGGGCGATGGCGAAGCCGGCCCGGTGCAGCGCCTCGACCAGCGGCGCGTCGAGTTGCAGCAGCGGCTCGCCGCCGGTCAGCACCACCAGCCGGTGCTCGGGCGGCCCGGCCCAGGCCGCGGCGATCGCGCCCGCCAGCGCCGCCGCGTCGGAAAACTTGCCGCCGCCGGGGCCGTCGGTTCCGACGAAGTCGGTGTCGCAGAAGCTGCAGACGGCGCTCGCCCGGTCCTGCTCGCGGCCGGTCCACAGGTTGCAGCCGGCGAAGCGGCAGAACACCGCCGCCCGGCCTGCCTGGCCGCCCTCGCCCTGCAGGGTGAGGAAGATCTCCTTCACCGTGTAGGTCATGGCTCAGTCATGACTTCAGCGCTGGCCGGCCGGCGGCCGCCCAGTCGCGCCAGCCGTTGGCGCGCAACTCGCAGGCCGGGCAGCCGCCGCAGCCGTAGCCCCACTCGTGCAGCGTCTCGCGCCGGCCGAGGTAGCAGGTGTGGCTGTCCCGCCGGATCAGCTCCACCAGCGCCTCGCCGCCAAGCCCCTTGGCCAGCGCCCAGGTGTCGGCCTTGGAGAGCTTCATCAGCGGCGTCTTGATCGGGAACGCCCGGTCCATGCCAAGCTGCAGCGCGCTCTCCATGGCGTCGAGGGTGCGGCGGCGGCAGTCCGGATAGCCGGAGAAGTCGGTCTCGCACATGCCGCCGACCAGGGCCTTCAGCGCCAGCCGGTCGGCGAGCGCGGCGGCGTAGGTGAGGAACACCAGGTTGCGGCCGGGCACATAGGTGGAGGGCAGGCCCTTCTCGGTGATCTCGATGGCCTTCTCGGCGGTCAGCGCCGTCCCGCCGATGGCGCCGAAGCCCTTGATGTCCAGCATGTGGTCGCCTCCCAGCCGCGCCGCCCAGGCCGGGAACTGCTGCGCCATCGCGCCGCGCACCACCTGCCGCTGCGCCAACTCCACCGCATGCCGCTGCCCGTAATCGAAGCCCACCGTCTCGACCCGGCTGTAGCGCTCCAGCGCCCACGCCAGGCAGACGCTGGAGTCCTGCCCGCCGGAGAAGAGCACCAATGCGCCGGAGTCAGCCAAGTTCGTCAGGTCCAAGTGCGGTGTCTGAGCTTTTGAACCACGAAAAACACGAAAAGCGCGAACGGTTCTCGCGCGTCTTCACCCACCCAGTGTCATCCCGGAGAGCCCGCCGCCAGGCGGGACTCATCCGGGACCTACTTCCACCGCGGTGCTGAGTAGGTCCCGGATGACTCCTCCCGGATCAAGCCCGGGAGGGTCTCCGGGATGACATAGATGGTGAGACGATGGACGTTCGTGCTTTTCGTGTTTTTCGTGGTTCCAAAAAATCGCCCAAGCGCAGGGGCGCCGGTCCCCCTAGTACAGCGTCGCCATCGCCGAGCGCTCGAAGTCCATCAGCTCGCCGGTGCGGCCCTGATGCACCTTCTGCGCCCAGAGCGGGTCCTGGAGCAGGGCGCGGCCGACGGCGACGAGGTCGAAGTCGCCGCGCTCCAGCATGGCGATCAGGCGGTCGAGCGAGGCGGGCTTGGAGGCTTCGCCGGCGTAGGCGGCGATGAACTCGCCGGTGAGGCCGACCGAGCCGACGGTGATGGCCACCTTGCCGGTCAGCTTCTTCGCCCAGCCGGCGAAGTTCAGGTCGCTGCCCTCGAACTCCGGCTCCCAGAAGCGGCGCTGCGAGCAGTGGAAGGCGTCGGCGCCGGCGTCGGCCAGCGGCGCCAGCCAGGCCTGCATGTCGTCCGGCGTCGGCGCGAGCTTGGCGGCGAAGTCCTGCTGCTTCCATTGCGACAGGCGGATGATCACGGGATAGTCCGGGCCGACGGCGGCGCGCACGGCCTTGAGGATCTCGGCCGCGAAGCTGGCGCGGTGGCCGATGGTCGGGCCGCCGAACAGGTCGCCGCGCTCGTTGGTGCCCTGCCAGAAGAACTGGTCGATCAGGTAGCCGTGCGCGCCGTGCAGCTCCACCGCGTCGTAGCCGAGCGCCTTGGCGTTGGCGGCGGCCGAGGCGAAGGCGGCGATGGCGTCGGCGATGTCGGCGTCGCTCATCGGCTCGCCGAACCTGTGGCCGGGGCTGGAGATGCCGGAGGGGCTGTCGTAGGGCCCCGGCGGCGCCCAGTCCTCGCGGCGGCTGCGGATCGCGCCGACGTGCCATAGCTGCGGCGCCATCAGCCCGCCGGCGGCGTGCACGGCGTCGATCACCCGCTTCCAGCCGGCCAGCTCCGCCTCGCCGTGGAATTTCGGGATGTCGGGATCGTTGAGCGAGGCGGGGCGGGCGACGCCCGCGCCCTCGGAGACGATCAGCCCCACGCCGGCCGCGGCCCGGCGGGCGTAGTAGGCGGCGACGTCCTCGGTCGGCACGCCGCCCGGCGATTGCGACCGGGTCATCGGGGCCATGACCACGCGGTTGGGGAGCTTCAGCCCCTTGAAGTCGAACGGCTGGAAAAGGGCGTCGGCGGACAAGGGCGGCTCCGATCTGGCGTGAGGCCCGCCGATGTAGCCGCGCGGCCGGTCCGCGCCAGAGAGAAAATCTCAGGCGCGGGCCGGTTTTGTTGACGCGTCCGTCAGTGGCTCGGGGTGGCGGGCGACTGCGGCATGTTGTCGGCGGGGGCGCCCGGGACCGGATTCGGCGTCGGCGACGGGGTCTGCACCGGCGGCGAGGTGGTGGCGGCGTCGGGCTGCGGCGCCGGCATCGTCGAGGTTCCGGGCGTCGCGCCGGGGGTGGCGCCGGCCGGGCCGGCCTGGTCGGTCGGCGCGCCGGCCGCGCCCACGTCGCCGGTCGTCGACGTCTGCGGCGTCGCCATGGCGGCCTGCGGCGTGGTGGCCGAGGTGTTGGTCGCCGTGCCGGTGCTGGCGGCGGACTGGTCGAGGGCCCAGCTCTTGCGGGCGCGCTGCCTGGGCGTCGCCTTCAGGTAGGAATTGAGCTTGGAATAGGCGACCGGCTGGCTGGGCTCGGCGTACTTGCCGCCCGGGGCGGCGGAGGCGGTCGACGCGACGGCGGCGGACAGCGCAAGCACCGTCGCTCCCGCCAAAAGAACTTGCAACTTCATCTTCCTGGTCTCCGGTGAGGTCGCGGCGGAACGGCCACGTCCGATCGCCTAACCGTCAAGGTGGCCCGATCGTTGCGCCCGGCCACGCTGGAACGGCGCCGCTCAGCGCGCCTCGGCCAGGAACCGCGCCATTTCTCGGCCGCCGCGCAGAATGGTGACCGGCGTCGGGTAGCCGCCGGCGACGGCGAGGATTCGCGGGCGGCTCTTGCGGTTGAAGTTCCAGGCGAACGAGACGAGCTCCCAGCTGAACTGTTCCTCGCAGCCTTCGGCCATATCCGGCCGGCCGCGGCCGAAGGCGGTCAGCCAGCGCCAGAGGATGCGGAAGATGCAGAGCCAGCGCGGCTGGTCGAGGTAGAGCACCGTGTCGGCGTGCGGCAGGCGCAGGTCGAAGGTGCGGCTGACGTAGTTGCCCTCGCTGACCCAGGCGTCGCCGGCGACGGCGGCCGCCACCGCCGCGCGGAACGCCTCGTTCTCCGGCTCGACCCAGCCCGGCCGCCAGAACAGCGCGTCCAGGTGCACGATCGGCACGCCGAGCCTGGCGCCGAGCGCCCGCGCAAAGGTGGATTTGCCCGCGCCGGAACAGCCAAGGATCACGACGCGCCGCATCCTAGTTGCATGGCGGTGCGGGCGGGGACTCGTCAAGCGCCCGCCCGCCGGGCTATTTCGAGAAGCAGGTTCGATCCCGTCATGTCCGACAAGCCCGCCATCCTGATCGTCCAGCCGCACCTGGCGCCGATCGCCGTCATGCTGGAGGCCGACTTCACGGTCTGGCGGCTGTGGCTGGGGCCGCCGCTGGAGGCCAGCCACACCATCGGCGCGCTGGTGGTGGCCGGCGAGTTCCCGGTCGACCAGGCGCTGGCCGAGAGCCTGCCGAACCTGGGGCTGATCGCCTGCTTCACCGCCGGCTACGACGGCGTCGACCTGGCCTGGGCGGCCGGGCGCGGCCTGAAGGTCAGCCACTCGCCGGGCGTCAACCACGAGGACGTGGCCGACCAGGCCATGGGCCTGCTGCTGGCCGCCTGGCGCGGGCTGGTGGAGGGCGACGCCATCGTCCGCGAGGGCCGCTGGCGGCCGACCGAGAAGCGCATCACCCCCTCGCTGGCCGGCCGCCATCTGGGCATCCTCGGGCTGGGCGCGATCGGCGAGGCGCTGGCGCGGCGGGCCGAGACCTTCGGGCTGAAGGTCGCCTGGTGGGGGCCGAACGAGAAGCCGGACGCGCCCTGGCCGCGGGCCGAGAGCCTGCTGGCGCTGGCGGCCGAGAGCGAGATCCTGGTGGTCGCCGCCCGGGCCGGGGCCGAGAACCGCGGGCTGGTCGACCGGGGGGTGATCGAGGCGCTGGGGCCGAGCGGCCTGCTCATCAACGTGGCGCGCGGCCAGCTGGTGGACGAGGCGGCGCTGATCGAGGCGCTGAAGGACGGGCGGCTCGGCATGGCGGCGCTCGACGTGTTCGAGACCGAGCCGACGCCCGCCAACCGCTGGGCCGGCGTGCCCAACGTGCTGCTCTCGCCGCACACGGCCGGGGCGACGAGCGGCGCGCTGCCGAAGATGGTGGCGCTGACGCGGGAGAATTTGCGGCGCTTCTTCGCCGGCGAGCCGCTGGCCAACGCCATCGTCGAATAGCGAAACGCCGGCGCGGGATCGGACCGGCCGGCGCTTGGCTTTACGCTACGCGGTTACTGGCCCAGGCCGTCGTCAGGCGAACGCGACGACCGCGGTGACGACCAGCGGGGCCATCGCCCAGGCGATGGTGGTCACCGCCTCGAGCGCCGCGGCGCGGGCTTTCAGCGAAGGCCGCGGCTGCGCCTGGCAGGCTTGTTTCCGGAGAGCTTGGTGGGAAGGAGAACGGCCGGTTGGCTTCATGAAGTTCCTTGTCTGCAGTGGAAGGTGGGCGCGGACGACGAATGCCCGAGCTCCGGGAGGAGTCGGGGTTGGAAGGTTGACGATGTGGATGTCCGCGAGCGGGCTTCTACGCGCCTGCGCCCGCTTCGCCAATTCTTGAACTTGACTATTTAAGCCCCATCTAAATGGGGTCGCGGCGCCCAAGCCGGCGCGCGGCGATCCCCGCCAGATCCGAAGCCGTTCCGCGCCCGCCGCCGCGGCGCCCGGATTCGCGCTTGACGCATCTGACATAAAGATATCTTTATATCTCATGCCGATCACCTCGGACCAGACCGTGGAGGTGCTGCGCGCGGCCGGCGAGGCCACGCGCCTGCGCATCCTCGCGCTGCTGGCCCGCGAGGAGCTGGCGGTGCTGGAGCTGACCCGCATCCTCGGCCAGAGCCAGCCGCGCGTCTCGCGCCACCTGAAGGTGCTGGCCGAGGCGGGGCTGGTCGAGCGGTTCCCGGACGGCGCCTGGGTGTTCTACCGGCTGGCCGGCGCCGGCCCGGTGCGCGACCTGCTGGACACCGCCCTCTCGCTGATCCTGCCGAACGACGCCACGCTGCTGCGCGACGCCGAGCGGCTGGAGAGCGTCGCCGCCGAGCGGGCCAGCCAAGCCGCCGCCTACTTCGCCGACAACGCCGGCCGCTGGGACGAGATCCGCTCGCTCTACGTTTCGGAAGCGGCGGTCGAGGCGGCGATCCTGGCCGCCGCCGGCGAGGGGCCGTTCCGCCGTCTCGTGGACCTCGGCACCGGCACCGGGCGCATGCTCACCCTGCTGGGCCCGCACGCCAACAGCGCCGTCGGCCTCGACCTCTCGCGGCAGATGCTCAACATCGCCCGCAGCAACGTCGCCGACGCCGGGCTGGCCGCTTGCGAGCTGCGCCATGGCGACATCCTGGGCGTGGGCCTCGCCGACGGCGAGGCCGACCTGGTGGTCGCCCACCAGGTGCTGCACTACCTCGGTGAGCCGGCGGCGGCGGTGGCCGAGGCGGCGCGGCTGGTGGCGCCAGGCGGGCGGCTGCTGATCGTCGACTTCGCCCCGCACGACCTGGAGTTCCTGCGCTCGGAACATCGCCACCGCCGCCTGGGGTTCTTCGACAACGAGATCGAACGCTGGGCGGCGGCCGGCGGCCTCGGCAAGCTCGGCGCCGTCACCCTGCCGCCCGCCGGCCCCGGCGGCCTGACGGTGAAGGTCTGGACCGCCGAGCACGCCAGCGAACGTATCCGGAGGGTCGCCTGATGCCCCCGACCACCCCTCACCTCACCTCTCCCCACCCTGCGGGCGGGGCGAGGGCTACTGAGAGCGCGAGGCGGCGTGACCATCCTTCCGCATCAACCTGCCTGTCAGTAGCCCTCTCCCCGGCGAAGACGGGGAGAGGTGAGGTGAGGGGCCTGGCCGCCTCAGCCCTGCTTGGAGACCGGTCATGAACGCCCCTGTCAGCGCCCCACCCGTCACTGCCCTGGGCCCCGTCGCCCGCGCCGGCGGACGGGACCGGCATGTGCGGGTCTCGTTCGAGTTCTCGCCGCCGGCGACGCCGGAGGCCGAGGAGACGCTGTGGAAGGCGATCCGCCGGCTGGAGCCGCTGAAGCCGCAGTTCGTGTCGGTGACCTACGGCGCCGGCGGCTCGACCCGCGACCGCACCCACCGCACCGTCACGCGCATGCTGGCTGAGACGGGCCTGACGCCCGCCGCGCACCTGACCTGCGTCAACGCCTCGCGCGGCGAGGTCGACGAGGTGATCCGCGGCTACTGGGACGCCGGCGTGCGTCACATCGTGGCGCTGCGCGGCGATCCGCCGGGCCAGATCGGCGGCGCCTACGTCCCGCCGGCGGACGGCTACGCCCACGCCACCGAGCTCACCGCCGGCATCCTCGGCATCGCGCCGTTCGAGGTGTCGGTCGGCGTGCACCCGCAGGTGCATCGGGAGAGCGGCACGCTGCAGCGCGAGCTGGACGTGCTGAAGGCCAAGGTGGACGCCGGCGCCACGCGGGCGCTCAGCGACTTCTTCTTCGATATCGACGGCTTCCTGCGCTTTCGCGACGCGGTGCGCGGCGCCGGCATTGAGGTTCCACTCGTGCCGGGCATCATGCCGGTGTCCAACTTCGCCGGCCTGGCGCGGATGTGCCAGCCGATGCGCGTCCCGGTGCCGGCCTGGCTCGCCAACCACTTCGCGGGGCTGGACGACGATCCGGCCACCCGCCGCCTGGTCGCCGCCTCGGTCGCCGCTGAGATGTGCGCGCGGCTGGAGGAGGAGGGCTTCGAGGACTTCCACTTCTACACCCTGAACCGCGCCGAGCTGACGGTGGCCATCTGCCGGGTGCTGGGGATCAGGGCGGAGGCGACGGCATGACCACCCGATCCGAGCGCATCGCCGCGCTGAAGGCGGCCGCGCAGCAGCGCATCCTGATCCTCGACGGCTCCTGGGGGGTGATGATCCAGCGCCGGGGCCTCGCCGAAGCCGACTACCGCGGCGAGCGCTTCAAGGACCACGCCGTGCAGCTGAAGGGCGACAACGACATCCTGTGCCTGACCCGGCCCGACATCATCGCCGACCTGCACGACCAGTATTTCGCCGCCGGCGCCGACATCTCCGAGACCAACACCTTCTCGGCCACCTCGATCGCCCAGAGCGACTACGCGCTGCAGGGCGCGGTGCGCGACATCAACCTCGAAGGCGCGAGGCTGGCCCGCGAGGCCGCCGACCGCTGGACGGCCAAGGAGCCCGGCAAGCCGCGCTTCGTCGCCGGCTCGATCGGGCCGCTGAACGTGATGCTGTCGATGTCGTCCGACGTGAACGATCCCGGCGCCCGCAAGGTCACCTTCGACCAGGTCTACGCGGCCTACCGCGAGCAGGCGCAGGCGCTGCACGAAGGCGGCGTCGACCTCTTCCTGATCGAGACCATCACCGACACGCTGAACTGCAAGGCGGCGATCAAGGCGATCCTCGACCTCGAGGACGAGGGCTATGAGGCGCTGCCGATCTGGATCAGCGGCACCATCACCGACCGCTCCGGCCGCACCCTTTCCGGCCAGACGGTGGAGGCGTTCTGGAACTCGGTGCGGCACGCGCGGCCCTTCGCCATCGGCCTCAACTGCGCCCTGGGCGCCGAGCTGATGCGCCCGCACATCGCCGAGCTGGCGCGGATCGCCGACACCCTGGTCGCCGCCTACCCCAACGCCGGCCTGCCCAACGCCATGGGCGAGTACGACGAGGGGCCGCACGAGACCGCCTGCATGCTCGAGGAGTGGGCCAGGAGCGGCATCGTCAACATCCTCGGCGGCTGCTGCGGCACCACGCCCGACCACATCCGCCACATCGCCGACGACGTGCGCGCCCTGCCGCCCCGCCAGCTCCCCGAGCGGCCGACGGCGATGCGGCTCTCCGGCCTGGAAGCGTTCGAGCTGGCGTAACGTGCGGGCGCCATGGGGTACTGAGTACGGGGGCATATGGGGGTACTTGACTACCCCCCATATCGAAAGTAGTGTCGGGGCCGTGCCTGGGAGCGATGGCGATGGCGACGACAACGGTGTCCGATTACGTGATCTGGGCCAAACACGTCCACGACGACCCCGAACTAGCGGATCGGTTCCGCTCGCTATGGTCGGGTCAGACGATCCAGCTCGAGGTGGATGGCGTGCGCGGGATCTGGCGCAAGATGGACGATGGCGCCGATGGCCGGTCGACACCCGGTCTGAAGCCCGTGGGCGCGGCCCAGGAGGTCTGGCGCTATCTCTTCAAGCATCGGCGCGGGGAGGTGGTGACATTGAAGGAGATCGACGAGGCGGGCGGCATGGCGGATGGCGGAAGCTTCGCGGTGCGAGGCGCACTGATCTTCGCACCGATTGGACGGACGGCCGAGGAGCGCGAAGCGGCGCTCGCGGCTCTGCTCGATGGCGGCCGCGAGGGCTACAGTTCGGAGGGCCGGACCATGACGCGCGACGAGATGCACGAGCGTTGATCACCGCGGACACCAACGTCCTCGTCTACCTCTGGGACAACCAGGCGCCGCCAAAGATGGCGGTCGCGACGCAGGTCGCCGCGTTTCTGGCCGCCAAGTCGTGGCCGTTGGCGCTGCAGGTGATCGGCGAGACGCAGAACGTGCTGCGGCGCAAGCTGCGTCAACCGCCCTGGCAGGCGGCTCAGAATGCTCGGAACCTGCTGACGACGTTTCCGTCCTTCCCGGCGTCGGCCGCCAATGCGGCGGAGTCTCTGACCCTGATGGCCGCTGGCCGTCTCAGCTACTGGGATGCGTTGCTGGTCACCGCGGCTCGAGACGCAGGCTGTGATGTGCTTCTCACCGAGGACATGCAGGACGGCGCCCGGTTCGGGTCGCTGGAGATCGTCAATCCGTTCGGCGCCGCCGGTCCGAGCGCCCGTTTTCAAGCGTTGCTGGCCCCATGACCCGTCCCCTGTTCGTCAACATCGGCGAGCGCACCAACGTCACCGGCTCCGCGCGCTTCCGCAAGCTGGTCGCCAACGGCGACTACCCCGCCGCGCTCGCCGTCGCCCGCCAGCAGGTGGAGGCCGGCGCGCAGGAGCTCGACGTCAACATGGACGAGGGGCTGCTGGATTCGGCCCACGCCATGACCACCTTCCTCAACCTGATCGCCGCCGAGCCCGACATCGCCCGCGTGCCGATCATGGTCGACTCATCGAAGTGGGAGGTGATCGAGGCCGGCCTGAAGTGCGTGCAGGGCAAGGCGATCGTCAACTCGATCTCGATGAAGGAAGGCGAGGCGAAGTTCCTCGAGCAGGCGCGCCGCTGCCAGCGCTACGGCGCGGCCGTGGTGGTGATGGCCTTCGACGAAGACGGGCAGGCCGATACGCTCGAGCGCAAGACCGCGATCTGTCGGCGCAGCTACCGGCTTCTGACCGAGAAGGTCGGTATTCCGCCGCAGGATATCATCTTCGATCCCAACGTGCTCACTGTCGCGACCGGCATTGAGGAGCAT
>DASXEN010000052.1:0-50072 GCA_036490095.1 Caulobacteraceae bacterium
GCATGTGCGCCACCGGGGTCTGATAGCGGATCATCTCCGGGATCATCGAGTCGAACAGCGCCGGGTTGGCGCGCACCTTGGCCAGCTCCTCCGGGTTCTCCGTCAGCGCGATCAGGCCGCCGGTGATGGAGTTTCGCGTGGTGTCGTTGCCGCCGACGATCAAGAGCAGGATGTTGCCGAGGAACTCCATCAGCGGCATGTCCTTGGTGGCGGGTCCGTGCGCCAGCATCGAGATCAGGTCGTTGGCCGGCGGCTCGTTCACCCGCTGGTCCCAGAGGTTCTTGAAATAGTAGGCGCAGCCCATCAGCTCGGCGCGGGCCTCCTCGTCGGTCATCGTCTCGCCCACGCCGCCGGTCGCCAGGTCCGACCAGTACTTCAGCTTGCGCCGCTCCTCGAACGGGAAGCCGAACAGGGTGGCCAGCATCTGCAGCGTCAGCTCCACCGAGACCCGGTCCACCCAGTCGAAGGGCTCGCCGATCGGCAGCTCGTCGAGGATCGCGGCGGCGCGCTCGCGGATCAGCGGCGCGAAATAGGCCAGGTTCTCCGAGCCGACGATGGGGGCGATGGTCTTGCGCTGCTCATCGTGCTTGGGCGGGTCCATGGCGATGAACATCGGCATCTGGAAGTCGTCGTTCTCCTGGTCGTAGATGCCGATCGCCTTCTCGGAGGAGAACACCTGGTGATTGGTCTCCACCGTGATGATGTCGTTGAACTTGGTCACCGACCAATAGGGGCCGAACGGACTGTCGGCGCAGTAGTGCACCGGGTCCTCACGGCGCAGCCGCTCGAAGAACGGCCACATGGTGTCGGCCGCGAACCGCTCCTCAAGCGCGACGTCGATCTTGTCGAGCGGGGTCGAGTAGGCCTCCACGCGGGCGGCGTCGAGCAGGCTGGAAGCATCGTCGGCCATGGCGCGGCCCTCCCTTATGGTTGGGGCGAAAGTGACACCTGCGTCATCTTACGGCAAGCGGCGGCTGATGAAGCTTTTGTCAGCCTGCGCGTCCGCCTAGAAGCCGCGGGGTCATCTGCGGGAGGAGACATCGATGGACGCGGTCGCGATTGCGGACCTGCCGAAGCTGGTCGGCACGGAGGTCGGGGTCTCCGACTGGCTGGAGATCACCCAGGAGCGGGTCAACCTGTTCGCCGACGCCACCGGCGACCACCAGTGGATCCACGTCGACGTCGAGCGGGCGACGCGGGAGATCGGCGGGCCGATCGCCCACGGCTACCTGACGCTGTCGCTGATCCCGCACCTGTCGGCCGGCATGATGCCGGTCACCGGCGTCACCCGGGGGATCAACTACGGCTCCGACAAGGTGCGCTTCGTCACCATGGTCCGGGTCGGCAAGCGCGTGCGCCTGCGCCAGACGCTGGTCGGCGCCGAGCCGAAGGCGGGCGGCATGCAGGTCAAGCAGCTGTGCACCCTCGAGATCGAAGGCGAGGAGCGCCCGGCCTGCGTGGCCGAGACGCTGACGGTGCTCTACGGCTAGCGGCTGTAGGCGGCGTCGGTCGCGGAGATCAGGCCGGGGGTGGGCGCGCCGGCTTCGGCGAGCTTGGGCGCCGGCGGCACGGCCGCGGGGTTGTCGAGCAGCTGCAGCGTCTCGCGCACGAACCGGGCGTCGGTGACGATGCCGATCGAGAGGTTCTGGCTGTTCAGCTCCACCTGCTGGGTCAGCAGGCCGGCGATGAAGCCGTTCGGGGCCTTGGCGTCGCTCGCCAGGGCGTGATGCGGCGCGGCGTCGAGATAGACCGGCCCGCCGGAGTTGCCGGGGAAGACGTTGAAGTCGAGCAGGAAGGTCGGGAAGGCGGCGGACGGAGCCAGCGGGAACGACGCCACCCGGCCCGAGCGCAGGATCGGGAAGCCGGCGGTGTTGGCCGACAGGCCCTCGGGGAAGCCCAGCGCCAGCATGGTGTCGCCCGGCGCCACGTCGAACTTGGAGAAGGTGTCGTCGCCGGCCAGCCAGCCCTCGGGGATGGCGGCCTTGGCGAACGACGCCGGCACGTCGATGGAGATCACCGCCACGTCGCGGTCCGGATGGTGGGTCCAGAGCTCCTTGTCGCCGTCGCGGATGCGCAAGGGGGCCGGCGCATAGCGCCAGGAGCCGTCGGGGTTCTCGATGCGGAAGCCGATCGTGGCGATCGGACCGGGCATCTTGCGGAACACATGGTTGGCCGTCACCAGCACCACCCGCGGCTTGCCGTCGGGCGTGGGATCAGCGATCAGAAACCCAGTGCCGACCGTGCGCGTACCGTCGCCCAGCGGCTGCTCGACCTGAACGGTCGCCTGGATCAGATCGATGGACATGTCTACGGCCATCGACGCTCCCCGTTAACGCTAATTGATTCTGTTCTCGACGATGCGACGCGCATTTGACCAAAACCTTACCGGCGCACAAGGAGTCGACATGCCGCAGGGGCGCCGCAGACATGGCTGTTGACGAAGCGCGCAAGCTGGCCCTGGTGACGGGCGCCTCGGCGGGGCTGGGCGCCGCCTTCGCCCGCGCCTACGCCGCGCGCGGCTTCGACCTGGCGCTGGTGGCGCGGCGCGCAGAGCGGCTGCAGGCGCTGGCGAGCGAGCTCAAGGCCCGGCACGGCGCCGAGTCGCTGGTGATCCCCGCCGACCTCTCCGGCTGGGAGGCGCACCGGCCGGTGGTCGACGCGGTCGCGGCCGAGGGTCGCAGCGTCGACGTGCTGGTCAACAACGCCGGCTTCGGCATCCCCAAAAGCTTCCTCGGCGTGCCGTGGGAGCGCCAGCGCGAGTTCCTGATGACCATGGCGGTCAACGCCTGCGGCCTTGCCTACGACGTGCTGCCGGGCATGGTGGCGCGCCGCAGCGGCACGATCATCAACGTCGCCTCGATGGCCGCCTTCTCGCCGGGCGTGGCCGGCAACACCCTCTATCCGGGGGTGAAGAGCCTGATGCTCAAGCTCAGCCAGTCGCTGGACGCCGAATACCGCGGCGCCGGCGTGCGGGTCACCGCGGTCTGCCCCGGCTTCACCCGCACCGAGTTTGCCGAGCACGCCGGCATCGGCGAGATCATGGAGCGCGAGTCGCGAATGTTCTGGCAGACGCCGGAGGCGGTGGTCGAGGCGACCCTCCGCGGCGCCGAGCGCGGCCGCGTGGTGGTCATCCCCGGTTGGCACAACCGCATCGCCGCCACGCTGCTGCGCGGCCTGCCCGAGCCGCTGGTGCGGGCCATTATCAGCGCCGGCTCGGCGAAGTATCGTCTGGACTGAGCGGAACGGTCGGGGAGGGGCGAATGAGTGCGCATTTCGACGTGGTGATCATCGGTTCGGGCGCGGGCGGGGCGACGCTGGCGCAGCGGCTGGCGCCGACCGGCAAGTCGATCCTGATCCTGGAGCGCGGCGAGCACGTGCCGCGCGAGGCGGAGAACTGGAGCCCGAAGGCGGTGTTCATCCAGCACCGCTATCGCACCCAGGAGAAGTGGTACGACAAGCACGGCCACCCGTTCACGCCCAACACCCACTACTGGGTCGGCGGCAACACCACCTTCTACGGCGCGGCGCTGCTGCGGCTGCGCAACCGCGATTTCGAGGAAGTGCGGCACCCGGGGGGCATCTCGCCGGCCTGGCCGATCCGCCTCTCCGACCTCGCGCCCTACTACGACGAGGCCGAGCGGCTCTGGCAGGTGCACGGCGCGCGCGGCGACGACCCGACCGAGAACGGCGACGAGCCGCCCTACGCCTACCCCGCGATCAAGCACGATCCCGGCATCGCCCAGCTGAAGACCCACTGGGAGAACCAGGGCTGGAAGCCGTTCTCGCTGCCGGTCGCCATCCGGCTCGACCAGCAGAACCCGGTCTCCTCGACCTGCATCAAGTGCAAGACCTGCGGCGGCTATCCCTGCCTGCTCAGGGCCAAGTGCGACGCGCGCACCGTCGCCATCGAGCCGATGCTGAACCTGCCGAACGTCACGCTGCTGACCGGCCGCAAGGCGGTGCGGATCGAGACCGATCCGTCCGGCAAGAGCGTCACCGAGGTGGTCTGCGAGACCGAGCACGGCGAGGAGCGCTGGCGCGGCGACATCGTGGTGGCGGCCGCCGGCGCGGCCAACACCGCCGCGCTGCTGCTGAAGTCGGCCAGCAGCGCCCATCCGAACGGCCTCGCCAACGGCTCCGACCAGGTCGGCCGCAACTACATGTTCCACACCCTGACGGCGATGGTGTCGCTGACCGCCGAGCACTGCCCGGTGCTGTTCCCCAAGACGCTGGCGGTGAACGACTTCTACTGGCGCGACCCGCGCGGCGGCTTCGACCTGCCGATGGGCCACATCCAGCTGCTGGAATACATGACCGGCCAGACGCTGGAGGGCGAGGTCTCCGACTGGCTGCCGCCGGCCTTCGTGCCCGACAGCATCGCCAACGCCGCCGCCTCGCGGATGATGTCGATGCTGGTGATCTCCGAGGACCTGCCGGCGCCCGACAACCGCGTGCGGGTGACGCCCGACGGGCGCCTGCACCTCGACTACGAGCACAACAACCTCGAGGGCCACCAGCGGCTGGTGAAGACGCTGCGCGAGAGCCTCGACGACTTCGCCAGCCAGGCCCACCCGATCTCGCAGCACCACTTCCAGTTCGACAGCCTGCTCCCGCTCTACGGCACCGCCCACCAATTGGGCACCGTCCGGTTCGGCGACGACCCGAAAAGCTCGGTGCTCGACCCCTGGTGCAAGGCCCACGAGCTCGACAACCTCTACGTGGTCGACACCTCCTTCTTCGTCACCTCGGCGGCGGTGAACCCGACGCTGACCACGGTGGCCAACGCCATGCGCGTCGGCGACCACCTGATCGAGCGGCTGGGAGCCCGCTCCTCCCCTGTCGCGCAGACGACGGGGGAGGTGGCAGTCCGCGCAGCGGACTGACGGAGGGGGCGCAAACGTCGCCCGCATTCTCCGTTGCGCCGCCTTGCGCCCCCTCCGTCACGTCGCGCTTGCAGCGCGCCGCGCCACCTCCCCCGTTTCGCTGCGCTTCACGGGGGAGGAGCGAGGGGCTAATTGCCGCCCCATGACCACCCCCATCCCGCCCCGCCCGCGCAAAGAGCCCCGGACCATCCAGCAGCTCGGCCGCGCCCGCGTCGACGACTATGCCTGGATGAAGGACGACAACTGGCAGGCCGTGCTGCACGACCCGTCGGTGGTGAAGGCCGACGTGCGCGAGCATCTCGTCGCCGAGAACGCCTACGTGGCGGCGGTGCTGGGCGGGACGCAGGCGCTGCAGGCGGCGCTGTTCGAGGAGATGAAGGGGCGGATCAAGGAGGACGACGCCTCGGTGCCGGACGCCGACGGGCCGTTCGAATACTTCGCCCGCTACGAGATCGGCGCGCAGCACCCCCGGCACGTGCGCCGCCCGTGCGGATCGGACGGGCCTGAGGAGCTGCTGCTGGACGAGGCGGCGCGCTCGGCGCCGCATGCCTACTATTCGGTCGGCGCGGCGGGCCATTCGCCCGACCACAAGCTCTACGCCTGGGCCGAGGACGTGCAGGGCTCGGAGTACTACCGCATCCACCGCAAGGACCTGGCGACCGGCGCCGAGCTGCCGGACGTGATCGACAACGCCTACGGCGCCTTCTGCTTCTCGCCCGACAGCGCCTGGCTCTACTGGGTCTGGCGCGACGAGAACGCCCGGCCCTCGAAGGTCTTCCGCCGGCCGGCGCGCGGCGGCCCAAGTGGAGAAGCGGAGGACGCGCTGATCTACGAGGAGCCGGACGAGGGCATGTTCCTCGGCGTCGAACTCACCGACGACCACAGCCATGTGCTGATCCAGGCGCGCAACCAGGAGACCAGCGAGATCTGGCTGATCCCCGGCGACGATCCAGCCGCCGCGCCGGTGGTCGCCGAGCCGCGCCGCGAGGGCGTGCGCTACAGCCTCGGCCGCTGGGACGGCCGCTGGACCATCCGCACCAACGAAGGCGGCGCGGTCGACTTCAAGCTGATGGTCTCCGACGCCGCCATTCCGGGCCGCGCGTCCTGGCGCGACTTCATCGCCCACCAGCCGGGCCGGCTGATCGCCGGCGTCGCCGCCTACAGCGGCCACCTGGTGCGGCTGGAGCGCGAGAACGCCATCGACCGCATCGTGGTGCGCAATTTGGCCGGCGACGAGCACACCATCGCCTTCGACGAGCCGGCCTACGCCCTCTCGCTCGATCCGGGCCTGGAGTACGACACCGCCGTCACCCGCTTCGTCTACCAGTCGCCGACCACGCCGCGGCAGTGGTTCGACTACGACATGGCGAGCCGCGCGCGGACGCTGCGCAAGACCCAGGAGATCCCCTCCGGCCACGATCCGGCCCGCTACGAGACCCGCCGGCTCTACGCCAAGGCCCCGGACGGCGCCGAGGTCCCGATCACCGTGCTGATGCTGAAGGGGACCAAGCTCGACGGCTCGGCGCCGCTGCTGGTCTACGGCTACGGCGCCTACGGCTTCCCGCAGGAGCCCAGCTTCTCGATCCGCAACCTGAGCCTCGTCGACCGCGGCTGGATCTGGGCCATCGCCCACATCCGCGGCGGCTCCGACAAGGGCTGGGGCTGGTTCCTCGACGGGCGCGGCTTCAGGAAGAAGAACAGCTTCACCGATTTCGTCGCCTGCGCCGAGCATCTGGTCGCCGAGGGCTACGGCCGCGCCGGGCGGGTGGCGGCCTACGGCGGCTCGGCCGGCGGCCTGCTGATGGGCGCGATCGCCAACCTGCGGCCCGACCTCTGGGGCGCGATCATCGCCGCGGTGCCGTTCGTCGACGTGCTCAACACCATGAGCGACACCAGCCTGCCGCTGACGCCGCCGGAGTGGCCCGAGTGGGGCAACCCGCTGAAGGACCCCGAGGCCTACGACTACATCGCCAGCTACAGCCCCTACGACAACGTAGGCCCCAAGCCCTATCCGGCCATCCTCGCTACCGGCGGCCTCTCCGACCCCCGCGTCACCTGGTGGGAGCCGGAAAAGTGGATCGCGGCTTTGCGCGAAAATACGACAAGCGGGCGCCCGGTGCTGCTCAAGATCAACATGGAAGCCGGGCACGGCGGCGCCTCGGGCCGATTCGACTTCCTCAAGGAGATCGCCCTCGACTACGCCTTCGCCATCTGGGCGATCGAGGGCGAGGGGCGGGCGTGATCATTCGCGAGGCCGGGCCGGGGGACGCCGCCGCCGTGGCGGCGATCTACGGACACCATGTGCTGACCAGCCTCGCCACCTTCGAGGAGATCCCGCCCTCCGAGGCGGAGATGGCGGCCCGGATCGCCGCGGTGCGCTCGCACGGCCTGCCCTACCTCGTCGCCGAAAACGACGGCGGGCGGGTCACGGGCTTCGCCTACGCCGCGCCGTTCCGCCCGCGCGCCGCCTACCGCTACACCGCCGAGGACAGCGTCTACATCGATCCGGCGCACGTCGGCCGCGGCGTCGGCCGCGCGCTGCTGGGCGAGGTGGTCGCCGTCTGCGAGGGGCTGGGGCTGCGCCAGCTGATGGCGGTGATCGGCGATTCCGGCAACGCCGCCTCGATCGGCCTGCACCGGGCGCTCGGCTTCCAGGAGAGCGGCGTCGGCCGCGGCCTCGGCTTCAAGCAGGGCCGCTGGGTCGACATCGTCAACATGCAGCGGCCGCTGGGGGCCGGCCACGCCGCCGCGCCGGACGGCCGCGGCCTTGAGCTTCAGTAGGGGCCGCGCTGGCCGCACATGGCGTAGATCGCCCGGCAGGCCTCGTGCGGGCCGTTGAGTCCGCAGACGCTGCCGCCGCGGGTGTCGACGCTCAGCGCGTAGTAGAAGCCCCAGTATTCGTCGAACACCACCGGCGGATCGGGCGCCAGGCGGTTGCAGACCGAAAGCCGGCTGTTGCGGCTGCGGTAGGGCCCTTGCGGGTCCCAGACGCCGGCGCCGTTCAGCCAGCCGTACCGCGAGGACGGGTTCCAGACCGAGCGCGGGTCGTTCGCCTCGCAATTGAGGCAGCCGAGGAAGACCCGGTGCGGCAGCCCGCCGGCGATGAAGCTGGCGTTGCCGTAGACCATCAGCTTCACGTCGTCGGCGTTGGTCTTGTGGGCGACGGCCGAGGGGCCGGACGCCGTCAGGCACAGCGCGACGAGCAGCGATTGAAGGACGCGGCGAGACATGGTTCGATGATAGCGGCCGCAGCGGCCGCGCCAATCCCGGATGATCCCGCACCCCAGGCCGGCCGCGCAAAGAGGCGTGGCCGCCCGCGTGAATAGCCGCAAATTGCGCCGCGCCCGCTCACGTATCGCCGCAATTCAGCATGCCTGCGCGTCAGAACAACAAAACAAAGAAACGACCGCCGCCGCTGCCGCGAAAATAAAGCGCGGACTCTCAACTCGCGATTAAGAACGGCCTGCTACTCGTTCCCGTCGAGTCGGGGACACGCAAGGCACGGAGGCGCCGGGCAGTGGTCGACTCACATCTTTCGCCGTTCAGCCGGGAGGGCGACGAGGTCCCGATGCGGGTGCTCGTCGTCGACGACAACGAGCACAATCGCCTGGTGATGCAGGCGATCCTGCCGTCGCTCGGCTGCACGATGACGTCGGTGGCGTCGGGCGAGGAGGCGGCCGAGCTGGCCCGGGTGGCCGCGTTCGACCTGGTCGTCATGGACCTGCACATGCCGGGGATCGGCGGCGACGAGGCCGCCTGGCGGATCCGCAACGACGGCCCGTCGCGCAGCGCCTTCATCGTCCGCTGGAGCACCGACATGCCGGCCAGGCTCGACCTTGGCCTCTACGACGGCGAGCTGCCCAAGCCGCTGCGCTGCGCGGCGCTGGAGGATGTCGTCGGCGAGGCGCGCCGGCGCATGCTCAACCGCGCGGACGAGGGCAGCCGCTTCACCGCGGCGCGCGGGCGCCCGCACGCCCGCCGCTGACCGCTCTGCGTATCGCCGCCGCGCCGATGCGAGTCGGCAAGCCGCCGATTCGGCGGCTATAGTCGCCGCATGAGTGAGCGGCCCGACAGCCTGCCGCAGACCGCGCCGGAGGTTGCCGGCGAGTTCGTCCGGCTGCGCCCCTTGCGGGTCGAGGACGCGGCGATGACGCATGCCTGGCGGCTCGGCGAGCGCGCGCGGCTCTTGAACGGCGCCGCGGCCTCGGTGGAGGACCAGGCGCGCTGGATCGCCGCCCGGCCGCGCGGCGAGTTCAACTATGTGATCGAGCTGAAGGACGGCCCGCCGGTCGGCATGCTGTCGCTGGTCGGCATCGACCTCGCCAACCGCCGCGCCGAATCGGCCCGCTTCCTGATCGGCGACGAGGAGGCCGCGCGCGGCCGTCCGGCCGCCGTCGAGGCCATGCTGCTGCTCTACGAGCTGGCTTTCGAACGGCTGGGCCTGGAGCGCATCTACGGGGTGGTCGAGGAGCGCAACCAGTTGATGGTGAAGTGGCAGAAGTACCTCGGCATGCAGGAGGAGGGCCGCTTCCGCCGCCACTTCCATTCGGACGGCGAGTTCCACGACGCCATCGCGCTCAGCTTGCTCGCCGACGAGTACCGCGCCGTCGCCGCGCCGCGGATGCGCGGCCTGATCAAGCTCGGCCGCCCGGCCGCGGCGAAGGCGTAGCGCGTGGCGGACCCGGCGGAGCGGCGCGAGGCGGTCCTGCGCATCGTCTATGAGGCGCTGGAAAGCCTGAACGCGGAGCTGGACGAGGCCGAGCAGGTCGAGATCGGCCCGACCACGCCGCTCTTTGGCCCCGACGCCAGCCTCGACTCGCTGTCGCTGGTCTCGGTGATCGTCGACGTGGAGACGGCGCTGACCATCAAGTGGAACGCCCCGCTCAGCCTCACCGACGACCGCGCCATGAGCCGCGAGATCTCCCCCTTCGACGACGTCGCCACCCTCACCGACTACATCCTGGAGCTGCTCCAGGAGATCGCGCCGCCGTAGCGGACGCGGTGGTGAACGAGGGCATGTCGGGCGTTCAGGCTTCGCCTGATGGTGCTCGCCTACGGACCAGCCAGTCGCCGCATCATGGCGTCGAGCGATGGCCACGGCGGACCCGCGCGAAGCGTGCTGACCAGTTCCTGACCTACGCGTCGCCCGTTCGGGAACTGGTCGGTGGCGTCCCAGCGCCACGCCGCGACCATCGCCAGGACGAGGCGACGGCACTCGCCGAGCAGGTCTGGGTCGGCGCCCGGATAGTGCGCGGCGACCGCTTCGGGCGCGTGGGCCAGGTCGAACTCGACCGGCCCGCGGCAACCGCTCTCGAGGTCGATGAACAGCGGCCCGGTCTTGGTGCTGAGCAGGTTGCCGGGGTGTGGCTCGCCGTGCAGC
Source organism: Caulobacteraceae bacterium (assembly GCA_036490095.1). Classification (GTDB taxonomy): domain Bacteria; phylum Pseudomonadota; class Alphaproteobacteria; order Caulobacterales; family Caulobacteraceae; genus Acaudatibacter. Next base: position 10,264 of record DASXEN010000052.1, read on the forward strand.
AGCTGTTCGGGGGCGCCGCGGTCGGCGATGCTTCGCCTCAGGTCTCTGAAGGTGGCGCCCAGCAGCTGCCGATCCGCGTCGGCGAGGGCCGGCGACAGCGCGGGGCTGGCGATGAGCTGCTCGGCCTCCGCGACTCGATCCCAGAAGTGCGGCGTGGCGACGTCGAGCTTGCGCATGCCCGCATGCAGCCGGGCGAGGGCATCGGCATAGTCGGCAGGCGCGATGTCCGGAGGCGTCACGGGCGCGTAGTAGGTCCACAGCGTGACCACGAAGGCGTCGCACTCGTAAGGGCGCGCCGCCACGCGCGGCTCGAGCGCCGCCGCCGGGCATCCGGCCTCGGCGAGCCGCTGCGCCAGTTCGATCTCGAACTGCGCCCGGTCCCGCCCCAGGGGCGCGATCCGCGCAAAGACGTCGCAGGGCAGCAGGCGCACGGCGAGGTTGTTGGAGTTCTGCAGCACGACGGCGTCGTCGGCTGCCAGATCGAGCGCCGAGGCGACCGACCTGGCCGCAGCCACCGCGCGCTGAACCTCAGATGGCTGCAAGGGACGGCTCCTACCGCTCAGGCGTGGGCCACTGACGTTTGAGTCAGCTTCACTCAACCTCGGGCGCGGACAGACCCTCCCACTTACGTGCGAGATCAAGGCCTTGGCGAAAATAATCCGCGGGGAAAGGGCCGATGCTGGGGACAAGGCTGGCGTGGTTGCCCAGGAGCCAGATTTGGCGGACGGCCACCAGGAGGCCGATCGACTTCAAATCCGCCGCACGAATTGGACGCGCGCTGCGATAGCCGCCGATAAACGCTCGCCAGAAGGGCGGGACATCCTCGTTCATTTCGCCGCTCGGTGTGCGCAGCAGCAGGCTCCAGAGGAAGGTGGCGAGGTCATAAGCCAGGAAGCCGGGGCCGCCATCGTCGAAGTCGAACCACCCTGGAACGAGCGTTCCGTCGGCAGCGTCGGCGATCAGCGTATTGCCTGCATGGTTGTCGCCATGACAGTGCCCGATGGAAAGTGCCGCGGCGCGTTCGTGGAGACGCGTCCGGAGCTTGTCGCCCAAGGCTGTTGCAGTCTCGCCAAGGTCACCGTCCACGACGCCGACGATCTGCGCGAGCGGGGCATCCAGCAGGTCCGATCCCTCGATGCGATAGAGGCTGGGCGGTCCCTCGAAGCCCTCTCCAGCCACGTGGATGCGCGCGAGGCTCGCGCCGAGGGCCTGGACGTCAGTGAGAGTCTGCTCGTCCGGCTTGCCGGCCCGGCGCACGGCCGCGATCAACTCGCGGCCGCTGAGCCGCTCGAAAAGCACGAACTCGCGCGGCCCCTCCGGCGCGTCGTGACTGTTCCAGAGCCGCCCGTCGCGGTCTGCAACCGGAGCGCCGACGGTGATCCCGGATCGATGCAAGTGCGTGAGCAGCTCTGTCTCGTAGTCGGCGTTGGCCGGACCTCGGAATCTTCGCTTGGACAGCCGCGCTATGTAGCGCCTGCCGTCGGCGCCCTTCATCGCGTAGCTGTCATTGAAACCGCGCCGAAGGAGGCTGCAACGGGCGAGGGGGCCGATTGCGTACTGCTCGTCCACCACCGTCGTGATCGACGCGGCGGAAATAGTCGAATACGCGGCGTCCAGTTTCATCGGCCGAGCATGTCAGCGAGGGACAGCCGCCGCAACGGCCCGCCGAAGCGGCAGTCGCTGCCGACCGTCGCACCGCCCGTTAACCATAAATTCGCGCCCTCGCGGCCATCCTGGCGGCCATCTCTGCAGAGTCGGCCCGCGCGTTCATGCATCGCTATTTGGGAAAGACGGCGCTGGTCACCGGCGCGACGCGCGGCGTCGGCCGGACCATCGCCCAGCATTTCCTCGACGAGGGGGCCGAGGTGATCGGCTTCGCTCGCGGCGAGCCGGGCGTCGCCTCCGATTCCTACCGCCACGTCCAGGTCGACCTCGCCGATCCGGCGGCGATCCAGAAGGCGTTCCTCGGCCTGCACGGCCAGGTCCAGAAGATCGACATCGTGGTCAACAACGCCGCGGTGCTGACCTCCCAGTACGCGCTGATCATGCCGCCGGCCGCCGCCCAGGCGATGGTCAACGTCAACCTCTTGGCGCCCTTCATCGTCTCACGCGAGGCGGCCAAGTTCATGCGCAAGTCCAAGTGGGGCCGGATCATCAACATCGGCTCCATGGCCGCCAGCCTGGAGCCGCAGGGCGACAGCGTCTACGCGGCCACCAAGGCGGGCCTGGCCACCCTGGCCAACGTCATGGCCAAGGAGTTCGGGCCGATGAACGTGACCTGCAACACGCTGGGGATCACCGCCATCGACAGCGACATGCTCTCGCAGCTGCCGCGCGAGAAGATCGAGGCGATCATCGCCGCCCTGCCGGTGCCGCGGTTCGCGCAGGCCCGCGACATCCTCAACGTGATCGACTTCTTCGCCTCCGAGGGCAGCGACTACATCACCGCCCAGACCGTCTTCCTCGGCGGGGTGAACTGATGGCCCGCAGGTCGCCGCCCGCCCGCGCGCTTCCCGCTTTCGAGCCGCCGTCCGAGCTTGCCGAAGCGGTGGGCGAGGGGATCTGGCGCGTCACCGGCGGGGCCTTCCCGTCCAATGCCTACATCTGCGCCGCCGGCGTGCCGGGCGAGGCCTTCGTGGTCGATCCTGGCCTCGATCCGCAGCGCATCGACCGCGCCGCCCGCGAACTGGGCCTGACCCCCCGCCAGGTGTTCTGCACCCACGGCCACTTCGACCACGTCGGCGGCGCCAGCTTCTTCCAGCGCACTTATGGCGCCGAGGTCTTCCTGCATCAGGCGGACCTGAAGACCGCCAAAAGCAGCAACTTCCTGCTGATGGTGGTGAAGCTGGAGCAGCGGATCACCCTGCCGGAGCTCACGCTGGTCGATCCGGCGGCGCCGCCGGCCATGCCGGTGACCTACCTGCCGGTCCCGGGCCACACGCCGGGCAGCTCGTTCCTGCGCTTCGGCGAGCACCTCTTCACCGGCGACAGCCTCTACGCCCGCGGCGTCGGCCTCTCCGACCTGCCGGGCGAGAACCACGGCCTCTTGCGCCAGAGCCTGACCGCGCTCTGGAACACGATCGAGTGCGAGACGATGATCCATCCGGGCCATGGACCATCAGCGACGTTCGCGACCATTCGCGAGTCCAACCGCCCCCTGCTGGCCTTCCTCGCCGGGGAGGCCGGCCGATGAAGCCGTCCAGCGGCGTCGCCATCATCGGCGCGGGCCACCATCTGGCCGGCGTGGTCGAGACCAACGAGGCGCTCTGCCGCGGCCTCGACGTCACGCCCGAATGGATCGTCGAGAAGACCGGCATCAAGCGCCGCTACATCGCCGCGCCGGACGACACCGCCTCCGGCTTCGCCGTGCAGGCCGCCCGGCGGGCCATGGCCGGCGCCGGCGTCGCGGCGGACGAGATCGACCTGATCGTCGCCTGCACCTTCTCGGCCGACTACACCTTTCCGCCGCTCTCGGCGAAGCTCCACAAGGACATCGGCGCCCGGGGCGGCCAGATCTTCGACCTGCAGGCCAACTGCGCCGGCTTCGTCGCCGGCCTCACCGCCGCTTCCGACCGCATGGCCGCCGACCCGTCGCTGCGCCACGCCCTGGTGGTCGGCGTCGAGATGAACAGCCGCTACATCGACCGCACCAACCTCGACTCGGTGATCTATCACAGCGACGGCGCCGGGGCGGTGGTGCTGGGCCGGCGCGAGGGCGCAGGCATCGTCGCCTCGGCCTTCCACACCGACTCATCCAACTACGAGGCCGTGCGGGTGCGCGGCGGCGGCTCCAGCTTCCCGGTCATGGGCCATGCCGGCCGCTCCGAGGCCGACGTGATGGAGCTGAACGGGCTCGCCACCTGGAAGCAGGCCATCACCCACCTGCCGGCGGTGGTGCGCGCCGCCTGCGGCAAGGCCGGGATCGAGCTGGCGGAGGTCGACTTCTTCGTCTTCCACCAGGCCAACTACAACCTGATCGACTACATCGTCCGCAAGATGGGCGCGGACCTGACGCGCACCTACACCAACGTCCAGGAGATCGGGAACACCGGGGCCGCCTCGGTCCCCATCGCCCTCAGCGAGGCGGTGGAGCGGGGGCTGATCGCGCCCGGCTCGACCGTGGTGCTGGCCGCCATCGGCGCCGGCTTCAACTTCGCCGCCAGCGTCTGGCGCTGGGCCCCGGTCGGCGCCGGCGGGGGCGGCTGACGATGTTCGCCGACTTCGACGCCATCCGCGTGGGCGAGGCCCGCACCATCACCCGCCAGATCACCGAGGCGGACGTGCGCCGCTTCGTCGAGATGACCGGCGACGACAATCCGCTGCACGTCGACCGCGCCTACGCCGAGGCCACCAGCTTCCGCGACATCGTCGTGCACGGCATGCTGGGCGCGTCCTTCATCTCCACGGTGATCGGCACCGAGCTGCCGGGACCCGGCGCGCTCTGGGTGTCGCAGAGCCTGGAGTTCCTGCTGCCGGTGCGCTTGGGCGACGTGCTGAGGATCACTGCTGCCGTCACCGCCAAGCACGAACGCGACCGGCTGCTGGAGCTGGAGACCGTGATCGTCAACCAGGCCGGCCAGACGGTGCTGAGCGGCGCCGGCAAGGTGAAGGTGCTGGAATCGCCCGCCGCCTCGGCCGCGGCGCCGGACGTCGAGCGCCGCCGCGTGGCGCTGGTCACCGGCGGCGGCGGCGGCATCGGCCGCGCCATCTGCCAGCGGCTGGCCGAAGCCGGCCTCGACGTCGTGGTCGCCTACCGTAGCCGCGCCGACCGCGCCCAGGCAGTGGTCGCCGCCATCGAAGCGCTGGGCGGCCCGGCCCGCGCCGTCGCCGTCGAAGCCGACCTCGCCAGCCCCGAAGCCGCCGAGGCGCTGGCCGCCGCGGCGGTGCGCGCCTTCGGCCCGGTCGACGTGCTGGTCAACAACGCCTCGCCCGCCATCGGCGCCCGCGCCTTCGAGGACCTGGCCTGGGCCGACATCCAGGCGCAGCTCGACGTGCAGGTGAAGGCCGCCTTCCTGCTGGTCAAGGCCTGCGCGTCGGCGATGGCCGGGCGCGGCGCCGGCCGCATCGTCAACATCACCTCCCAGGTGGCCGAGGGCGCGCCGACGCCGACCTGGACCGCCTACGCCGTGGCCAAGGCCGCGCTTGCGGCCATGTCGCGCTCGCTGGCCGTCGAGCTGGGGCCGAGCGGCGTCACCGTGAACTGCGTCGCCCCGGGCATGACCGAGACGGCGCTGATTGGCGACATCCCGCAGAAGGCCCAGATGGTCGCCGCGCGGCAGACGCCGCTGCGGCGCCTGGCGACCCCCGCCGACATCGCCGCCGCGGTCGCCTACCTGGCCTCGCCGGAGGCCGCCTACGTCACCGGCCAGACGCTCGCCGTGAACGGCGGGACGGTGATGCGATGAACACCGCGCTCGGCCCCGATACCGCCCGCTCGCCCCGCGACGTGCTCGCCGACCCCGCGGCCTCCCTGGCCGAGGTGATGGCCGCCGTCGAAGCCGCCGAGGCCGAGCGCTCGTCGCCCGTCGCCCGCATCGGCGTCAGCGCCGGCGCCACGGTCGACCTGCTCGGCCTCTACCTGCGCCGCCACGCCCTCGCCGCCGGCGTCCGCGTCGAGGTGAGCCAGGGCAATTTCGACGACCCGCTGGGCGACATCGACCGCTTCGCGGCCGAGGGCGTCGACTGCCTGTTGCTCGCGCCCTTCCTCGACACGCTGGCCCCCGCCTTCGAGGCCCGCGCCGCCATCCTCTCCGACGAGGAGCTGAACGCCCGCGAGGCCGAGCTCAGCGCCCGCTGGCGGCTGGCGCTGGCCAAGGCCGCCGGCTTCCGCACCGTCTTCCTCTGCGGCCTGCACCGCCTCACCGCGCCGGTCGCAGGCGGCGACCGCCTCGACGCCGTGGTGGAGCGGTTGAACCGGGCGCTGCGCGAAGAAGCCGCCGCCCACGCCAACGTCCGCTGGATCGACATGGCCGGCCTGGTCGCCGACCTGGGCCGTAGAGCCGCCTTCGACCTGCGCTTCTATCTGCGCAACGCGGCCCCCTACTCGCCGGCGCTGCTGGACGCCTGGGCGCGGCAGGTCACCGCCGTCTCCCGCGCCTGGGGCACGCGCTTCCACAAGGCGCTGGTGCTCGACTGCGACAACACCCTCTGGGGCGGCGTGCTGGGCGAGGACCTGGCCGGCGGCATCAGGCTCAGCCCCGAAGGCTATCCGGGCAACGTGTTCCACCGCGCCCAGAGCGAGTTCCAGGCGCTGCGGCGGCAGGGCGTGCTCCTCTGCCTCTGCTCGAAGAACAATCCCGCCGACGTCGACGCGGTGCTGGCCACCCATCCGGACATGGTGCTGCGCGACGCGGACATCATCGCCAGGGAGGTCAGCTGGGACGACAAGGTCGCCGGCCTGCGGCGCCTCGCCCAGACCCTCAACATCGGCCTGGACAGCCTGGTCTTCCTCGACGATTCCGCCTTCGAGTGCGAGGCGGTGCGCGCGCAGCTGCCGGAGGTGACCGTCTTCCAGGTTCCCGCCAGCCCGCCCGCCTACCTGGACGTGATCGCCGCCATCAAGGACCTGTTCCTGGCCGGCGGCGCCTCCGCCGACCGCGCCGACAAGACCGAGCAGTACCGCCAGCGCGCCGCGGCGCTGGCCGAGCAGGCCCGCTTCGAGACCCAGGAGGCCTACCTCGCCTCGCTCGGCCTCACCGTCACCCTGGCGCGCGACGACGCCCGGCGCGTCGCCCGCATCGCCGAGCTCAGCCAGAAGTCCAACCAGTTCAACCTGACCACGGTCCGCTACTCGGCCGGCGACATCGAGCGGCTGATGCAGGATCCGGCCGCCGCGGTCTATTCGCTGGAGGTGGCCGACAAGTTCGGCTCGGCCGGGCTCACAGGCGTCGTGGTGGTGCGTTGCGAGGGCGGGACCGCCGCCGTCGAGAGCCTGTTCATGAGCTGCCGGGTGCTTGGCCGCGGCGTCGAGTTCGCCATCTGGCCGGCGATCTTCGCCGACGCCGCGGCGCGCGGCTGCACGCGCGTCCGCGCCGAGTACCGCCCGACCGCCAAGAACGCCCAGGCCGCCGACTTCTACGACCGCCTCGGCCTGCCGCTTGCCGGCGAGGCGGACGGCGTCCGCACCTACGAGACCGACATCGCGGCTGTCGCGCCGCCGCCCAGCCCCTGGATCAAGGTGATGCATGATTGACGAAGCCGCGCTGAAGCAGGTGATGGGGACCGTGCTCGGCGTGCCGGCCACCGCCATCGGCCCCGACGCCAGCCAGGACACCCTGAAGAGCTGGGACTCGCTGAAGCACATGAACCTGGTGCTGGCGCTGGAGCAGTCGTTCGGCGTGCAGATCCCCGACGCGGACGCCGCCGACATCACCTCCTACGCCCTGATCAAGGTCGTGCTCGAAGAGCTGAAGGCGGCGGCCTGACCCCATGCAGTGGCTGCTCGACCGCTTCGCCACCGCCGCCGACCGCCCCGCCTTCATCCACGAGGGCGAGACGACCACCTATGCCGAGGTGCTGGCCCGCATCGACGCCTTCGGCGCGGCGCTGGAGGCCGAGGGCGTTGAGGCCGGCGACAAGGTCGCCATCCTCGCCGACTATGCGCCGGCGGTAGTCTGCCTGATCCTGGCGCTGGCGCTGCGCGGCGCCATCGTCATCCCGCTCAGCCGCCTGGCGGTGGTCGAGGAAGGCGCGGCGCTGGCCATCTCCGGCTGCGACTGGTTCGTGGCGTTCGACGCGGCCAACCGCGAGGCGGCCTTCGCGCGCCGCCCGATCCGGGCCGAGCATCCGCTGATCGCCGAGCTGGTCGCCGCCGGCCGCGCCGGCCTGATCCTGTTCTCGTCCGGCTCCAGCGGCGCGCCGAAGGCGATCCTGCACGACTTCGCGCGCATCGCCGACAAGTTCCGCGTCCAGCGCGCCGCCACCCGCGCCATCCCGTTCCTGATGATCGACCACTTCGGCGGCGTGAACACGGTGCTGGCCATCACCTCCAGCCTGGGCGCGGTGGTGACGGTGGCGGATCGCTCGGTGGCCGCCGTCTGCGAGGCGATCGCCCGCGAGCGGGTGGAGCTGCTGCCGGCGACGCCATCGTTCCTGACGCTGATGCTGGCCTCGGGCCTGCACCGCAAGCTCGACCTCGGCTCGCTGAAGCGGATCACCTACGGCACCGAGGTGATGCCGCAGTCGACCCTCACCCGGCTGAAGGAGGCCTTCCCGGGCGTCGAGCTGCAGCAGACCTACGGGCTCTCGGAGGTCGGGGTGCTGCGCTCGCAGTCGCGGCCGGACGGCTCGCTCTGGGTGCGGGTCGGCGGCGAGGGCTTCGAGACCGAGGTGCGGGCGGGGATCCTCTGGATCCGCTCCAAGTACGCCATGCTGGGCTACCTCAACGCCCCGTCCAACTTCGACGCCGAGGGCTGGTTCAACACCCAGGACCAGGTCGAGGTCGACGGCGAGTGGATCCGCATCCTCGGCCGCGTCTCCGACATCATCAACGTCGGCGGCCAGAAGGTCTATCCGGCCGAGGTCGAGGACGTGATCCTGGCCCTCGACAACATCCGGGACGTGGCGGTCATCGCCGAGCCGCACCCGATGCTGGGCCAGATCGTCGTCGCCAAGGTGGCGCTGACCGCGCCTGAGCCGCCCGACGACCTGAAGCGCCGCATCCGCGCCGCCTGCCGCGCCCAGCTCGCGCCCTACAAGGCGCCGGCCAAGGTGATCGTCACCGACGAGTCCTTCCATACCGCCCGCCAGAAGAAGATCCGGCGCGCCGCCTAGATCCTCGCGAGCTGTGGGGGCTCGGCCGGGGCTGGCCGCCTAGCTCTGCCCGGCCATGAACAGCCGCAGGTCCATCTTGCGAACCTTGCCGGCTGCGGGGCCTGGCGCGAACCCGAGGATGCCGAGGAGCGTCCGCGCCCGTTCGGCGAAGCTGAAGCCCGTCGCCACCAGCCGGTTGCACTCGGCGACCAGCCGCCTGCGCTCGGCGTCGTCTCCCAGATAGCGCAGGCACAGCGCCTCCAACTCGTCGAGCGTCGAATAGGTCGGCACCGGGCAGTCCGGGCCGAAGACCCGATAGAGGTCGGAGGTCTCGCTGTGCTGGGTGATCATCAGGGCGTTGGACGCCATCACGTCGATCACGCGGTACTGCACCGCGCCTTCCGAAATGTGGGCCTGGGGCGCGTTGATGGAGATCTTCGAGCTGTTGTAGATGCGCCGCAGGTCGGCATGCGTCTCCGGCCGCGGCCCGGGCTGGAGGGCGGCGAGCACGCCGGCGTCATACGTCAGCAGTTTCTGCCAGTTGGCGTTGCCGAACAGCGCGAGGCCGTGCGGGGCCAGCCGCTCGACGATCTCCACCCGCCGCCGGTTGGTCAGGATGTTGAGCATCTGCGCCTGGAAGTAGTCGAACTTCCACGGCAGCGAGGCGATCAGCGCCGCATCCATGCCGGCTTCGGCCGTGATCCGCGCGAGGCTGCCCTCGCGCTCGAGCAACGCCAGGCAGCGTTGCGTCAGGGCGTAGAAGTCGGGCCGCTCGACCATCAGGCCAAGGTACTGGTCGAGGTTGAGGTCGCCGACGAAGCTGGCCACCCATGAGATCGGATAGACAGCCGTCGCTTCGCCCGGCTCGTTGCGCGTCGCGGGCAGCATGAAGTGCAGCCGACGTTGCACATCCGGGATGGCCGCGATCAGCCGCCGCTCCAGCGCCGACGACATCGCCACGATCTGCAGGTCCTGGCGCAGCACCTCGTAGGCGCCGTTCCCCAGATAGTCGAAGAGGTGCTCGGGCTCGTCCACCAGCACCGTCGCCACCGGCCCTGGGATCGCGGCCTGGACTTGCGGGACCAGCATCGAGTTGTTGAACGAGATCGCCCCGTCGTAGGCCTCGACGGCCATGAACTCGGCCAGCCGGTCGAGATCGACGGCGCCGTTCACGCCGTAGATGCCGTATTCCTTGGAGAGCTGGCTGCCGAGATAGATGTCGACGTCGGCGCCGGCCTCGGCCAGCGAGGCGACGGTCTCGGTGAGGTAGGCGTCGGGCTGCAGCGTGCGGTTCCACGCGTAGCCGAAGAACGCCAGCTTCATGCCGCCGCGCGCCGCTGCCAGCGGTCGAACATCCGCCCGAACGCGCCCTCGACGCGCCGCGCGAAGCCGGCCTCGTCACAATAGGGGCTGGCCTCGAAGGCCGGGCGGGTGCGCGAGCGCAGGGCGTCCAGGCGCGGCAGGTCGCGGCAAAGCTCCAGCGCGCGCTCGACGAAGGCCTGCGGGGTCCCGGCCACCAGCTCGGGCAGCCCGGCCGCGTCCAGGATCGACTTGGCGTACTGCCCGGCGAGGTTGCGCTCGGCCATCACCAGCACCGGCACGCCGTTGGAGAGGGCGTCGAGCGTGGTGGTCGAGCCGGGCGCCGGCCAGCCGTCGAGCATCAGGTCGATCTCCCGGAATGCCTGGAAATAGGCCTCGCCGCTGGAGTGGCCGGCGAACTCGATCCGCTCGGGCGCGACGCCGCGGGCGGCGAACCGCGCCTGCGTCGCCCGCTGCAGCACCGGGTCGACGAAGTAGCCGTATTTGAGGATCAGCCGCGAGGTCGGCAGGGCGCGCAGCACTGCCGTCCAGCCGTCGAGCGCCTGGCCGCTGAGCTTGGCGGGGTGCTTGAACGAGCCGAAGGTCACGCGGCCGGCCGTGAGCGCCGGCGTCGGGACCGGCGGCAGGCGCCCGGCGGCGGGCCGGAAGGCGTTGAACACCGGCCCGATCCGCCAGATCGCCTCGGTGAACAGCGAAGCCATCTCGTCGGTGGCCGCGCCGTCGGCGTGCAGCACATAGTCGACCTGCGAAAGGCCGGTGGTCTGGATGAAATTCAGCCAGGCGATCTGCACGGGGGCCGGCTTGTGGGCGAACACCGGCAGCCGCGAGCCGGCGGTGTGGCCCCAGCAGTCGGCCAGCACGTCGATGCCGTCGCGGCGGATCATCGCCGCGGCCTCGGTGTCGCTCAGCTGGCCGAGCGGGTGGATGTCGATCCAGCCCGGCCACTTGCCGGCCTCGCTGGCCGCGTCGGTCGGATAGAGGGTGACGCTCACCGCCGCCGGATCGTGGTTCTCCAGCAGCGGGGTGATGAACTGCTTCAGCTGGTTCTCGGCGAACCAGGGCGCGACGTAGCCGATCCTCAGCTTGCGGCCGTCGCGGCCGGGATTGGCGTGCGCCGCGCTGGCCGGCGGCTTGGCGTAGAGCCCGGCCCATTCGCGCGCCAGCGCTGCGTGCCGCGCCTCGCCATCGTCGCAGAACAGCACCGCCGGCAACAGGAACTGGTGCGCCGCGGCGACCGGGAAGGCGCGGCCGGCGGCGGCGAACACCTCGCACGCCTCCTCGACCCGGCCCTGGTGCTGCATGGCGAGGCCGTAGTTGAGCATCGCCGAGGCGCTCATCGTCCCGGCCTCCAGGCCCAGCCGGCGGATCACCGCGGAGATGGCGACCAGCTTCTGGCCGTAGAGCTGGCTGGCGATGGCGTCGGCGTACGCCGCGTCGGTCTGGCAGCGGCCGAGGTCGGCCTCCATGATCCGCGCCAGCGTCAGCGCGTGCAGCGTGCGCGCCTCCTCCATCTGCTCGGCGGCGCGCGGATCGCCGGCGGTTAGCAGGGCGCTCGCCAGCCAGTAGCGGGCCTCGAACTCGCCGGGGGCGATGACGACGGCGCGCTCGAAGAGCGAGACCGCCGTGTGCGGGTCGCCGGCGAGCAGGGCTTCGCGGCCGGCGGCGATGGCGGGGGCGGCGGATATCTGGAGATCGGTCACGCCGGCAGGGTGGCGCAGGGGAGTGAAAGCCTCGTTAACCATGTTCGGCGCGTGGCCGGCCGGGCTCAGCTCAACAGGGTGAAGTGCACCATCGAGCGGTGCAGGTCGTGCTGGTAGACGTCCGGCGCGCGCGCGACGCCGATCAGGGCGCTGGCCTCCATGGCGTTCCAGGAGAGCAGGCCGGTGACGAGGCAGAACAGCAGCCGCTCGTCGAGCCGATAGGTCAGCCGGTCCCGCTCGCCCTCGGCCTCGCAGAGGCCGCACTCGGCGCTGTCGAGCGCATAGCGGAACAGCAGCTTGCGGCCGCCCACGGGCTCCCGGACGTCGAGGTAGACGTCCATGGCCGGCGCGAAGCCCATTTTCTCGCGGCGGGCGGCGTAGTTGGCGGCGCACTTCTTCAGCGCCCGCGGCCAGTCGAAGGCGGTGTCGTGCGGCAAGGCAAGCTCGGTGAAGCTCGGCGTGCGGTCGGCGAGGCCGAGGGCGTAGGCGGCACGGTCGGCGTCGGTGAAGCCGCGGAACTCGGCCTGCGGATCGCGGACGACCTGAAGCGTCGCGCTGTCGAGCTCGTCGCCCGGATAGAGCTTGGCGAGCGCCTCGCCGAGGCCGGCGGCGTCCAGCTCGGCGGTGAGCTCCGCCTCCAGCGGCTGCGGCAGGAAGCGCGAGGCGCCCGCCGCCGGCCCGCCCAGCACATATTCGCCGCCGGCCGGGATCACCCGTCTGGCGCCCAGCGCCCGCGCCGACTGGCGGAAATTGGCCGCCGTGCGCCGCCGCAGCGCCCGCATTGCCGCGTCCTTCTTCGCGTCGTCGTAGTCGCTCATCGCCATCGGGAAGAGCGAGGCGGACACGTACGGCAGCTGGGCGATGTCCGGCGCCCCCCACTCAGCCGCCACCCGCGCCGCGTCGGCCGGCAGGATGGTGTTGTCGACCGCCAGGAACAGCCGCGCGCCATCGGCGTCGAAGAGGTAGAGCGAGGTGTCGAGGTCGTAGACCACCTGGGTGTCGTCGCCTTGGGTGTTGCCGTGGAAGTCCTTGAAGAGGACCATCTGCGCGCCCGTATCGGCCAGCGCCGTGCGCGTCTCGAACGGCGTCTCGATCAGGGTGCGGAACCCTAAGGCCGCCAGCGCGGCCTTCAGGTTCGGGGTGTTCATCCTGCCGACGATCACCGGCGTCGCCCGGTCGAATCGCTCCACGCTCTCGGCGTGCAGGTGATCGTGGTGCAGGTGGCTGATGTAGATAAAGTCGGGGCGCGAGGCGCCCACCTCGTCCAGCAAGCGGGCGTGGACCGGGGGGAAGTTCCACCAGGTCTGCTGGCACGGCCCCGTAAACCACGGATCCGTCAGGATTTTCCGGCCGCTTGCCAGGGTGGCGAGGAAGCAGGCGTTGGCGACGTAGCGGACTCTCATTCACCAAAGAGTGTCGGTGATTCGGGAACCGCGGGCGTTAACCCGCGCTCTTTCGTGCTACATTGACGCGGCGTCCGGGAGACCCGCCATGAGCCGTTCCGGTAGATTGAACCTCGCTTTGCCGCGCCAAGAGCTCCACCAGGTGCAACAGATCGTCGACGCGGGCGAATTCGGCTCCGCTGCGGCGGTGGTGCGCGAGGCGGTGCGCGTCTGGCTGCACCGGCGCGCCCTGCACGCCGGCTCGCACGGCACGACCCGGCTCGCCCGCACGGTCCAGGAACACCTGGAGCCGGCGCCGGCCGCCGAGCCCTGCGAACGCGTCGACCTGCTCTTCGACGCGGCCGACGCGAAGGCGTGATCCCGGTCCGCGAGGGGGCCAGGTCTTTAGCCACGGAAAACACCGAAAACACGGACGCTCAGGCGCGTCCTCACCCTCACAGTGTCATCCCGGAGACCCGCGAAGCGGAGTCATCCGGGACCTGCTTCAACGATCGCGCAAAGTAGGTCCCGGCTCTCCCACCCGCTTTCGCGGGTGTCCGGTCGGGATGACACTGAAAGGTGGATGCCGATCACAACCGGTCCGTGCCTTCCGTGTTTTCCGTGGCCAAAAACCTGAGTCCCCGCCCTCCGCGGGAGTAAGGGTCAGGCCTTCGCCGGCGCCTGCTCGGCCGCCTGGGCCATGCTCGGGGTCGGGCGGGAGAGCGGGTAGAACTTCGGGCCCATCTTGGCGAACGCCTCGGAGATGATGGTCTGCGGCGTCCAGCCCGCTTCGTTGGTCAGCGTCTCGATCGGCCGCGGCTGCGAGTAGAGGATGATGTTCTCGCCGCTGGCGCCGAACACCTGGCCGGAGACGTGCTTGGCCGCTTCGGAGACCAGCGCCACCGAGAGGCGGGCCGGCTGGTCGGGGCGGATGGCCTGGGCCATCTGCGCGCGGCGGGCGGCGGCGGCCTCGTCCTTCACCGGCACCGACTGGGTCATGCGGGTCCAGGCGACGGGGGCCAGCGCATTGGCGCGCACGTTGTTGCGGGCGCCCTCCATGGCGATGATCCGGGAGAGGCCGGCGATGCCCATCTTGGCCGCGCCGTAATTGGTCTGGCCGACGTTGCCCAGCAGGCCCGACGTCGAGGTGAAGAAGACGTAGGCCCCGTCGTTCTGGTCGCGGAAGTGCTCGATGGTGGCGCGCGCCACGTTGAACGAGCCCTTCAGGTGCACGTCGATGACCTTGTCCCAGTCCTGCTCGCTCATCTTGTGGAACATGCCGTCCCGCAGGATGCCGGCCGGGTTGATCACCGCGTGCAGGCCGCCGAACTCCTTCAGGGCCTGCTCGACCATGCCCTGGACGGCCGCCAGGTTGGTGACGCTCTCGGAGTTGGAGATCGCCTGGCCGCCCGCGGCGCGGATTTCCTGCGCCACCGTCTCGGCCGGCCCCGCCGACCCCTCGTCGCCGCCCGCCAGGCTGCCGCCGAGGTCGTTGACCACGACCTTCGCGCCTTCCTTGGCCGCGATCAGCGCGCAGTCGCGCCCGATGCCGTTGCCGCCGCCGGTGACCAGCACCACCTTGCCGTCCAAAATGCCCATGGGTCTATCTCCTTAGATGAAAAGCGGAATTGGCCGACGGCTCTATTCCAGCCGGTCGGCGGTGCGCAAGGCGGGAAACAGCTTCGCCCAGACGCCGGTGACCACCAGGCCGGCGACGCCGCCGTAGACGACCGCCGCCACTGGTCCGAAGAACCGCGCCGCCAGGCCGCCGCGGAACTCGCCCAGCTCGTTGGAGGCGGAGATGAACAGGGTCGACACCGCCGCGACGCGGCCGCGCATCTCATCGGGCGAGAGCAGCTGCACCAGCGTCTGGCGCACGAACACCGACATCTGGTCGGCCGCCCCGAGCGCCGCGAGCGTGACCAGCGACAGCCAGAACGTCCGCGACAGGCCGAAGACGACGTTGCCGATGCAGAACAGCGCCACGCAGACGAACATCTTCAGTCCGGCGTGCGAGCGCACCGGCCGAGTCGAGAGGTAGAGCGCCATCGACGCCGAGCCGACCGCGATCGCCGAGCGCAGCTCGCCGAACCCCTCCGGCCCGACCTTCAGCACGTCGCGGGCGTAGGCCGGCAGCAGCGCCGCCGCCCCGGCCAGGATCACCGCCGCGAGGTCGAGCGAGATCGCGCCGAACACCACCTTGTTGGTCCACACGTAGGCGAGGCCCTCGCGCATCATGGCCAGCCGCGAGCCGCCCTGTGAGACGGGCCGGGTGACCCCGCGCACAAAGGTGATCGACGCCAGCGCGGCGAGGTAGAGCGCGAAGGGAATGGCGAAGGCCGCCGCTGGCGAGAGGGCAATCAGCGCGCCGGCGAGCGCCGGCCCGAAGATCGAGGCGAACTGGCCGGCCAGCGAGTTCCAGGCGATGGCGCGCGGCAACAGCTCGCGCGGCACCAGCATCGGCCCCAGCGCCGTCAGCGCCGGCGAATAGAACGAGCGCGAGGTCCCGAACACCAGCGCCACCGCCAGCAGCAGGCGCACCGAGGCGAAGTGGAAGAGCTCGGCTGCGGTCAGGATCGACGAGGCGATCATCTCGCCGACGTAGCAGAGCATCATCAGCCGCTTGCGGTCGTAGTGGTCGGCCGCGACGCCCGCCGGCAGCGCCAGGAAGAACAGCGGCGCAAAGGTGATGAGGCCGATCAGCGAGACGTTGAACGAGGCGTAGTTGACCGACAGGTGCGCCTGCCGCGAGAGGTCGTAGACTTGCCAGCCCATCGCCACCGACTGGATCTGGGTGCCGACGCTGCCCATCCAGCGCGAGGCCCAGAAGAACCGGTAGTCGCGCTGGCGCAACAGGTCGCGGAACGAGGCGAGGGGCGGGACAGGGTCTGGCACGGGGACCGGCCAAATGCCCGAGCTTGGCCGCCCGCGCAATCGTCCGTTGACCCCTGGGCGCGCCGCCCCTATCTGCGCGGCCCTCCGATGAGCCTCGCCCACGCCCCATCGCCGCCGCGGCTTAGCCCCGAACGGCCCCAGGATGCGCCCGCCGTCGACGCGGTGATCCTGCGCGCCTTCGGCCCCGGCCGCTTCGCCAAGGCCGCCGAGCGGCTGCGCGAGGGTCGCGAGCCGCTGCGCGAGCTGTCGTTCGTGGCCTGGGACGGCGAGCGCATCCTCGGCTGCGTGCGGCTGTGGGCGGTGACGATCGGCGGCGCGCCGGCCGTGCTGCTGGGCCCGATCGCCGTCGAGGCTGCGGCGCGCAGCCAGGGGCTGGGCGCGACCCTGGTCGAGCGGGCCTGCGAAGCTGCCGAGGCGGCCGGCCATCGGCTGGTGGTGCTGGTCGGCGACGAGCCGTTCTTCGGCCCGCTCGGCTTCGCCGTGACCCCGCGCATCGCCATGCCGGGGCCGGTCGATCGCCGCCGGGTGATGCTGCGGGCGCTGGCGGCGGGCGCGGACGTTGGCGTCGAGGGCCTCGTCGCCGCGGCTTGAGCGGCTCCGCCGTTCGTCCTACCTGTCCCGCATGCCCGAGAGCGCGAGCGGCGGACTGGAGCGCGTGACGCAGGCGGCCAAGCAGGCGCCCGGCCGCGGCCTGCCGCCGGTGCACCTCTGGAACCCGGCCCACTGCGGCGAGATCGACATCGTCATCAAGAAAAGCGGCCTCTGGTTCCATGAGGGCACGCCGATCGGCCGCGAGGCGCTGGTGCGCCTCTTCTCCACCGTGCTGCGCAAGGACCCGGACGGCATCTATCTCGTCACCCCGGTCGAGAAGATGAAGATCACCGTCGAGGACGCGCCGTTCGTGGCGGTGCGCGTCGACCGGGCCAAGACCGGGTCCGGCGGCGCGGCGCTGAAGTTCCTGACCAACGTCGGCGACGAGGTCGAGGCCGGGCCTGACAACGCCATCCGCGTCGAGATGAATCCCGAGACCGGCGAGCCGCATCCCTACCTGCACGTCCGCCGCGGCCTGGAGGCGCTGATCGCCCGGCCGGTGTTCTATGAGCTTGTGGAGATGGCCGAGGAGCGCGACACGCCCGAGGGCCCGCGGCTCGGCGTCACCTCCAACGGCGCCTGGTTTCCGGTCGGACCGGCCAGGGCGCACCAGGTATGAGCCTGAGCGGTTCGCCGGCCGAGGTCCGGCAATGGATCACCCGCCACCTCGATCCGCTCGACGAGAGCATCATCGGCGGCATGCAGGTGCGCGCCGACCTCAGCCTCGATCCGGCCAAGGCCGCCGACGACACCATCGCCTGGACGCCGGCGGCGGTGCTGGTGGGCCTGGTCGAGCGCGAGGCCGGCTTCTCGGTGCTGCTGACCCGCCGCGCCGACACCCTGCGCCGCCACACCGGCCAGGTCGCCTTTCCGGGCGGCCGCTGCGATCCGGGCGAGACGCCGTGGGAGACGGCGCTGCGCGAGGCGGAGGAGGAGATCGGCCTGGACCCGACGCGCGTCGAGCTGGCGGGCCTCTCCACCCCCTACCGCACCGCCGGCACCGGCTACCAGATCATGCCGGTGGTCGGCTTCATCGAGCCCGGCTTCACCCTCAAGGCCAATCCCGACGAGGTGGCGGAGATCTTCGAGACCCCGTTCGGCTTCCTGATGGACCCCGCCAACCTGGAGCAGCAGGAGCGCGAGACCCCCGCCGGCGACCGCCGCCGCTTCTACGCCGCCACCTGGGAAGGCCAGTACATCTGGGGCGCCACCGCCGGCATGCTGCGGGCGCTCTACGACCGGCTGTTCGGGGCGGCGGTGGCATGAGCGCGTTGACGCGGCTTTGCGCCCCCTCCGTCTCGCCGCGCCTGCAGCGCGCCGATCCACCTCCCCCGTACTCTTCGGTACGGGTGAGGAGCGAAGCCCTCGTTCCTGCCCCGCGAAGCGGGGGAGGGGGACCGTCCTCCGTAGCCGAAGGCGAAGGAGGATGGTGGAGGGGGCGCAAGGCCGCGTCAGCGTCCCAATGACCGAAACCCTCCCCACCCAGCCCTGGATGACCCATCCCGCCACCCAGGCCGTGATCGCCGCGCTGGAGGCGGCCGGCGGCGCCGGATGCGCGCGCTTCGTCGGCGGCTGCGTGCGCAACGCGCTGATGCGCCGTCCGGTGGCCGACATCGACATCGCCACCACCCTGACGCCGGACGCGGTCACCGAGGCGCTGGCCGCCGCCGGCCTCAAGGCCGTGCCCACCGGCGTGGAGCACGGCACCGTCACCGCCGTCGCCAGGGGCCGGCCCTACGAGATCACCACCCTGCGCCGCGACGTCGAGACCGACGGCCGCCGCGCCGTGGTCGCCTTCACCACCGACTGGACCGAGGACGCCGAGCGCCGCGACTTCCGCCTCAACGCCCTCTACGCCGACCCCGCCGGGCGGCTCTACGACCCGACCGGCGGCGGCCTCGCCGACGCCCACGCCGGCCGCATCGTCTTCGTCGGCGACCCGGCGCTGCGCATCCGCGAGGACGCCCTGCGCATCCTGCGCTTCTTCCGCTTCCAGGCCTGGTACGGCCGCGGCGAGCCGGACGCGGCGGGCCTGGCGGCGTGCGCGCAGCTGCGCGAGCTGATCGGCCATCTCTCCGCCGAGCGCGTCTCGGCCGAGCTGCTGAAGCTGATGGCCGCCGAAGACCCGCGAGCGTCCGTGCGGCTGATGGCGCAGGCCGGCGTGCTGGCGGTGGCGCTGCCGGAGGCCCAGGGCCTCGGCCGCTTCGAGCAGCTGGTGGCGATCGAGACCGAGATGCTGTTCACCGAGGACGCGCTGCTGCGCCTGGCCGCCCTGCTGCCCGACGATCCGGCCGTCGCCGCCGCGCTGGCCGACCGGCTGCGGCTCTCCAACGCCCAGAAGGAGCGGCTGGTCGCCGCGCTGACGCCGCGGCCGGGCCTGGTCTCCTGGATGAGCCCGAAGGAGACGCGCCGGTTCGTCTACCGCCTCGGCGCCGACGCCTTCTGCGACCGCGTCACCCTCGAGTGGGCCGCGTCCGCGCGCCCGAAGGCGACGCCGCAGTGGCGCGCCCTGCTGCCGACCGCCCAGAGCTGGACGCCCCCCAGGCTGCCGCTCAGCGGCGAGGAGGTGATGGCCGCGGGCGTGCCGATGGGGCCGCTGGTGGGCGAGGTGATGCGCGAGGTGGAGGCCTGGTGGGTCGACAACGACTTCCCGGCCGACAAGCTGGCGATCATCGAGCGGCTGAAGGCGGTGGCGCAGGGGATCGCATGACAGGATCGGCGCGATGAAGATCGGCATCCTGGCCGCCGGCAGGCCGCCGCGCGCGCTGCAGCCGCAGTTCGGCGACTACTCGGCCATGTTCGAGGGCCTGCTGGGCGGCCGGGGGTATGACTTTGCGACCTACGACGTCCCCGCCGGCGCCTATCCCGGCCAGCCGGAGGACTGCGACGCCTACCTGGTCACCGGCGCCGCCGCCGGGGTCTACGACGCCGATCCCTGGATCGCCGACCTGCTCACCTTCCTGCGCGCCGCCAGGGGCAGGGCCAAGCTGGTCGGCGTCTGCTTCGGCCACCAGGCGATGGCGCAGGCGTTCGGCGGCAATGTGATCAAGTCGCCGAAGGGCTGGGGCCTCGGCCTGCACACCTACGGCGCGCGCGCCCACCGCCGCTGGATGGACGGCGAGCCGGCGCTGGCGCTCTCGGCCTCGCACCAGGACCAGGTGGTCGAGCTGCCGCCGGCCGCGGCCATGGTGGCCGGCAGCGACTTCTGCCCCAACGGCCTCATCGCCTACGACGACGGCATGGCCATCTCCTGCCAGCTGCACCCGGAGTTCGCGCCGGACTACTCCATCGCCCTGATCGAAGGCCGCCGCGGCGCCCGCTTCCCCGACGCCCAGGCCGCCGAGGCGATCGACAGCCTCAAGACCCCCGACGACCATGTCCGGATGGCGCAGTGGATGGCGAAGTTCCTGGAGGGCTGAACCGCCGTTTCCCCGCGGACGCGGGCCCGTCCTTTTCCGTGGTTCAAAAACGAACCCCACCATCACGGCCAGGCCGCCAGCGGGGGCATCGAGGAGAGCATGGTCTCGATGTTGGCGCCCTGGCGCAGGCCGAACATGGTGCCGCGGTCGTAGAGCAGGTTGAACTCCACGTAGCGGCCGCGGCGCACCAGTTGCTGGCGCCGGTCGGCCTCGGTCCAGGGCTCGTCCATGCGGTGGCGGACGATCTTCGGATAGACGTCGAGCAGCGCCTCGCCCACCGCCCGGGTGAAGGCGAAGTCGCGCTCGAAGTCGCCGGAGCTCAGCTGGTCGTAGAAGATGCCGCCGACGCCGCGCGGCTCGCCGCGGTGCGGCAGGAAGAAGTACTCGTCGCACCAGGCCTTGTACCGGCCGTAGCAGTCGGGATCGAAGCTGTCGCAGGCGCCCTGCATCGCCGCGTGGAACAGCACCGCGTCGTCGGCCTGCTGGCTGCGCTGCTCGTCCAGCATCGGCGTCAGGTCGGCGCCGCCGCCGAACCAGCTCTCGGCGGTCGAGAGGAAGCGGGTGTTCATGTGCACGGTCGGCACCCGCGGCGAGCGCGGGTGGACGATCAGGCTGATGCTGGCCGAGACGTAGGTCGGGTCCTCTTCGGCGCCGGGCATGGTCTTGGCCAGCTCCGGCGAGAAGCGCGCCAGCGCCGCCGAGGTGTGGACGCCGGCCTTCTCGAACAGCCGCCCGGCGAAGAAGCCGCCGACGCCGCCGCCTTCGCCGGTCTCGCGCGTCCAGGGGCGCAAATCGAATCGGCCGGGCGGGTCGGGGTAGAGCTCGGCCGGCGCCGCCTCGTCGAGCCGCTCCAGCTCGGCGCAGATCCGCTGCTGCAGCGCCTCGAACCAGGCCTTGGCCCTGGTGCGGCGGTCCAGGATTTCGGGGGCGAGGGTGGTCATCGGCGATGCGGCGTCCGGGTTTTGGGCAAAGGCATGTTGAAAAAGCCTAAGACGCATTCTAGGGGAACCGCCACAAGAGCTTGATGGGCCGGGGGCGGCGGTCTTCGGAGCGTTCCTTGCGCGGGTCGCTCCGCCTCAGGATCGCTCGCCCAAAAAACCCAATGGGTTCTTGCGTTGCGACCCGTTCCGTCCGACAGGACCGGGGTCAATTCTGGACGGCCGACAGCCCTTGCCGTGGGCGCTGGCCGAAGCGAGGTGAGCCGAAGGTGGCCGATAGCGTAGCCGGCGCAAGCGCCGATCCCACCCATGCGGCGCCGGACCCCAGTCGGCGCGATTTCATCCACATAGCGGCCACGGTCGCGGCCCTCGGCGGCGTCGCCGCCGTCGCCTGGCCGCTGATCGACCAGATGAACCCGTCGGCGGACACGCTGGCGCTGTCGTCGATCGAGTACGACGTCACCAAGGTGCCGCTCGGCCAGCAGGTGACGGTGCTGTACCGCAAGCAGCCGCTGTTCGTGCGCCACCGCACGCCGAAGGAGATCGCCGAAGCGGTCGCCGACGACCATGCCGACCTGCGCGACCCCGCCACCGACGCCTCGCGGGTCAAGCCCGGCAAGTCCGAGTGGCTGATCCTGATCGGCGTCTGCACCCACCTCGGCTGCACCCCGACCTTCGGCGGCGGCGAGTACGGCGGCTGGTTCTGCCCCTGCCACGGCTCGGTCTACGACACCTCCGGCCGCATCCGCAAAGGTCCGGCCCCGAAGAACCTGGCGGTGCCCGACTACGTGTTCGAGACCGACAGCAAGATCAAAGTCGGCTGAGAGAGAGCATGAGCGGACCCTCGACCTACGAGCCGAAGACGGCGATCGAGCGCTGGCTCGATGCGCGGCTGCCGATCGTGCGCTTCAGCGTCGATCTGCTGGATTTCCCGACGCCGAAGAACCTGAACTACTGGTGGACCTTCGGCGGCATCCTGGCCTTCTGCCTCGTCACCCAGATCGTCACCGGCATCGTGCTGGCCATGCACTACGACCCGTCGGGCGCCGGCGCGTTCGGGTCCATCCAGCACATCATGCGCGACGTGAACTACGGCTGGCTGGTCCGCTACATCCACGCCAACGGCGCCTCGATGTTCTTCGTGGCGGTCTACATCCACATCTTCCGCGGCATCTACTACGGCTCCTACAAGGCCCCGCGGGAGCTGCTGTGGCTGATCGGCGCGGCGATCTACGTGGTGATGATGGCCACCGCCTTCTTCGGCTACGTGCTGCCCTGGGGCCAGATGAGCTTCTGGGGCGCGAAGGTGATCACCAACCTGTTCGGCGCCATCCCGGTGATCGGCCCGGCGATCACCTCCTGGCTGCTGGGCAGCTTCACCGTCGATAGTCCGACGCTGAACCGCTTCTTCTCGCTGCACTACCTGCTGCCGTTCGTGATCGCCGGGCTGGTCGCCCTGCACATCTGGGCGCTGCACGTGCCGGGCAACTCCAACCCCACCGGCGTCAACGTGAAGAGCAAGTCCGACACGGTGCCGTTCCATCCCTACTACACGGTGAAGGACGGCTTCGCGGTCACCCTGTTCATGCTGATGTTCGCCTGCTTCGTGTTCTTCATGCCCGAGGCGCTGGGCCACGTGGACAACAACGTGCCGGCCAACCCGCTGGCGACGCCGGCCCACATCGTGCCCGAGTGGTACCTGCTGCCCTACTACGCGATCCTGCGGGCCATCCCGAACAAGGTGATGGGGGTGTTCGCGCTGGCGGGCGCCATGGGCTGCATCTTCGCGCTGCCGTGGCTCGACACCTCGCGGGTGCGCTCGATGCGCTACCGCCCGCAGGCGAAGATCTACTTCTGGATCTTCCTCGTCGCCTGCCTGATCCTCGGCTACTGCGGCGCCCACGAGCCGGACGAGCAGATCATCCCGGGCCTGGCCACCTTCAACGCCGGCGACTACGCGCTGAACTCATCGGCGTGGCTGAGCCGCGTCGCGGCGCTCTACTACTTCGTCTACTTCCTGGTGATCACCCCGCTGCTGGGCCTGCGCGAGACGCCGCTGGCCGTGCCGGAATCGATCTCGACGCCGGTGCTGTCGCACCCGGCCGCCGCGCCCGCCGGCGCCGTGGCCGCGCCTGAAAAGAAGGGTTGACCGGCCGATGCTGCGCAAGCTTCTCGCTCTCGCCGCCCTCATCGGCCTGGTCGGCGCCGCCGCGCCGGCGCTGGCGGCGACCACCCAGCAGCCGCTCCGCGAACAGTCGTGGTCGTTCAACGGCGCGTTCGGGATGTACGACCAGGCCCAGCTGCAGCGCGGCTTCAAGGTCTACCAGCAGGTCTGTTCGCAGTGCCACTCGATCAACTACATCACCTTCCACAACCTCGGTGATCCGGGCGGCCCGTTCTGGAGCCCGAAGTACCCGAACTCCAACGACAATCCCTACGTGAAGGCGCTCGCCGCCAGCTGGCCGCGGCAGGTGCCGGACATCAACGCCGACACCGGCGATCCGACCCACCGCCCGGCCACCACCGCCGACGTGCTGCCGGCGCCGTTCCCCAACGACGCGGCCGCCCGCGCCAGCAACGGCGGGGCGCTGCCGCCCGACATGTCGCTGCTGGTCGCCGCCCGCGAAGGCGGCCCGCGCTACGTCTATTCGATCGCCTCCTGGACCGGCGCCGCGCCGGCCGGCCTCACCCCGCCGCCGGGCAAGTACTACAATCCCTACTTCGCCGGCGACGTGTCCTCGAACTGGAAGGGCGATCCGAACCACGTGCCGGTGGGCGGCTTTATCGGCATGCCGCCGCCGCTGACCAACTGCAAGGTCACCTTCGACGACAAGACCCCCTGCACCGTCGACCAGGAGGCCCGCGACGTCGCCGCCTTCCTCACCTGGGCGTCCGACCCGAAGATGGAACAGCGCAAGCAGATGGGCATCGGGGTGCTGGCCTTCCTCGCGATCCTCTCGCTGCTGACCTACCTCAGCTACCGGCAGATCTGGCGCGGCGTCGCCCACTGAGGGCCGCAGCCGGCCCCAGCTTCAGCACCCCGCGCCGCAGGTCGAGGCGCACCGCATAGTGGCCCCAGACGGCCGTGCCGACCGCGCCCAGCACGCCGGGCGGCAGGTCGCGCGCCAGCGCCGCGGGCAGGGCGGTCAGCGCCGCGCCGCCGAGGCCCAGCGCCGCCAGCCGCGCCGGCGGATGCAGCCGCGAGGCCGGATCGACGCCCTTCGGCGCGCGGCTGAGGCTGGCCGCCTCGTCCGACACCCGCACCGCCGCCGTGCCGGTGTCGACGGCGAAGTCGCCAGACAGCCCTGCGCGCCCGTCGGTGAGCGAGGCCGGCACGGTCGGTACGCCGCCGATCCAGCTCACCGGCGCCCGGGCGGTCGCCCGGAACCGCGGGGCGCGCCCGCGCCAGAGGGCGATGCGGCAGGGCGAGAGGCTGATGTCGACCACGTAGCCGCGCAGAGCGTCGGCGCCGATCAGGCCGTTGATCGTGGTCGGCAGGCCGATCGAGCGCGCGTCGAGGCTGGCGACCGCCAGCGTGGCCGGGATGCGCGCGCCGGCCAGCCTCAGCGTCGCGCTCGCCGTCGGGGTGACGATGCCGTCCGCCAGCGCCCGGTCGACGTGCAGCGCGCTGTGCGGCGCCGAGAGGTCGAGCAGGAAGTCGCCGGTGATGTCGCCGAACGCGGCGGAGACCACCACCGCCCCGTCGTCGACCCAGCAGCGCGCCACGCCAGCGCCCGCGGGCCCGGCGAGGCCGGCTGCGGCGAGCACGAGGGCGGCGGCGAGTCGGCGCATGGCCGGCCGACCATAGCCAAGCCCCTCCGCCTCGGCGATAAGGCCGCCCGTCCGGGTGCGAGGGCGTGATGACGGGTTGGATGCTGGGGGTGATCGGCGGCTCGGGCCTCTACGGCGTCGAGGGCCTCGCCAACGCCCGCTGGACCCGCGTCGACAGCCCCTTCGGCCAGCCGTCGGACGAGCTGCTGGTCGGCGAGCTCGGCCAGGCGCGCATCGCCTTCCTGCCGCGCCATGGCCGCGGCCATCCGTTGCCGCCGTCGGCGATCAACGCCCGCGCCAACGTCGATGCGCTGAAGCGGGCCGGCTGCACCGACCTGGTCTCGCTGAGCGCCGCCGGCTCGCTCAGCGAAGCGCTGGCGCCGGGGACCTTCGTCATCGTCGACCAGTTCATCGACCGCACCGCTGGGCGCGCAACCAGCTTCTTCGGGCCGGGGCTCGCCGCCCACGTCTCGATGGCCGATCCGGTCTGCCCGCGCCTCGCCGCCCTCGTGGCCGACGCCGCCCGCGCCGCCGGCGCGCCGGTCGCCGTGGGCGGGACCTACCTGGCCATGGAGGGCCCGCAGTTCTCCACCCGGGCCGAGAGCGCCCTCTACCGGTCGTGGGGTTGCGACGTGATCGGCATGACCGCGATGCCGGAGGCCAGGCTCGCCCGCGAGGCGGAGCTGCCCTACGCCACCGTCGCCATGGTCACCGACTACGACTGCTGGCGCGGCGAGGCGGTCGAGGTGGCCCAGGTGCTGGAGGTGCTGGCCGCCAACGTGGGCAAGGCCCGCGACCTGGTCCGCCACCTGGCCGAAGCGCTGCCGCCCGAGCGGCCGGCCTCGCCGATCGACACCTGCCTCGACGGGGCGATCATCACCGCGCCGGGCGCCCGCGACCCGGCCGTGGTCGAACGGCTCTGCGCCATCGCCGGCCGCGCGCTCGGCCTTCCTAAAGCGCCCGCGACCTGAGACAAGCCGCCCATGGACCTGCGCCAGACCATCCGCACCATCCCGGACTATCCGAAGCCCGGGATCATGTTCCGCGACATCACCACCCTGCTGGGCGACGCGCGGGGCTTCCGCCGCGCCGTCGACGAGCTGGTGCAGCCGTTCGCCGGCATGAAGATCGACAAGGTGGCCGGCATCGAGGCGCGCGGCTTCATCCTCGGCGGCGCGGTCGCCCACCAGCTGTCGGCCGGCTTCGTGCCGCTGCGCAAGAAGGGCAAGCTGCCGCACCAGACCCGGGCGGTGGAGTACGCGCTGGAGTACGGCTCCGACGCCATGGAGATGCACCTCGACGCCGTCAACGAGGGCGAGAAGGTGATGCTGGTCGACGACCTGATCGCCACCGGCGGCACCGCCCTGGCCGCCGTGCAGCTGCTGACCGAGGCGGGCGCGCAGATCATGGCCGCCGCCTTCGTGGTCGACCTGCCGGAGCTGGGCGGCGCGGCGAAGTTGAGGGCGGCCGGCGTGCCGGTCTCCACCCTGGTGTCCTTTGAGGGACACTGAGCGGCGCCGCGGCCCTTCCCTCGGCGCATCCGGTCGCCACATTGGAGCGATGGGTGTCAGCCCCGCCTGGCGGATGTTCCGCCGCATGCAGTACACGGCCTTCGTCGCCGGCGTGCTGATCTACGCCGCCGCCGGCGCCCACGCCTGGCGGGTGCTGCCGGGCGCGCCGTCGTTCAAGCTCGAGTGGATGGTGCTCTACCCGGGGCTCTACTTCCTGGCGACGCTGGTGATCCCGCTGGCCGCGCCGCCGCTGCGGCGGATGCTCAAGACCCACATCTGGATCAGCTTCCGCACCGGCTTCGGCCAGAGCGCCGTCTCGGTGCTGGCGGTGGTGCTGGTGCTGGCGACCGCGGCGGGCTTCATCTACTACGACACCGCCCACGCCGCCGTGAGCGGACGGTTCCCCGAGAGCGCCTTCTCCGCCTACGCCGCCGGCGTCGGCGTGCTGCTGGCGCAGGCGCTGCTGGTGCGGCGCATCGAGCGAGACCCGGCGCTCAAGGCGCGGATCGAGAGCGGCTGAGCCTTCAGCTCGGCCGGGCCTTCGCGCAGCGGTAGGCGCTCAGCCAGGCGATCACCTGCCGCAGCGCCCGCTCGTCGGCGCCGTCGGCCCGCTCGCCGTCGCTGAAGGTCAGATGCACCGCTTCCAGCTTGGCGACGGCGTCGTCGAGGGTGCGGATCGACCCTTTCAGCACCGCGCATTCCAGCGCCTGCGCGTCGTCCCACAGTGGAAAGCGCTCGCCCAGCTGGTTGCCGAGCCGGATCAGCTCGCGCGAGCGGTCCCATTTGCCAGCCAGGCTGTTCGGCTCGCCGTCGGCCGTCCCCATGATCTGCGTCTCCCCTCGATCGTAGGCGAGAGGCCCGTCGCCGACGGCCCGCGGTTCGTCATCATGCTGACAATGCAAGCCGCCCGCGCGACGGATTGCCCCCCACCGCGTCGGACGAGTGAATCCCGATCGGATACACTTTGCAATACCCCAATTGGCACAGTCCCTGCCAATTCCTGGACCGCACGGTCCAACCTATGGTCAGATGTCGCCGCGCCCGCCGCCGTTCATGGCGAACAGCTGCAGGGTGCGCAGCCGGGCCAGCCGCGCCGCGTCCGGCCGGTAGTCCGCCCGCCGGTCGGAGACGAAGCCGTGGCCGGCGTCATAGAGGTGGATCGGAATCTCCGGGTGGGCCGCGCCGATCGCCTCGACGGTGGCCGCAGGAATGGTCGGGTCGCAGCGCCCGAAGTGCAGGATGATCGGGCACTTCGGCGTCTCGGCCAGCAGCTCCGGGATGCGCCGGCCGTAGAAGCTGGACGCCGCCGCCACGCCCTCGCAGCGGCAGGCCGCCAGCCAGGCCGCCGAGCCGCCCCAACAGTAGCCGGCCACGAACACCGGGGCCGCCAGCGCGGCGACGCACGCCGCCAGGTCCGCCGCCACCTCGTCCCAGGGCGCCGCCTCGGAGTAGCGCCGCGCCGCCGCCACGTCCTCGCCGCCGTAGCCCGACGTGAAGCCGCGTTGCTGGCGGTCGTAGAGCGAGGGCGCGAGGGTCTCGTAGCCGTCCTCCGCGAAGCCGTCGGCCAGCTCGCGGATGTGGTCGGTGACGCCGAAGATCTCCTGGATCAGCACCAGGCCGCCGCGGCGGGCGTCCTCGGGCGGCGCGCGGTAGGCGCCGAAGGCGAAGCCGTCCTTGCCGCTGGTGAGGGTGACGGGCTCGCCCACGCGTCAGGCCTTCTCGAACAGCTCCAGCGTCCGCCGGCGCGCCAGGCCGGCGCTGGCGGGCGCGTGCCGCGCCGGGTCCTCGTTGTTGAAGCCGTGCCCGGCGTCGTCATAGACGTAGACCGGCACGCCGGGGTTCGCCCCCTCCACCGCCGCCTTCACCTCGTCGGCCGGGATGCCGGCGTCGAGCCGCCCCAGGTGGACGATGGCCGGGCACTGCGGCTTCAGCGCCGCGTTCGCCTGCACCATGGAGCCGTAGTAGCTGGACGCCGCCGCCAGCCCGCCGACCTCGCCGGCCGCGATCCAGGCGTAGGAGCCGCCATAGCAGTAGCCGACGATGCAGACCTTGCCGCGCGGGGCCAGGTAGTCGCGGCAGGCGGCGATGTCGGCCAGCACCTGCTCGCGCGGCGTTCCCATCGCATGGCCGATGCCGGCCTTGATGCCCGCCTCGTCGTGGTGGGCGGTGAAGCCCGGCTCGCGCCGCTCGTAGAGCGCCGGCGCCACCGCCTCGAAGCCGAGCGAGGCCCAGCGGTCGACGTCGCGCCGCACGTGCTCGTCGATGCCGAAGATCTCCTGGATGACGATCACCCCGCCCTTGCGCTCGCCCGCCGGCGCCGCGCGGTAGGCCGGGAACTCGAAATGGTCCGCCGCCACCGACCAGATCCCGATCGTCTCGCCCATCGGTCCGTCTCCCTGACTCTGTTTCACCCGTAGCCCTCACCTCACCTCTCCCGCAAGCGGGAGAGGGCTACGGAAAGACAGTCGTCGCGGAGGGCTGGTCGAGCCGCGGCTCGCTCTCCGTAGCCCTCTCCCCACGAGTTGGGAGAGGTGAGGTGAGGGGCTTCCAGGCCGTCCTCAGACGTTGAAGCGGAAGTGCATCACGTCGCCGTCCTTGACGACGTACTCCTTGCCTTCCGAGCGCAGCTTGCCGGCGTCGCGCGCGCCGGCCTCGCCGTTCAGCCGCAGGTAGTCGTCGTAGGCGATGGTCTCGGCGCGGATGAAGCCCTTCTCGAAGTCGGTGTGGATCACCCCGGCCGCCTCCGGCGCCGTCGCGCCGACCGGGATGGTCCAGGCCCGCGATTCCTTCGGCCCGGCGGTGAAGTAGGTCTGCAGGCCCAGCAGCGCGTAGGCCTCGCGGATCAGCCGGTTCAGCCCCGGCTCGGCCAGCCCTAGCGTCTCCAGGAACTCGGCCCGCTCGCCTTCCGCGAGCTGGGCGATCTCGCTCTCGATCTGCGCCGAGATCACCACCGCCTTGGCCCCGTCGCGCGCCGCCCGCTCGGCCACCAGCGCGGAGAGGGCGTTGCCCTGGTCGGCCGCGGCCTCGTCGACGTTGCAGACGTAGAGCGCCGGCTTGGCGGTCAAGAGCTGCAGCATCCGCCAGGCCTTGTCGTCCTCGATCGCCACCCTGGCCGCCCGCGCCGGCCGCCCGGCGTTCAGCTCCGCCAGCGCCAGGTTCATCAGCCGCAGCATCGCGGCGGCTTCCTTGTCCCCGCCGCTCTTGGCCCGCTTCTCGACCGCCACGACGCGCTTTTCCAGGCTCTCCAGGTCGGCCAGCATCAGCTCGGTCTCGATGATCTCCAGGTCGGCGACCGGGTCGATGCGGCCCTCGACGTGGGTGATGTCGCCGTTCTCGAAGCAGCGGGCGACGAAGGCGACGGCGTCGCAGTCGCGGATGTGGCTGAGGAACTGGTTGCCCAGCCCCTCGCCCTTGGAGGCGCCGCGCACCAGCCCCGCCACGTCGACGAAGTTGATCCGCGCGGGGATGATCTCCTTCGACTTGGCGATCCTGGCCAGCTCATCCAGCCGCGGCTCGGGCACGGCCACGTCGCCGACGTTCGGCTCGATGGTGCAGAACGGATAGTTGGCCGCCTGCGCCGCGGCGGTCTGGGTGAGGGCGTTGAACAGGGTCGACTTGCCGACGTTCGGCAGGCCGACGATCGCGACTTTCAGGGCCATGGGGCTCCGGGAGACTTCAGGGACGGGCCGCGGCGCCTAGCACATCTGCGGGCGCATGGCGAAAGGGGTTGATGGCCCGCACCGCGCCATAGACCTGGCCGTCGTTCAGATCCTCGCTGAGGAAGACGGCGCAGCCGGCCTGGTTCGCGCTCGCCAGCAGCATCGAGTCCCAGAAGCCGATCGCGTAGCGGTCTTCGAGCCGCCAGGCTTCGGCCAGGGCCGTATTGGCCGCCGGCTCGGTCGCCCACATCAGCAGATCCTGCAGGAAGGCGCGCACCGCGGGCCGCCGGTGCGCGAACTGCGGCTTGCGCCGCACGACCGCATAGGTCTCATTCGCGACCTGAAGGTTTATCACCAGGGTGCTCGAAGCGACGAGCCTCTTCAGCCACAGCGTCGAGCGGGCCTGCTTGTCCGGATCGTTGCGATCCTGCGTATAAAGCAGGGTCGTCGAATCGACGAAAACGGCCGTCGTCATGGAGCTCATCCCTATCGAGGCTGATCTTGCCATTCTGGCTGAGGTCGAAGCGAGGCCCGGCGTCCAGGAACGCCTCGATCCGCCGCGCCGCCGCCGCTCTCGCCCCGACCTGCTCGAACCGCTGCTCCAGCTCCACGCCCACCCAACGCGAGACGCTCAGCCCCGCCTTCGCCGCCTCGACCCGCACCCAGCGGAGGGTCTCGTCGTGCATGGTGATGGTGACGTTCATGTCACGAATATCGCGATCCACGAAGTTCGTGTCAAGGCGACGTTCCCACTCGTTGGAAGCAGGTTGCGGATGAGTCCGCCTGGGCTCTCCGGTTCGAAAAACTGGTCCTGCTCGAAGCGGTCTGCAGCAACGCGGCCGTGACTCGTCGCCAAGCGTGTGAATCCTTTTGCCGGCCCGCGCGTTGGCCACGCGGAAGGATGGTTTCGATGTCCGAGTCCGAGTTGCGCCAGTTCCACGTGCATGTCCGCGACGCCAGCCATCGGGGGCTGCTGTTCGAGGAGGCCAGCTTCGAGGCGGCGGCGATCGCCTTCACCGAGCGGTGGATGCACGACGACTGGTCCGAGTGGGTGGTGTTCGTGGTCCGCGACGTCGAGACCGGGCACGAGTGCTCGTTCCGCGTCGAGTTCGCGCCGGATGGACAAAGCCCGGGCGCAATCCAAGGCGCGCCGCCGCTCGGCTGAGACCCCGTCAGGCCCGCGCCAGCGCCTGCGCGGCCAGGTCGCGCCAGGCGCGGCCCTCGCGGCGGAACTGGGGCTGGGCGCGCTCCAGGCGGCGGTCGATCTCGGCCAAGTGGTCGGCGGCTTCGGTCTTGCGGCCGACGCGGGCCAGGAAGGCGGCGTAGCGGGCCAGCGCCTCCAGGCCCGGCAGCCGGCCGGCGGCGAACTGGTAGGCGCCGTCCGCCTCGCCGAAGCGGCCCAGCGCCTCCAGCACCCGCGCCTGGGCCAGCGCGGTGGCGGGGCTGCGCGCCGCCTGCTCGGCCGCCAGCTTCTCCACCAGCGGCAGCGCCTCGGCCCCGCGGCCCAGCTCGATCAGGGCGTTGGCGCGGCCCAGCAGCAGCGCCGGGTCGTCGGCGTGGATGCCCTGGGCGGCCTCGCCGTAGTGCTGCTCGGCCTCGCCGTGGCGGCCGAGCTGGGCGGCGGCGGCGGCCAGGCGCATGCGGTTGTGCACCGTCGGGGTGTCGTCCACCGCCGCGCGGGCCTGCCGGTACTCGCGCCCCGGATCGATCGCGTCGCGGGCGGCCATGCCCATGCGCCGGGCTCGCGTGCCGCCCAGCATCTCCGGAATGATCACCGCGCCGAGGTAGATGGCCCAGCCGATCGGCCCCAGGAACACGATCACGAAGATCCAGAACACCTGCTGGTTGGTGCGCACCACGTGCACGCACAGCAGCACGGTGATCAGCAGCGATAGAAGTAGACCACCCCCGAAGAAGGGCATTCAGGCGCCTCCCACGCGCAGGCCCCGGCTATCCCACGCGCCCTTGCGGCGGGTCAATCGTCGCCCTCGCCGCGGCCGCGCGCCCGCGGATCGAGCTTCGGCGCCGGCGCCAGGCGCAGCACCTCGGCCTGGTAGCGCTCGTCCTCGCCCGCCGCGAGCAGCGGCAGGGCGTCGGCGCAGGCCTCCAGCAACGGGCGCACCCACCCCTCAACCTCGGCCTTGCTGAAATCGGAGAGCACGTGGCCCATGACCAGGTCCTTGTGACCCGGATGGCCGGTTCCCAGCCGCGCGCGGCGGAAGTCGGGGCCGATGTGGGCGGTGATGGAGCGCACGCCGTTGTTGCCGGCCGCGCCGCCGCCGGTCTTCATCCGGAAGCGTCCGGGCGCGAGGTCGATCTCGTCGTAGAACACCACCACGTCGGCGGGCGCGGCCTTATAGAAGCGCATCGCCGCGGCCACCGCCTGGCCGCTGTCGTTGTAGAAGGTCTGCGGGCGCAGGGTCAGCGCCTTGACCGGGCCGGCGGGGGTGGGGATGGTTCCCTCGGCGGCGAGGCCGTGGAACTTCGCCCGCTCGGGCGCGAAGCCCCAGCGCAGGCCGATCACCTGCATCGCCGCGAAGCCGACGTTGTGGCGGTTCCTGGCGTACTTCGGCTCAGGGTTGCCGAGCCCCGCGAGGATCAGCATCGCTTGCTCTCTCGGGGGTGCTTGCGGCCCCGCGCGGCCTATTCGTCGTCCGCCGCTTCGGCTTCCTCGGCGCCGCCGCCGGCTTCGCCTTCGGCCGCTTCCTCGGGCTGCATCGCCGACGAGGTGGCGATCGAGGCGACGGTCGCCTCGCGCAGCTGCGCCGGCATCTCGACGCCACTCGGCAGCTTGATATCCGCGCCGCGGATGGCGTCGCCGATGTCGAGGCCGGTCAGGTCCACCACCAGCTCCTCGGGGATGCGGTCGGCCGCGGCCAGCACTTCCACTTCGTGGATGTTGATGTTGAGCGTGCCGCCGCGCTTGATGCCCGGCGACGCGTCCTGATTGCGAAAGTGCACCGGCACGGCGATGCGGATCTGCTGGTGCGCGTCGACCCGGTAGAGGTCGAAGTGGGTCGGCTCGTCGGTCACCGGGTTGAACTGCACGTCCTTGGCGATCACCGGCTGGCTCTCGCCGCCGTACTTCAGCGTCACCAGGTGGCCCAGCAGCTTGCCGGTGTAGAGCGCCTTGCGGAACTCGTTCTGGCGCACGGCGATCGCCACCGGCTCCAGCTTGCCGCCGTAGAGCACGCCCGGCACCTTGCCCTCGCGCCGCACCGCGCGCGCCGCGCCGGTGCCGCCTTGCTGGCGCACTTCCACGTTCAGAACGATCTCGGCCATCTGGTCCGCCTCGAAATGCAAACCGCCGCGCGAGGTCCCCGCACGGCGCAACGGCCCCGGCGAGGGGCTCGAAAAGGGAGCGGCTAGATACACGCGAAGGCGCCGCGATGCAACGGTGCGGGCGGCGCGCCGATCCGGTGCGCGCGTTGTCGCCGTCTTGGCGCGCCGTGAGCCGCCGCCCTACCGGGGCCGCCCGAAGAACAGCACATACCCGTCCGGATCGCGCACTTCGAAGCCGCGCAGGCCGTCGTGGGTGTCCTGCAGCGGCGCGCTGAAGGCCGCGCCGCGCTCCGCCAGTTCGGCGGCCAGCGCGTCGGGATCGGCGGTGTGGACGAAGGCGTCCCAGCGCATGGCCGGGTGGCGCGACGGATTGGGCGCCGGCTCGACCGCGTCCGACTTGACGAACAGCTGCGCGCCGTCCCGCCGCAGTATGGCGAAGAACGGCCGCTCGCCCGGCTCCTGGAACACCGGCGCGAAGCCCAGGCGCTGGCGATAGAAGGCGATGCTGCGGCCGACGTCGCCGACGATGAAGAAGGGCGAGATCGCGTCCAGCACTGCGTTGCCGGCCATGCCGCCGCCCCGCGCCTACGCCCGCCGCCGCCGCACCGGCGCGCGCCTGACATGCACACGCGGCAGCTTGATCGGCGTGGTCTCGATCTCGATCGGCACCACGGCGCCGGTGGCCTTCACCAGGCAGGCGCCGGTGTCCTTCATGGCGTGCTGGCCGAGGCAGAAGATGTCCTCGTAGTTGGGCTTGGCCACCGCCAGGCACTCGAACAGGGCGAGCTTGGCCTCCGCCAGGCAGTGGTCGAGGTAGTAGTCGTCGCTCATCCAGCGCAGCCGCGGCGCGGCGTCGTCGTTGGCCTCGCCGATCGCCGCCAGGGCGGCCAGCGCCACCGCGCGCACCACCAGCAGCGAGTAGGGTCCGCCGGCCGGGCCTTCCGGATCGATGGTCGAGGGCCCGCCCTCCACCAGCGCCTCCAGCTGCGCCTCCTCGGCCAGCGGCGCCGTGTGCTGCGTCGAGGACAGGCGCTTGACCGCCGCGGCGCGCCCGTCGCGGTCGGGAATCTCGGTCAGCGACCAGGCCTGGTGCTGGATCGAGTAGGCGGACATCTTCACCCGGTTGCCGTCGTCGAACAGCCGCATGCCGGCCGCCGCCAGCGCCTGCTTGGCAAGGCCCGCGGCCTTGTAGCCGTCGGCGAAGTCGAGGGCGCGGGCGGGGCTGGCGAAGATCTTGGCGACCATCTCGTAGCGCTGCTGCGGCGTCGCGCCGAGCCGGCGCACGTCGGCCACGAAGACCGGATCGGTCAGCGCCGCGATCGCCGCATAGGCGACGGCCCCGCGCCGCAGCTGGCCCGGTTCGTAGCCGACCCCGGTCTTCAGCTCGGCCTGGATGTTGTCGGCGTCAGTGAAGGCCGGCGAGATCGAGCCGGCGTCCTCAACGTAGGTCTCGTAGGCGGCGGCGTCGGCGACGAAGCGGCTGCCGAGCCCCACGCCCGGCATCGGCGGCGGAGGCGGCGGCAAGGGCGGGGGCGGCACGATCACCGGCGGCGGCCGGCGGGCCAGCGCCGGCGAGGCGGCCATCCCGGCCAGCGCCATGGCCAGGCTGAAGACGACGACGCGGCCCGGCCTCATCCTGACACCCCTCCTCAGGCGAATCCCCTGCGGGCCTTCTAGGCGCGAATCGGCGGCCTGTCCTGCGGCCAGAGGCCGCCCGCCCGCCCGTGCGGCGCGGCGGCGGGGCGCCTCAATCGAACAGCTTGGAGACCGATTCCTCGTTGGCGATCCGGCGGATCGCCTCGCCGATCAGGCTGGCGCAGCTCACCTGGCGGATCTTCGGGCAGGCGGCGACCGCGTCGGTGGCCTCGATCGAGTCGGTGGTGACGAGCTCGGTCAGCGCCGAGCCGGCGACCCGCTCCACCGCCCCGCCGGAGAGCACCCCGTGGGTCACGTAGGCCGAGACGCTGGCGGCGCCGGCGTCGGCCAGCGCCTTGGCGGCGTTGCACAGGGTGCCGGCCGAATCGACGATGTCGTCGAACAGCACGCAGCGGCGGTCCTTCACGTCGCCGATGATGTTCATCACCTCCGAGACGCCCGGGCCGGAGCGGCGCTTGTCGACGATGGCGAGGTCGGCGTTCAGCCGCTCGGCGAGGCTGCGGGCGCGGGCGACGCCGCCGACGTCCGGCGAGACGATCATCAGCTCGGCGACCTTGCGCTCGCCGCGGCGGATGTCGCCGTCGATCAGCGGCGTCGCCAGCAGGTTGTCGGTGGGGATGTCGAAGAACCCCTGGATCTGGCCGGAGTGCATGTCCATGGTCAGCACCCGGTCGGCGCCGGCGCGGGTGATCAGGTTGGCCACCAGCTTGGCCGAGATCGGCGTGCGTCCGCCGGTCTTACGGTCCTGCCGGGCGTAGCCGAAGTAGGGCATCACCGCCGTGATCCGCCGCGCCGACGCCCGGGTCAGGGCGTCGATGCAGATCAGCAGCTCCATCAGGTTGTCGTTGGCCGGGTAGCTGGTCGACTGGATGACGAACACGTCCTCGCCGCGCACGTTCTCCTCGATGACGACGAACACCTCGTTGTCGGCGAAGCGGCGGATGTTGGCCTTGGTCAGCGGGACGTCGAGCACCTTGGCGATGGCGGCGGAAAGGCGGCTGTTGGAGTTGCCGGCCAGCAGCTTCATCGATCGTCCCGCCATCGAAACCCCCGGACCCCGGACGGTTTCTAGCAGCGCTGCGGGGGCGGACAAGGGCGCCGCCGCCACACCCTATGGCGTCAGCACGATGGCCGAGAGCAGCCGCCCGTAGTCGCGCTCGCCGCGGTGCGTGGCGCGGCGGTTGGAGAAGAACAGGGCCTCGTCCGCCAGGGTGTCGCGGCCGATCCACTCGGCGCGGGCGACGCCCGCCGCGGCGAGCCGCGCCAGCACGAAGCCGGGCAGGTCGAAGAGCCGCTTCTGCGGCCCCGCGCCGGCGGCGAAGAAGCGCGCGTTGGCCGCGTCGGCGCCGGTGAAGGCGCCCAGGAACTCCAGCCCCACCTCATACGAGGCCGGGCCGATGCAGGGCCCGACCGCGGCGACCATCCGCGCCGGATCCGCGCCCAGCCCCGCCATCGCCGCGACCCCGGCCTCGACCACCCCCGCCAGCGCGCCGCGCCAGCCGGCGTGCACCGCCGCTACGATTCGCGCCTGCGGGTCGGCGATCAGCACCGGCGCGCAGTCGGCCGCCAGCGCCCCGCAGATCAGGCCCGGCGTGCGGGTGGCGACGGCGTCGGCCTGCATCAGCGTCGCGCCGAGTGCGGTCTCGGCAGTCACCGCCCGCGCCGAGTGGACCTGGTAGCAGGTGGCCAGCGCCGTGGCGTCGCCGCCCAGCGTCCGCGCCGCCCGGTCGCGGTTCTCCGACACCCGTTTCGGATCGTCGCCGGAACCGCGGCCGACGTTGAGGCTGGCGTACAGTCCCTCGGAGACGCCGCCCTGGCGGGTGAAGAAGCCGTGGCGCACGCCCGGCAGCGCGGCCAGCAGCGGCGAGGTCAGGGTGGGGACCTCGGCCATCACGGCGCCTCGAAAGCCGGCGGCGGCGCCGGCTCGGTCCAGATCGCCGCCGCCTTGAAGAGCTCGCCCATCTGGTCGGCCGCGGTCAGGCGCTGCAGCTGCCGGTCGATGGCGTCCGCCCGGTCCGGCCGCGCGGTCTTCAGCGCCGCCGCCCGCGCCTCGATGCCGAGCCGGCGCAGCAGCTCGGCCTGGGTCAGCAGCGCCGCGCTGGCGCCCGCCTCGCGCGCCGCCGCCAGCACCGCCGGGAAGTCGACGTGCACGGTCAGGTCCGCCTCGCCGGCGCTGGCCAGCGGGTCGACCTTCCGGTGCCGCTGCAGCGCCTGCAGCGTGTCGCCGCAGCCCGGCTCGGCGCGGCCGTAGTCGATCAGCAGCGCCGCGCCGCCCTGGCGCACGATCCGGGCGGCCAACTCGGCGGCGAAGGCCGCTTGCGCCGGCGAGCGCTCGATCACCGTCCTCACCGGCGCGTCGCCGGCCAGCGCGGCGGGCCTGAGGCCGAAGGCCAGGGCGCCGGCGTCGTCCAGTCCCACCACCCGCTCGGCCCAGCCTTGCGCGGTGCGCTGGAACTGCCGCGCCGGCAGGCAGTCGAGGAACTCGTTGCCGACCAGCAGCAGCGGCGCGTCGTCCGGCAGTCCGGCGAGGCTGTCCGCCCAGCGCGGCGCGCCGCCCAGCCGCCGGCCCTGCGCCTGGCGCAGCGGCGCCGAGGCCTCGACCAGCCACACCTCGCAGGCGGCGGCGAACGCCGGGTCGAGCCGGGCGGCGCGCAGGACGTCGCTCATCAGCGCGCCGTCGCCGGGCCCGGCCTCGGCCAGGATCGTCCGGGGCGGCGCGCCCAGCCCGCGCCAGGCCTCGATCAGCCACACGCCGACCAGCTCGCCGAACATCTGCGAGACCAGCGGCGCGGTGACGAAGTCGCCCGCCTCGCCCAGCGCCGGCCGCGTCGCGTAGTAGCCGTCCTGCGGGTCGTGCAGGCAGCGGGTCATGAACTCGGCCACCCCGATCGGCCCGCCCGCCGCGATCTCCGCCGCCAGCCGGTCCCTCAGGCTCATGCGCTCTGCGGCTCCGCCGGCGGCGGCGCGGGCTGGCGGAAGGCCCACCAGATCAGGCCCAGGCCGCCGAGGATCATCGGGATCGAGAGGATCATGCCCATGGTCAGGCCGAGCGGGAAGTTGGGCATGCCGTCGTCCGGATTGCGCACGTTTTCCAGGGCGATGCGGATCGCCCCGTAGCCGATCAGCCACAGGCCGGTCGTGGCGCCCGGCCGCTGCAGCCACTTCAGCCGGTGGGTGGCGAAGCGCAGCACCAGGAACAGCACGATCCCTTCGAGCGCCGCCTCGTAGAGCTGGCTCGGATGACGCGGGATCAGCACCTCCGCCGGGCACTGGCCGCCGTTGGCCGCGGCGATGTGCTTGTTGCAGAAGATCATCCCCCACGGGAGGTTCGTCGGCCGGCCCCAGAGCTCGCCGTTGATGAAGTTGGCGATGCGCCCGAAGCACTGGCCGATCGGCTCGCAGGCCGCGACGATGTCGGCGATGCCGAGCAGGCCGGTCCAACCCTTGCGGTTGGCCAGCGCGAAGGCGATCACCGCCAGCCCGACGCCGATCGCCGCGCCGTGGAAGCTCATCCCGCCCTTCCAGATCTCCAGCGCCTCCAGCGGGTGGGCGACGAGGCCCTGCCGCTGGTCCGGGCTGACCAGCATGTAGAAGCAGATGTAGCCGATGCGCCCGCCGAGGATGATGGCGAGGGTGATCCACAGCACCAGGTCGTCGATCTGCGGCGCGGTCAGGGTCGGCGTGCGGGCGCCCCAGAGCCGCTGGTTCTTCACCAGCGCCACGCAGTAGCGCCAGCCCAGGGTGATGCCGGCGATGTAGGCGAGCGCATACCAGCGGATCGGGAACGGGCCGAGCACCAGCGAGCCCAGGTGGATGGCCGGGATCGTCAGCGCCGCCGGGTCGAAGTCGGGGAATTGCAGGGCCAAGCCGGACGTCTCCCTTGTGGCGCTCGGTCAGCGCCTTGCGGCGCAGCGACGCGTCGCCGCGTTCCCTAGCCGACAAGTCCTTCGCTTTCACCCGGCGTTTCCCATATAGGGGCCAGATGCAGAGCCAAAACGCGATCCTGGACGAGCTGACCAAGGCGGCCAACGCCGCGGTCGGCATCGCGCAGGCCGCCGGCGAGGAGGCCAAGGCTGCGTTCCGCTCCGGCGTCGACCGCATGGCGAGCGACATGGACCTGATCCGCCGCGACGAGTTCGAAGCGATGAAGGCCGAGCTCGCGGCCCTTCGCGCCGAGTTGTCGGCGCTGAAGGCCGGTCACTGATTCCCAGCTTGTTCGCGTCAGGCAAGAAGCGGCTTGAGACGCGCGCCGCGAAGCAGATTAGGCTTTCCACTCGGAGTCGTCGCTCCGCCGGCGCCCCCAGGCGCCACGATCCTTGACCGAGGTCCCATGGACACCCCCCAACCGGAAGAAGACGACGTGATGATCGCCCTCGACCCCCTGGATGTGGTCGAGCGCGTGCTCACGGCCGAGAACCTCTCCTTCGACCGCACCGAGGACGGCGACCTGGCCTTCACGCTGGCCGGCGACTGGAAGGACTACGAGCTGTGGTTCGCCTGGCGCCCGGAAGCCGACTGCCTGCAGCTGTGCCTGTCGATCGACCGGCGCGCGGCCAAGGGCCAGCGCGCGGGCGCCTGCGAGCTGGTCAACCTGGTCAACCAGCGCGTCTGGGTCGGCCACTTCGAGGTCTGGAGCGACGACGGCGAGGTGGTGTTCCGCCACGCCATGGCGCTGCCCGAGGACGAGCGGCCGACACTCGCCCAGGCCGCCTCGATGATCGACGCGGCGATGGAGGCGGCCGACCGGTTCTACCCGGCGTTCGACTTCCTGCTGTCGTCGAAGAAGTCGCCGGAAGAGGCGATCACCGCCTGCATGTTCGAGACCGTCGGCCAAGCCTAAAGGAACGTCTCCATGACGCCGATCCTGGTCCTCGGCGCGGGCCATATGGGCGGAGCCCTGATCGAGGGCTGGCTGGCCGCCGACGCCTTCGAGG
>DASXEN010000159.1:0-21112 GCA_036490095.1 Caulobacteraceae bacterium
GGCGGCAACTGCGGCGTCGGCTTCGCGCCCTGCCGGCCGGAGCACCGCGAGCTGCTGGTCAGCGTCATGGAGGGCGTCGAGGACATTCCCGAGGTGGTGATGACCGAGGGCCTGACCTGGGACTGGGAGACCTATCCCGAATACCTTCGCGCCATCGAGGCGCGCCCGCACGACATCGACTTCGCCTCGCAGATCCCCCACTCGACGGTGCGGGTCTATGTGATGGGCCAGCGCGCCGCCGACCGCGAGCCGGCCACCGCCGACGACCTGGCGAAGATGCAGGGCCTGGTGCGCGAGGCGATGGACGTGGGTGCGCTCGGCTTCGCCACCTCGCGCCTGGTCATCCACAAGACCGGCCAGGGCGCGGCGATCCCCACCTACCAGGCGGCCGAGGCCGAGCTGGAGGCGATGGCGCTGGCGCTGAAGGATAGCGGCCGCGGGGTGCTGCAGGCCGTCTTCGGCGAGCCCGGCCGCACCTTCGAGGACGAGATCGACCTGCTGTCGCGGCTGACCAAGCTCAGCGGCCGCCCGGCCAGCTTCTCGATGGTGCAGTCGAACGAGAACCCCGAGGCCTGGCGCAACGTGATGAAGCACCTCGCGGCCGCCAACGAGCAGGGTCC
Organism: Caulobacteraceae bacterium; assembly: GCA_036490095.1. Taxonomy (GTDB): domain Bacteria; phylum Pseudomonadota; class Alphaproteobacteria; order Caulobacterales; family Caulobacteraceae; genus Acaudatibacter. Next base: position 621 of record DASXEN010000159.1, read on the forward strand.
GCCGATCCGCGCCCAGGTCTATCCGCGCCCGGTCGGGGTGGTGCTGGGCTTCGACCTGTCGATCAACCCGTTCAGCCTCTGCCCCAGCTGGCCGGCGCTGGCGAAGCTGCCGTTCGACGAGCGGATCAAGGCGCTGCGCGACCCGCAGGTGCGCGCCCGGCTGCTGATGGAGGACCCCGAGGCGGCGATCATCCCGCTGGCCCGGCTCGGACGGCGCTACGACTTCATGTACCCGCTGGGCGACCCGCCCAACTACGAGCCGGCGCCGGAAACCTCGATCACCGCGCTGGCGGCGGCGCGCGGCGTCAGCCCGGGCGAGCTCGCCTACGACCTGCTGCTGGAGCACGACGGCCGCGGCCTCTTGATCGCGGCGCTGGCCAACTACGGCTCGGGCACGCTCGATCCGATCTATTCGCTGATCACCGACCGCAACAGCGTCATCGGCCTCGGCGACGGCGGCGCCCACTACGGGATGATCTGCGACTCCAGCTACCCGACCTACCTGCTGCAGCACTGGACCCGCGAGCGCAACGGCGAGCGGCTCTCGATCGAGCAGGCGGTGAAGGCGCTGACCCACGACCCGGCCGAGACCGTCGGCCTGCGCGACCGCGGCGTCCTCTCGGTCGGGCGCAAGGCCGACCTCAACGTCATCGACTACGACCAAGTGCGGCTCGCCAAGCCCAGCGTGATCTTCGACCTGCCGGCCGGCGGGCGGCGCCTGACCCAGGGCGCGCGCGGCTACGAGGCGATGGTCGTCGCCGGCGAGATCGTCAGCCGCGGCGGCGAGCCGACCGGCGCCCTCCCCGGCCGCCTGGTGCGCGGCCCGCAGGCCGCGCCGTCGTGAGCGACAAGCCGCCCGAGACCGACGAGGAGATGGCGGCGGCCCACGTCAGCGGAACGGCGACGCTGCACAACGACACCATCCGCCTCGCGCCCTACGATCCAAGCTGGCCGGCCCAGTACCAGGCGGAGGTGGCGAAGATCCGCGCGGCGCTGGGCGCCAGGGCCATCGTGCTGGAGCACGTCGGCTCGACCTCGCTCCCCGGCATGGCCGCCAAGCCGATCATCGACATCGTGCTCGGCGTCGCCGATTCCACGGACGAGGCCGCCTACGTCCCGGCCCTGACGGCGCAGGGCTACCGGCTGCACCTGCGCGAGCCGGACTGGCATGAGCACCGGCTGATGAAGGGCGCGGACCCGGTCGTGAACCTGCACGTCTTCACCGCCGGCGACCACGAGATCGAGCGGATGGTGGTGTTCCGCGACCGCTGCCGCGGCCATCCCGAGGATCTGGCCCTCTATCTTGCCGCCAAGCGCGAGCTCGCCGCCCGCACCTGGCGCTACGTGCAGCACTATGCCAACGCCAAGGCCGAGGTGGTGGAGGCGATCATCGCCCGGGCTCTGGCGGAACGGCCTTCGCCGGCGCCTGCTGGGCGGTGACCACGCCGACCAGCGCCAGCGCCCCACCCGCCGCCTGCAGCGGCGTCAGCGCCTCGCCGAACAGCACATAGGCCAGCCCCGCGGCGGCCACCGGCTGCACCAGCACCGTCACCGAGGCGGTCGAGGCCGGCAGCCGGCCCAGCGCCCAGGCGATCGAGCCTTGGCCGAACACGTGCGCCAGGCCCAGCCCCGCCGCCGCGGCCCAGCCGGCCGCCGTCGCCGGCAGCACCTGCTCGCGCATGGCGAAGGCGGTGAGCAGCAGCAGCGGCGCGCCGACCAGGCACGACCACAGCATCACCGCCAGCGTCGAGCCGGTGCGGCGGGCGCTGCGCACGGCCAGGAAGTAGAGGCCGTACCAGATGGCGGTGGAGGCCGAGAGCGCGTCACCGATGTGCGGCAGCGGCCCGCTGCGTCCGCCCGCCGCCGCACCCCCGGCCATCAGCACCGCGCCGCCGACCGCGCAGACCAGCCCGACCAGGAACGCCCGCCGCGGCCGCTCCTTGAACACCAGCCAGCTCACCAGCGTCACCAGCACCGGCGTCAGGTTCGGCAGCACCGTCGCGTTGGCGACGCTGGTGTAGCGGATGCCGTAGTGCCAGCAGCCGAGGTCTAGCGCGAAGGCGAGGCCGGCCAGCAGCATCGCCGGCGACGGCGCCCCCACCCCGGCGCCGCGCCGGCCGACGGCGATCATCGCGAAGATCGGCGTGGCGAAGGCGAGCCGCCAGAAGCCGGCCGAGGCCGGCCCGCAGGCCGTCAGCCGCACCAGGATCGGCGTGGTGGCGATCACCAGCGCCCCGAACACCAGTGCGGCCAGCGCCAGGCGCGGGTCCTCGCGGCGGAGAGCGATCGCGGTCATGCCCCCTTCAAGCGGTCTTGCGCGCGTCCGTCGAGTCCTGGCGGGCTGGCCGCACGGATGGCCGCCGCAACCGCCTTTCGATCGGACCGGCTAGGACGGCGCGGCGAGCAGGTGGGCCGCCTGCAGCTCGGCGCGCGACGCCGCCACCTGCGCGTCGATCCCCGGGTCACGCAGCAGCAGCACCGCCACCGACGTGCCCAGCGCCTCCCCGGCGACGACGTCGCTGCGGAAGTGCATGCCGCAGACCATGCGCTCCTGCCCATAGCCGCGCGCACGGTCCATCAGCCTGGGCGCCCACTCCGGGGCGACGTGCGCGAGCACGACCGCCATCGCGAACGCCATCGTCGTATGGCCGCTGGGGAAGGAGCTCTGCGGATCCTCGTCGCGCGAGCAGGTTCTGAGCGACGGGTCGATGATCCACGGCCGGGTGCGCTTGAAGCGGTTTTTCGCCAGCGTCGCGGCGACCGCCTCTTCGTTGCGGACCTCGCCGAGCAGCTTCGCCGTCAGGGGCAGCCTGGCCAGGTCGAAGCCGGGGCCGATCGCACTCTGGAAGATCGTCGCGTCCTCGTGGTCGTTGTCCCACTTGGCCTGCGCCCAGGCGGCCGGCGTGGTCGTCCTGGCGATGGCCTGCAGCTCCGCCAGTTCGGCCGCCGCCTGCGCCGATTGGGCGGCTGGCGGCGGCGCCAGCAGCAGCTCCGGCTGCATCTCCTGGGCGGTGAGCACCTCGAAATGACGCGGCGCGCCCGCCGCGGCCTGGGCGGCGCCGAGGGCCGCGAGCAAAGTACAGGCGGCGAGCGAGGGGAGGCTTCTCATTTGGGGCGCCAGGGCGGTCGTCGATGAAAATATGGCGGGCGGTGCGGCGCGTCGGGCGCGCCACACCGCCCCGGGGGCTACCAGCGGAACTGACCCCAGATACCCACTTCGTTGTAGGTGGCGTGGTTGTTGAGCGCGCTGGTCGCGAAGTTCTGGTCGGCGAAGGAGCCATGGTCGATCTGGTCGTGCTTGTAGACCAGCGCGAAGTCGACGATCTTCAGCGGCTCATATTGAATGCCGAAGTTGTAGTAGGTGTTGAGCAGCCTCGCCTGCGTGGTCTCCCGCGGCTTGACCCAGTCGTAGCGGCCGAAGAGCATCCACTGCGGCGCGACGTTGACGTTGCCGAACACCTCGTAGCCTTCGGAGTCGTCGGCCACCGGCGTGGTGATCTGCGCCGCGTTGACGTCGGCGCGGGCCCACATGTACTCGCCGCCGACCCGGAACAGCTTGTTGGAGTAGGCCGCCAGGGCGTCGAAGCGGGTCGCGGTGTGGAAGGTCACCACGTCGTTGAAGTCGGCGCCGAGCTTGCCCTCGTAGCCGCCGATCGCGCCCACGAAGCCGTTGTAGCTGACGTTGACCCGTCCCTCGACGTCGAGGCCGTCGGACCGGTTGGTCTCGCCGATGAAGCCGGGCTTCTTGTAGCCCGCGCCGTCGATCACGGCCAGGGCGTAGCCGAGCTTGGCCGGGCCGACCGGCGCCGTGCCGAGCGCGTGGACGCCCCAGTCGGCCGACGTGCCGAACTTGGTCCGGTCGATCAGCGTGTTCTCGACGTAGCGCAGGCCGTAGGCGTCCTCGTCGAAGGGAATCCAGGGCAGGTCGGCCGAGCCGGCGCGGACGATCAGCGCGTCGGACAGCTTCGCCTGCAGATAGGCTTTCTTGATGTAGAGCTGGGTGGCGCCGGCCCCCGAGTCGTAGAGGAAGTCGGTGGTGATGTTGGCGGAGTAGACGTCGCTGAACTTGTGGTCGATGCCGATATAGAAGCGCTTGATGTCGAAGTGCACGCCGTTGGGGCTGTGGCCGCCGTTGTTGCCGAGGCTGAGGCCGGGGTTGCCGGCGTTGCTGGTGTTGTCGATGTTGGTCAGGTCGTAATACATCCGGCCGCTGATGGCGGTGTTCGACCACCAGCCGGGCTTCGGCGCGGCCTTTGCGGCCGCCTCGGAGACCTCGCCGGGGATGGTCTGAATCTGCGCGGCGACCTGCTGCTCGGCCTGCGAGGCGCGCTGGCTGGCCTGGTCGGCGCGCTGGTTGGCGTTCGCCAGCTGGCCCTGCAGCTCCTGCACCTGCGCCTGCACCTGCTGCTTGTCGGCGGCCTCCTGGTCCTTCCAGGTTTCCAGCGAGGCGACCTGCGCTTTCAGCGCCTCCAGCTCGCTCTTCACCCCGTCGTCGTGGACCGCCGCGGCCCTGGCGTGCCTGTGGTGGGTCGCGGCGTCCGCGGCCGGCGCCAGCGCAAGAGCCAGCAGCGCGCTCAGCGCGGCCCCGCCCAGAAGCGAGGTACGTGTCGTCATCAGGGATCCCCCTCTCGTGCGACCGCGGTCAGCCCCGTGGGGCAGATCCGGCTGGTCCGATCGGGGGTGGGTCTAGCGCTACCGTGTAACGGTCGGCGGACAGATAGATGACAGTTATATGACGCTGCTTTCAAGCAACGGTGTCACAAAACCGATAACTGCCGAAGATAAGGACAGGCTCCAGGAGCGACGTGGAATGGGGCGCTCCAACCAGGAGAACACCATGTTGAACAAACTCGCAGCTGGGATCGCCGGGTTGGCGGTCGCAGCCGTCGGCGCAGCAGCCATTGCCGCCAACATCTCAGGCGCGGGCGCCACCTTCCCCGCGCCGGTCTATCAGAAGTGGGCCGAGGCCTATAAGGGCGCCACCGGCAACCAGCTGAACTACCAGGCGATCGGCTCCGGCGGCGGCATCAAGCAGATCGAGGCCTCGACCGTCGATTTCGGCGCCTCCGACAAGCCGCTGAAGCCCGAGGACCTCGGCGCCAACGGCCTGCAGCAGTTCCCGACCGTCATCGGCGGCGTCGTGCCGGTGGTGAACCTGAAGGGCGTCGCGCCGGGCGGCATCAAGCTCACCGGCAACCTGCTGGCGGCCATCTTCGGCGGCGGCATCCCCTACTGGGACGACCCCCACCTGACCGCCCTGAACCCCTCGCTGAAGCTGCCGCACGAGAAGATCACCATCGTCCACCGCTCGGACGGCTCGGGCACCAGCTTCCTGTTCACCAGCTACCTGTCGATGATGGGGCCGGCGTGGGCCAAGGACGTCGGCGCCAGCGATTCGCCGAATTGGCCGACCGGCATCGGCGGCAAGGGCAACGACGGCGTCGCCGCCTCGGTCCGCCAGACCAACGGCTCGATCGGCTACGTCGAGTACGCCTACGCCAAGCAGAACCACATGGTCTACGCGACCATGCAGAACAAGTCCGGCGCCTGGGTCGCCCCGACAGCGGAGAACTTCGCGGCCGCGGCGGCGGGCGCCAAGTGGAGCGCGGCGCCGGGCTTCTACCTGCTGCTGCTCAACCAGCCGGGCGCGCACTCGTGGCCGATCACCGGCGCGACCTTCATCCTGATGCACAAGAAGCAGACCAACGCCCAGGCCGCCCACGAGGTGCTGGCCTTCTATGACTGGGCCTACAAGAACGGCAATCCGCAGGCGGTGGCGCTCGACTACGTGCCGCTGCCGGAAACGGTGAAGGCGCTGATCCGCAAGTCGTGGGGCACGATCGTCGGCCCGAGCGGCAAGCCGGTCTATCCTTGACCTGACCCGCCAAGGCGCGCGTCCGTCTCCTGCGCGGAAACGGGCGCGCGCCGCCGCTTTTCCATCTAGCCTCCACCAGCGCCAGCGCCCGCAAAGAGAGCGATGACCGAGACCAGCATCCTCGCCGCCGCGCCGCGGCAGGCCCCCAGGCCCCGCACTGCGCCCAAGGGCGCGGGGCTCGAGGGTTTCTTCGAGCACCTGTGCTTCGCGGCCGCCACCATGCTGCTGGCGGTGCTGGGCGGCATCCTGGTCTCGCTGCTCATCGGCGGCTGGCCGGCGTTCGCCAAGTTCGGCTTCAGCTTCTTCGTCACCTCCAGCTGGGACCCGGTGCAGGGGGTGTTCGGCATCGCCGCGCTGATCGTCGACACCATCGTGGTGGCGCTGCTAGCGCTCCTGATGGCGGTGCCGATCTCGTTCGGCGCCGCCTTCTTCCTGGTCGAGCTGTGCCCCTCGTTCCTGCGCCGGCCGATCGGCACCGCCATCGAGCTGCTCGCCGGCATCCCCTCGATCGTCTACGGCATGTGGGGCCTCTTCATCTTCGGCCCGCTGTTCGCCCAGTTCATCGAGCAGCCGCTGATGAACGCCTCGCCGCCCGGCTCGATCTGGGAGGCGCTGACGCAAGGGGTGCCCAACGGCACCGGCATCCTCGCCGCCTCGATCATCGTCGCCATGATGGTGCTGCCGTTCATCGCCGCCACCCTGCGCGAGCTGCTGCTGACGGTGCCCGCCCAGGTTCGAGAGAGCGCCTACGGCCTCGGCGCCACCACCGGGGAGGTGGTGATGAAGGTCACCCTGCCCTACGTGCGCCGCGGCGCGATCGGGGCGGTGATGCTGGGGCTGGGCCGCGCGCTTGGCGAGACCATGGCGGTGACCTTCATCATCGGCAACGCCCACAACTTCCCCAGGGGCCTGTTCGACTCCGGCGCGACCATCGCCTCCACCATCGCCAACGAGTTCGCCGAGGCGACCTCGCCGCTGCACTCCGCGGCCCTGCTCGCCTCCGGCCTGATCCTGTTCGTCATCACCTTCGCCGTGCTGGCCATGGCGCGGATGATGATCGGCCAGCAGAGGAGCGCCTGATGGCCGTCTCCGCCGCCCGCATCGTCCAGCGCCGCATCTCCAACGGCGCCTTCGTCGCCTTCTGCTACCTGGTGACGGCGATCGCCCTGATCTTCCTCGTCGCGGTGCTGTGGACGCTGCTGCAGAAGGGGCTGGCGGGCATCTCGCTCAACACCTTCACGCTCGACACGCCCGCCGCCGGCTCGGTCGGGGGCCTGCGCAACGCGCTGCTCGGCTCGGCGATGCTGTGCGGGCTGGCGATGATCATCGCCCTCTTCGTCGGCATGCTCGCCGGCACCTGGCTGGCGGAGTACGCCGGCGACAGCCGCTACGGCAGCGCCGTGCGCTTCATCAACGACGTGCTGCTCTCGGCGCCGTCGATCCTGATCGGCCTGTTCGTCTGGTGGGCGATGGTGGCGCATTTCATCGGCCACTTCTCCGGCTGGGCCGGCAGCGTCTCGCTGGCGCTGATCGCCGTGCCGGTGATCGCCCGCACCACCGAGGACGTGCTGCGCCTGCAGCCGACCTCGCTGCGCGAATCCGGCGTCGCGCTGGGCACGCCGTTCTGGACGGTGATCCGCACCATCCTCTGGCGCGCGGCGGGCAGCGGCATCCTCACCGGCGCGCTGCTGGCCTTCTCGCGGATCAGCGGCGAGACCGCGCCGCTGCTGTTCACCGCCCTGTCCAACCAGTTCCTCAGCCACGACATGGGCGGGCCGATGGCCAGCCTGCCGGTGGTCATGTTCAGCGACGGCCTTTCGGCCTACGACGACCTGGTGCGCCTGGCGTGGTCGGCGGCCCTGATCGTCTCCGCCGCGGTGCTGGGCGTCATCGTCATCGCCCGCATCCTCACTCGCGAGCAGAAAAGCACATGAACACCCTGGCGCCCGACGCCTTCGACGTCTCCGTCGCCCGCGTCACCGACCGGCCGGTGAAGCTCGACGTGCAGGAGCTCGACTTCTACTACGGCAAGACCCACTCGCTGAAAGGCGTGTCGATCCCGTTCGCCGAGAAGGCGGTCACGGCGCTGATCGGCCCCTCCGGCTGCGGCAAGTCCACCCTGCTGCGGGCGCTGAACCGCATGTACGCCCTCTATCCGGGCCAGCGCGCCACCGGCAAGATCGTGCTCGACGGCGAGGACATCCTGAGGACCGGCGTCAACCTGTCGATGCTGCGCGCCCGCATCGGCATGGTGTTCCAGAAGCCGACGCCGTTCCCGATGTCGATCTACGACAACGTCGCCTTCGGCGTGCGCCTCTACGAAAGCCTCGCCAAGGCCGACATGGACGCCCGGGTCGAGGAATCGCTGCGCCGCGCGGCGCTCTGGGACGAGGTGAAGGACAAGCTGGGCGCCTCGGGGCTCGGCCTCTCGGGCGGCCAGCAGCAGCGCCTGTGCGTCGCGCGCGGCATCGCCGTGAAGCCGGAGATCCTGCTGCTCGACGAGCCGACCTCGGCGCTCGACCCCATCTCCAGCGCCAAGCTGGAGGAGACGGTCACCCAGCTGAAGGCCGACTACACCATCATCGTCGTCACCCATAACCTCGGCCAGGCGGCGCGGGTCAGCGACTACACCGGCTTCATGTACCTGGGCGAGCTGGTCGAGTTCGGCGACACGGCCAGCATCTTCACCAAGCCGGCGACCAAGCGCGCCAGCGACTACATCACCGGCCGCTTCGGCTAGGGAGGCGATGCTCGTGCCCTCAGAACATACTGTCCGCGCCTATGACGAGGAGCTGGAGGCGCTCACCGCCGAGCTCTCCCGCATGGGCGGGCTCGCCGAGGTCGAGGTCAATGACGCGATCCGCGCCATCGCCCGCCGCGACGTCGTCATCGCCCAGCAGGTGATCGGCCGCGACGCCCGGCTCGACGAGATCGAGACCGACATCGAGCGGCGCGCCATCCGCCTGATCGCGCTGCGCCAGCCGGTGGCCGACGACCTGCGCCGCACCGTCGCGGCGCTTAAGATCAGCATGAACCTGGAACGCTGCGGCGACCTGGCCAAGAACATCGCCAAGCGCGCGCTGGTGATCGCCGAATCCGAGCCGCTGACCCCGCTGACCCGGCCGATCGAGCGGATGGGCGAGCTGGTGGCCGCGCGGCTGAAGGACGTACTCGACGCCTTCGCCGCCCGCGACCTCGACCGCGCCAAGGTGGTCTGGCAGCGCGACCAGGAGGTCGACGAGCACTACGACTCCATCTTCCGCGAGCTGCTGACCTACATGATGGGCGATCCGCGCACGATCACCTCCTGCGCCCACCTGCTGTTCGTCGCCAAGAACCTGGAGCGCATCGGCGACCACGCCACCAACATCGCCGAGATCATCCAGTACGAGATCACCGGCGAGCCGTTCGCCGACCAGCGCCCGAAGCTGGATCCGCTGGAGCGATGAAGAGCAAGCCGGCTTTCCTGGCCGACATCCACCCTTCCTTCTCCCCTTGCGGGAGAAGGTGGCGCGCAGCGCCGGATGAGGGGTCGACGAGCCTGTCGGGCTTGGCGTCCGGCAAGCAAGTCCCCGAGTTCGGCGCGACCCTTCATCCGGCCGCTGCGCAGCCACCTTCTCCCGCAAGGGGAGAAGGATACCGGGGGCGCAGCTGCACGTGACCGCTCAGCCCTACATCCTGGTGGTCGAGGACGAGGAAGCCCTCGCTACCCTGCTCCAGTACAACCTCGACAAGGAAGGCTACCGCGTCGACGTCTGCGGCGACGGCGAGGAGGCGCTGATCCGCATCGACGAGAAGCTGCCCGACCTCGTCATCCTCGACTGGATGCTGCCCAGCGTCTCCGGCATCGAGGTCTGCCGGCGGCTGCGCCAGCGGCCCGCCACCCGCAACCTGCCGATCATCATCCTCACCGCCCGCGGCGAGGAGACCGACCGGGTGCGCGGCCTCGACACCGGCGCCGACGACTACATCGTCAAGCCGGGCCTGATGAGCGAGCTGGCGGCGCGGGTGCGCGCGGTGCTGCGCCGCATCCGCCCGGGCCTGGCCGAGGACCGCATCCGCCACGGCGACATCACCATCGACCGCTCCGCCCACCGGGTGAAGCGCGGCGGCAAGGACGTGCACCTGGGTCCGACCGAGTTCCGCCTGCTGGACTACTTCATGCAGCACCCCGGCCGCGTCTTCTCCCGCGAGCAGCTGCTGAACGCGGTCTGGGGCTCGGACGTCTACGTCGAGACCCGCACCGTCGACGTGCACATCGGCCGCCTGCGCCGGGCGCTGACCACCGAGGAGGCCCCGGACCCGATCCGCACGGTGCGCTCGGCCGGATATGCGCTAGACGTCTGAGGGCCAAGCCGCCTTCGGAGCCAACCCATGACCACCGTCCTCGTCACCGGCGCCAACCGCGGCCTCGGGCTGGAGTTCGTGCGCCAGTATGCGGCGGCCGGCGCCGAGGTGATCGCCTGCTGCCGCGACCCGGCCGCCGCGCCCGAGCTGGCGGCGCTGGCCAGCGGCTCGGGTGGGCGGGTGCGGACACTGGCCCTGGATGTGGCGGACGAGGCGCAGGTCGCCCAGCTCGCCGAGACGCTGGCCGGCCGGCCGATCGACATCCTGATCAACAACGCCGGGATCAGCGGCCCACGGCGCCAGTCGTCCGACGCCATCGACATGGCCGGCTGGGCCGAGACCTTCCGCGTCAACACCATCGCCCCGGTCGCCGTCGCCCAGGCGCTGCACGCCAACCTGAAGGCCGGACGTGAGAAGAAGCTGGTGGCGATCACCAGCCAGCTGGGCTCGACGGCCAACAACGGCGGCCAGCGCTACGCCTACCGCTCGTCGAAGGCGGCGCTCAACAACGCCATGCGCGGCCTCTCGCGCGACTGGGCCGGCGACGGCATCGCGGTCGGCATCTTCCATCCCGGGTGGGTGCGCACCGACATGGGCGGCGGCGGCGCCCCGCTCAGCCCCGAGGCGTCGGTGACCGGCCTGCGCCAGCGCATCGCCGAGCTCGGCCCGGCCAATTCCGGCGCCTACCTCGACTATTCCGGCGCCGCCCTGCCCTGGTGAGCCGTGGCGGCGGCGGCGGCAGCGGCAGCGGCCGCCGTCGCGGCCTCACCCTTGCGGCGCTGGCGGGTGGCGAACCAGTAGGTCCAGGCGGTCAGCCCGCCGACGGTCGTGTAGCCGATGATCGGGCCGACGATGAAGTAGGTCTTGATCGACACTGCGAACACCGCCGCCAGCGAGACCAGCGCCTCGCCGACCAGGCCGAAGCCCCACACCAGCGTCATCACCAGCATCGTGCGCTTGAACATCGGCAGGTGGCGGCGCGATTCGAACGCCTCGATGTCCGGCGCGTTGCGCCGCCGCATCCCGGCGATCGCCAGGTAGTAGATCAGTGGCCGGCCGATCGCCGCCGAGACCAGGAAGGCCAGCCCGATCGAGATGGTGACCAGCCGCTCGCGCAGCTGCAGCGCCTTCACCCCGCCGCCGCCGATGTAGCCGAGCAGCGACAGCGCGATGCCCGCCAGCACCAGGATCGACAGGGCGTCGACGCGCCGGCGGCGGATGAACTCGGCGATCGACCAGAGGATCGGCGGCGCCGACGAGGCCATCAGCGCGTGCACGTCGCCGAGCCGTCCCTTGGTCAGGTCGTAGATGGCGTAGGGCAGCGCGAAGTTGACCAGCAGCTCCAGCCCGGTCCCGGCCGCGTTGCGGCGCGCATAGGCCCAGGCCTGCGCCAGTCTCGCTCGAAGATCCGCCATCGGCCGGCCTCCCGGTGGAAAAATGGAGAGTAGGGCCGGGGCCGGCCGGTCAGCCCTTGGCCAGCTCCTGGATGTCGACGCCCAGCTTGGCGACCATCCGCATCAGGATCTCGTTCTGGTATTCCAGGTGCTGCAGGATCACCTCGATCTCCTGCTCGGCCTTCACGTTGACCTCCAGGTCGTGCTCGGCGCGCGCCTCGGAGTGCATGCCCTGCAGGTTCTGCCCGACCATGATCAGCGGCATCAAGAGGATCTGGATGACGTTGCAGACGAACAGGTAGAGCACGAAGCCCATCGCCGGGTCGAAGCGGGCCTTGGCCGGGCCCAGCGTGTTCCAGCCCAGCCAGATCACCGTCCAGGCGAAGATCAGCAGGAAGAAGCCGAAGGTGCCGACCTTGTTGGTGATCGCCAGCGCGACCTTGTTCAGCGGGCTGAGGTTGCCCTCCACCTCCTTGTGCACGTTGCGCGGCGGCTTGCGGCGGCGGCGCACCTCGTGCAGCGACGGCGGCGGCGGGCTTGGCGGGTCCTGGATGGTCATGCGCGAAGGCTCCTTCGGGACCCGCGCGCCGGCGGAGAAACCCGCCCTTCCCCCGCGCGACTCCGACGATGACATTTGTCACCGAAAAGCCGTCCGGGAGAAGGGCGTTTTCGCCGAGGCGTCTTGGGGCGCGGGCCTAGCCGGGGATGTGACGGCGCACGCCCGTCTCCTCGTGGTTCAGCCGCACGTGCTCCTGGCGGGTCAGGTGGCTGCCGTCGCGGCGGGCCAGACGCCGTTCCTGCCGGCGGATCGCGTGCACGTGGGCGTGCAGGCGGTGCGCCTGGGCGAAGCTCAGCTTGTGCTCGCGGCGCTCGACGCGGATCGAGCGGTTGAGGTGCTTGAGGCGATGGTTCACCTCGACGCGGCCGCGGTGGTGCGCCTGCCACGGCGTGGCGGCCGAAGCCGCGCCCGCGGCGCCGGCCATCACGGTCGCGCCCAGCGCGGCGATGAGGATGTTGCGCAGTTTCATAGGAGGAAGTCCTTTCGAGGTCCCTTGGCATCGCCGGAAGCGACGATGACCGGACGCTAGGACCGCGCGTCTGAACGGCATGGCCGCCGCGATGTTCAGAGCGCATTCATCGGCAGAGCTCAGCGGCGCGGGCCGCTTGACGCCCCTTGCGGCATGGGATGGAACGGAGGGCCCATGGCCGCCCCGTCCCCGTCCTCAGAGTCCGACACCCTGGTTCCGCTCGCCGCCGGCTTCCCCGCCCCCGACCGCGACGCCTGGCGTGCGCTGGTGCAGAAGACGCTGAAGGGCGCGGCGCCCGAGACGCTGGAGCGGCTGACGCTGGAAGGGCTGCCGATCCGGCCGCTCTACGAGGCCGCCGACGCGCCGGCGCTGCCCAGGCCGGCGTCCGGCTGGGACGCGCGCACGCTGGTGCGCGCCGCCGACCCGGCGCAGGCGGCCGCCGAGGCGCTGGCCGACCTCGCCCAGGGCGCGCAGTCGCTGCTGATCCGCCTCGATCCGACCGGCGCGGAGGGCGTCGCCGTCGGCTCGGCCGACACGCTGGCGCGGCTGCTGGACGGGGTGCTGCTCGACGTCGCGCCGGTGGCGCTCGACGCCGGCTTCCTCGGCCCCAAGGCCGCCGACTGGCTGGCCGCAGCCGCCAAGGGCGCGCCGGCGGCGCAGCTGGCGCTGCATCTCGACCCCCTGAGCGCCTTCGCCGCGGCCGGCGCCAGCCCCGGCCCGGTCGAGGCGCACCTGATCAGCGCCGCCACCGTCGCCGCCCGGCTCGCCGAGCCCTACCCGAAGGCCAGCCTCTTCCTCGCCAGCGGCCGGCCGGCGCACGAGGCCGGCGGCGGCGAGGCGCTGGAGCTGGCGCTGGCGGCGGCCGCCGCGCTCGCCTACGCCAAGGCGCTGGTCCGCGCCGGCCTCGCCCTCGACGACGCCTTCGGCCGCATCGTGCTGGGGCTTTCGGTCGACGCCGACTACTTCCTCGGCCTCGCCAAGCTGCGCGCCGCGCGGCGGGTCTGGGCGCGGATGACCGAGGCGTGCGGCGTGGCGGCCGAAGCGAAGATCGAGGCGCGCTCGTCCGGCCGCATGCTCACCCGCGCCGATCCCTGGACCAACATGATCCGCCTCACCGCCGCCGCCTTCGCCGGCGCGGCGGGCGGCGCCGACGCCATCGTGCTCGGCGCCTTCACCGATGCGCTGGGGCCGCCGACGCCGTTCGCGCGCCGCCAGTCGCGCAACATCCAGCTGGTGCTGGCCGAGGAGGCGAACGTCGGCCGCGTGGTCGACCCGGGCGGCGGCAGCGGCTACGTCGAGGCGCTGACCGACGAGATCGCCCGCGCCGCCTGGGACCGCTTCCAGCAGATCGAAGCCGCCGGCGGCGTGGTGAAGGCGCTGGAGGGCGGCCTCGTCGCCGGCCTCGCCGAGGCCGCCCGCGCCGAGCTGCAGGCGCGCATCGCCGGGCGCAAGGTGCGGGTGCTGGGCGTCACCGACTTCCCGATCGAGGATGGCCGCGCCGCCGACCTCGCCGCCGCGGCCGCCCACGCCGCCGAGGCCCCCTCGCCTCGCCTGCCCGGCCCGGACAGCCGCTGCCCGCCGCTGGCGCCGATCCGCCTGGAGGACCTCGCATGAGCGGCTTTCCGGACTTCGCCAAGGTCGCCTACGCCGACGCCTCGGCCGCGCCGCCGCAGGCCGGCGCCGAACCCTGGGCCACGCCCGAGGGCGTCGCCGTGAAGCCGCGCTACGGCGCCGCCGACCGCGCCGGCCTCGACTTCGTCGGCGGCTATCCCGAGCAGGCCCCCTACGTGCGCGGCATCCGCGCCAGCATGTACGCCACCAACCCGTGGACCATTCGTCAGTATGCGGGCTTTTCCACCGCCGAGGAGTCCAACGCCTTCTATCGGCGCAACCTCGCCGCCGGCCAGATGGGCCTCTCGATCGCCTTCGACCTCGCCACCCACCGCGGCTACGACTCGGACAATCCGCGCGTGACCGGCGACGTCGGCATGGCCGGCGTCGCCATCGACTCGATCCTCGACATGCGCGCGCTCTTCGCCGGCATCCCGCTCGACAAGATGACCGTCTCGATGACCATGAACGGCGCAGTGCTGCCGGTCATGGCGCTCTACATCGTCGCCGGCGAGGAGCAGGGCGTCGGCCACGCGGCGCTCTCGGGCACCATCCAGAACGACATCCTCAAGGAGTTCCTTGTACGGAACACCTACATCTACCCGCCCGAGCCGTCGCTGCGCATCGTGGCGGACATCATCGCCTACACGGCCCGCGAGATGCCGCGCTTCAACTCGATCTCGATCAGCGGCTACCACATGCAGGAAGCCGGCGCGTCGCTCGACCTGGAGCTGGCCTACACGCTGGCCGACGGGGTCGACTATGTGCGCGCCTGCCTCGCCGCCGGCATGAGCGTCGACGCCTTCGCGCCGCGCCTGTCGTTCTTCTGGAACGCCGGCATGAACTACTTCATGGAGGTGGCCAAGCAGCGCGCCGGCCGGCTGCTCTGGGCCAAGCTGATGCGGGACAACTTCCAGCCCGCCGACCCGCGCTCGCTGATGCTGCGCGCCCACACCCAGACGAGCGGCTGGAGCCTCGCCGCCCAGGACGTGTTCAACAACGTCGCGCGCACCACCATCGAGGCGATGGCCGCCGTCGCCGGCCAGACCCAGAGCCTGCACACCAACTCGCTCGACGAGGCCATCGCCCTGCCCACCGACTTCTCGGCCCGCATCAGCCGCAACACCCAGCTGTTCCTGCAGCTGGAGAGCGGCGCCACCCGCACCATCGATCCCTGGGGCGGCAGCTACTACGTCGAGCGGCTGACCCACGACCTGGCGGCGCGGGCGCTGACCCACATCGCCGAGGTGGAGGCGCTGGGCGGCATGGCCAGGGCGATCGGCGAGGGCCTGCCGCAGGCGCGCATCGAGGAGGCCGCCGCCCGCACCCAGGCGCGCATCGATTCCGGCCGCCAGACCCTGGTCGGCGTCAACCGCTACCTGCCCGAGCACCTCGACGACATCCCGCTGCTGAAGGTCGACAACTCCGAGGTGCTGCGCCGGCAGCTGCAGAAGCTGGCGCAGCTGAAGGCCGAGCGCGACGGCGCGGAGGTGGAGCGGCGGCTGGCGGCGCTGAGCGAGGGCGCGCGCCGCGGCGCCAACCTGCTGGAGCTGTCGGTGGACGCCGCGCGCGCCAAGGCCACCGTCGGCGAGATCAGCCTGGCGCTGGAGCGGGTGTTCCACCGCCACGAGGCAAGGCCGAAGCTGCTCACCGGCGTCTACTCCGCCGAGGCCGGCTCGGCCGGCCGCATCGACCGCGCCCGGATGATGGTGGCGGCCTTCCGCGAGGCCGACGGGCGCCCGCCCACCATCCTGATCGCCAAGATGGGCCAGGACGGCCACGACCGCGGCCAGAAGGTGATCGCCTCCGGCTTCAGCGACTTCGGCTTCGAGGTCGATCCAGGCCCGCTCTTCGCCACCCCGGCCGAGACCGCCGCCCGCGCCGTGGCCGGGAACGCCCACGTGGTGGGGGCAAGCTCGCTCGCCGCCGGCCACATGACCCTGGTGCCAGAGTTGCACGCCGAGCTGAAGAAGCTGGGGCGCGACGACATCCTCATCGTTGTCGGCGGCGTGATCCCGCCGGCCGACGTCGAGGCGCTGAAGGCGGCCGGCGCGCGGCTGGTGTTTCCGCCGGGCACGGTGGTCGCCGACGCGGCCGTCGCCATCCTCGACGCCCTCAACGAGGACCTCGGCTACACGCAAGGCCAGGCGGCGTGAGCGCGGTCTACGACTACGTCTTCCTGACGCTGGCCCGCGCGCCGACCCCGCATCCGGCGCTGGCCCGCAGGCTGGCGGCCGCCGCGCCGGCGTTGCAGGCGACCGGCGGCGAGGTGGTCGGCCAGTTCGCCCCGCAGCTCGGCTGGGCGGGCGACGAGGCGGCGGTGCTGGTGCGCTGGTCCGGTCCGCGCGGCGACCTCGGCCCCGTCATCGCGCTGCAGGGCGTGACCGGCGCCCGCGTCGAGCACGTCACCCCGACCATCCGCCCGGGCGACGCCGACCGGCCGCTGGCGGGCGGCGTCTACGTGCACCGCTGGTTCGCGGTCGAGGCGGGCGCCGAGGACGAGTTCGTCCAGCTCTCGGGCGAGGGCTGGGCGCATTTCGAGGCGTCGTTCGACACCCGCATCTTCGGCCTGTTCCGCGCCGAGCCGTCCGACGCCGCCCGCGCGTCCGGCGTCACCCGTCTGCTGCTCCTCACCCGCTACGCCAACCACGCCGTCTGGGAAGCCTCCCGCGATCCCACCACCGAAGCGATGCAGATCTTCCAACGCCGCCAGCAACTCACCCGCCGCAGCTGGGCCGCCAGCACCCGGCTGGTTGGGAGTTAGGGCCCGGACACCCCGACTCCCCGCTCATCCGACGCATGCAGCGACCCAGGCAGGACGTGGATGAAGGGTGCAAATTTGGCGGGCGTTGTGCGCACCGCGGGCGCAGCTTTTGGACACCAAGGACACCAAGAGCACCAAGCGCCAAATCCACCCATCAATGTCATCCCGGAGACCCGCGAAGCGGAGTCGTCCGGGATCTCCTCGGCGCCTGCGTTGGAAGCAGATCCCCGATGAGTCCCGCCTGACGGCGGGCTCTCCGGGATGACACTGGATGGGGGCAAGTCCGAGCGGCCCTTGGTGTCCTTGGTGCTCTTGGTGTCGAAAGACAGCGCCCGCGGCGCGCTCAACCTTCAAGCAAGCATGCCCGGATTCGCGGCGCCCCTACGCCCGCTTCAGCTGCGTCGGCTCGGCCATCAGCAGGTTGAGGTAGCGCCACAGGGCGGCGATCTCCGCCGCCGCCGGGGACGGGCCGTATTCCTCGGCCGAGCGGCCGGTGGCGAGCGCGGTCTGCAGCAGGCCGCGGGTGCGGATCACGTGTGGGCAGACCGGCATGCCGGTGAAGCGCAGCGCCTCCATCGCCTTGACCACCGACGGCGGCTCGCGGCCGGCGCGGGTGCTGCTGGCCTGGTTGAGCACGATCTGCGCGGGGCGGGCGAGGCGGCGGGTGGTGTCGATGGTGCGCACGGCCGCGGCGATGTCGAGGAAGGTCGGGCGGACCACGATCAGCACCAGGTCGGCCAGCGTCATCGCCGTGCCGACGTCCTGCTCGGGGCCGCAGGGCGTGTCGATCACCAGCGTCTCGTCGCCGGCGCGCCGCGCCATGTCCTGCAGCGCGAACAGCTTCGGCCCGCTGGTCTCGACGCGCTTGGGGCCGGGCGCGGTGCGCGCCTTCAGCGCCTCGCTGGCCGACCGCTGCGGGTCGGCGTCGGCCAGCAGGGTGCGAACGCCGCGAAGATGGCCGGCAATGGCCAGGTGCACCGCCAGCGTGGTCTTTCCCGACCCGCCCTTGCGCGCCACGACTGCAATCGTCCGCATGCTGCTCGCCCCGATGCTCCCTGTCGGCAGGAACCCGAGCCCGGCGGGACGGCGCTCAACCTTGAACCTTTGCTTGATCTATTGGCAGCCCGCCGGCCAATTCATCGATCCCGCTGGGATTCTACGGTATTCGCTTTGCCATCCCTATCCGAACTCTTAGCCCCGGCGCAGCTATGAGCAAGCCGCGCGCGAAGGTCAATCCTGCACGTATCGGATTCAGGTACTTTTGCCAGCAAAGACCGCGGAATCTGCCCAGCTTCTTGTCAAGCGGGGAAATCTACCTCTCAAAAACGGCGGGGGCTGACTAGACTGACTGCGGCCTCCCCGTCGGTCTTCGTCGAGGGCCGCGGCGGGGGCGACGCCGGGGGCGGCGGCGGCGCGACGTAGCCCGGCAGCCAGCCGTTCTCCAGCATGTCGCGGGCGACATGCCAGGCGGTGGCGAGGAACACCTCCTCGAGGCGCCCGACCAGCTGGGCGCGCGCCTCCTCGGAGGACGCGGTCCGATGCTGCTCCAGCAGCGCCAGCAGCCTTGGCCTCAGCGCGTCGAATTCGACGACGTTCGTGCTTCGCGTATTCATCCGAGTTCGCACCCCCCAATGGCGCGTCCAAAACCCATCAGCCCGCCGGCGCCGCTCAAAGCGCCGCCTCCAGCTCGCGCGCGGCCAGCCGGCGGCTGGAGCGCAGCTTGGCGAACCGCGTCAGCACGGTGCGCGTGGCGGCGGCCTCGTCGGGCGCCTCGCCGGCGCCGACGGCGTCCTCGACCAGCGTCAGCGACAGCCCCGCGTCGACCGCGCCGATGGCGGTGGCCAGGCAGGTGTCGGCCAGCGAGAAGCCGATCAGGTAGACCTCGGCGCCGCGCGCGCCGCGCAGCTCGTCGGCGAACCCGGGCGTGGCGAAGGCAGAGAGCGCCTTGCGGAAGAACACCGGCTCGGTGATCAACGGCCTGAGGCCTTCGATCGGCGCGCGGAACAGCTCGCGCGGCCAGGAGATGTCGGTCTCCACGCGCACCTGGCTGTGGACGATGCGCCAGTTCTCGTCGCGCGCCAGCGACAGCACGCGCACGCAGGTGTCGACCACGTCGGCGTTGCCGGCGACGTAGCTCGGCCGGCCGGGGATCACGTGGTCGCGCTGCAGGTCGAGGCAGATCAGCCAGGGGCGCGGCGCGTCCCAGCTCGAAGATCGGGGGAGCGTGGAAGGGTACATCGGCGGGTCAATGCGGGTTGGTGGCGGGACGGGCGGCGGAGCGGTCGAGCACGCCGGGGCGGTCCCACGCGCCCTCGGGGCGCAGCACCACCATCGGGTCGCTGTCGATGGTCACGGCGTCCGCCGGCGGCGTCAGCTCGCGGATGGTCTCCACGTACTCGTGGTCGGAGAACTTGAACTTGGCGCGGCCGGGCCGCACCTTCACCTTGCCCAGCCGCTGCAGCACCGGCGCGAGGCGCACCTGGGTGTGGCCCATGATCTGGCGGTAGCCCTTCTTGGCGGCGAGCTCGAAGGCGCCATCCAGCAGCGCGCGCGGCACCGCCCCGCCGCGGCAGCCGGGCGACACCGTCAGCCGCTCCAGCTTGGCGAAGTCGGCGAACCAGCGCAGGCGCACGCAGCCCACCGCCTCGCGGCCGATGCGGGCGATCAGGTGCGTGGCGCCGGCGATGTCGTTGCCGTCGAACTCCTCGTCGTAGGGGCAGAACTGCTCGCCCATGTAGACCACCGAGCGGATCGACATGGCCTGCATCAGGTCGTCGAGGGTGCGTGCGACGGTGACGCTGATCGCCTCGCGCGGCAGGGCGACCGGCTCGAAGGGCTCGGTGAGGGTGATCTTGGCGGTCATGCGGCCACGGGCTCCCGCAGGACGGCTTGAAGCTTCGAGGCGCGCGCGGCGTCCGAGGCCGCCTGCTGTTCCACGCATGGCAACCGCAGGATCAGGTCGTCGTCTGGATGGCGGAATGGCCGATAGTGGTAGCGCGCGATCGAGACGTGCCGGCCGACGTCGGTCACGGCGCGGGCGAAGGTGGCCATCAGCGGGAAGAGTTCGCAGCGCATCAACTGTCCGAAGGCGTTCATCGCGGCGCGAGCCGTCGGCGTCGAGGCCGCAACCCCCCAGCCGTAGCCGACGGCGATCATCTCGCCGTCGCGCGACAGCAGATCGAGGTCGACGTCGGTGGCGCTGAAGCGATCCTCGAAGAACGCCGCAATCGCACTGCGGCGCAACATCAGCTGACCGGCGACGCCCGTCACCACGCCGGCTTCCTTGAAGACCAGACTGGCCGCCGGCTGGACCGCCTGCACGGCCCGGAGGGTCTCGATGCCTACGACCTTGTGGTTCATCAAGCGCTCCGCCAGAGCTTGGGCGGCGCGGTGGTCTTCAAGCGTCGGCTTGATCATCCCGATCGTCGCCGCCGCTTGGAGCAAGGCGTTGGAGTCGAGGCGGTAACAGGGCT
>DASXEN010000011.1:0-20542 GCA_036490095.1 Caulobacteraceae bacterium
GATCGCGAGCGTCGGGCACGCGAGCGCCAGGAAAAAGACCTGGACGAGGCGCTGGAAGAGACCTTCCCGGCCAGCGACCCGATCTCGCCGATGCAGGGCGACGACTGAGGAGCAGACCAGATGGTTCACGCCACGCTCGCGGCCGCGCCCTACCGCGTCGACATCGCCGCCGCCGGCCATTCGCTGATCGCCGACGAGCCGGCCGAGCACGGCGGCGGCGGCCAGGGCCCCGCGCCGTTCGACCTGGTGGTCTCCGGCCTTGCCGCCTGCACCCTGATCACGCTGCGCATGTACGCCGAGCGCAAGGGCTGGCCCGGCGTCCAGGTCACCGGCCAGTTCCGCTATCGCCACGCGGACGGCGTCCACCACATCGAGCGGCGGCTCCAGGTCGGCGGCGCGCCGGACGAGGCGGGCCTGCAGCGGATGCGCGAGATCGCCGAGAAGACGCCGGTCACCCTGGCGCTGAAGGCCGGCTTCACCATATCGACGGATCTCACCCAGGCAGCGGCGGCGTCATGACCCACATCACCTACGAGATCGTCCAGCACGACAGCGGCTGGGCCTACCGCGTCGACGGGGTCTACTCGGAGACCTTCCCCAGCCACGACGCCGCCAAGGCCGCCGCCCGCCGCGCCGCCGGCGAGCAGCGGGTCGCCGGCGAGACGCGCGGCATCACCTGGGAGGACGAGCGCGGCCGCTGGCACGAGGAGGTCGACCCCGGTGACGACCGGCCCGACACCGACGTGAAGGGCTGAGGCCGGCCGGGGGCAAGCATGTCCGACATCTTCCTGATCCCCGGCCTGCGCACCCCCTTCGTCAAAGGCGGCGGCGCCTTCGCCCAGTACGACGGGCTCGGCCTCTCGGCCCCAATCGCCAAGGCGATGGCGGCGAAAGCGCAGCCGGACTTCATCGTCTGGGGCGAGGTGATCCCGGAGCCGACCGTCTCCAACATCGCCCGCGAGCTGGTGTTCGAGGCCGGGCTCGATCCGACCATCCCGGCGGTCTCCACCGTGCTCGCCTGCTCGACCAGCTTCATGGCCGTGGTCGAGGCGGCCGGCATGCTCGGCCGCGGCCCTCGCCACCTGGCGCTGGTGGGCGGCGTCGAGACCATGAGCCACGTGCCGATCGCCCTGAAACGCGAGGTCGCCGACCGGCTGGTGGCGGCCTTCCCGCGCGACCCCGCCGGCGCGGCCCAGATGCTGAGCAAGCTCACCGCCGCCGACTTCGACCTGCCGCTGAACGCCTGGGCCAACCGCGTCAGCGGCCGCTCGCAGGGCCAGCACACCGAGGACACCGCCAAACGCTTCGCGGTCGCCCGCGAGGAACAGGACGCGTGGGCGCTGCGCAGCCACCGCAGCGCCGTCGCCGGCCAGGACGCGGGCTTCTTCACCGACCTGATCCTCGCCTTCGGCGGCGCCGGGCACGACACCCTGCCGCGCCGCGACACCTCGCTGGAGAAGCTCGCCTCGCTGCGGCCGGTCTACGATCCGGCCGGCTCGATCACCGCCGGCAACGCCTCGCCGGTCACCGACGGCGCCGCCTCTATCTGGGTAGCCGACGCCGAGGGCGCCGCGCGGCTCGGCGCGGCGGCGACGGTGAAGCTGGCCGACTGGGAGATCGCCGCCATCGACTTCCGCCTCGACGAGGGCATGCTGATGGCCCCCGGCCGCGCCATCCCGCGCCTGCTCGCCCGCCACGGCCTGACCTTCGCCGACATCGACCTCTGGGAGATCCACGAGGCCTTCGCCGCCCAGGTGCTGGCCAACATCAAGGCCGCGTCCGACCCCGCCTACCGGGTCGAGCGCGCCCAGGTCGACGCCGCTCTCGGCGACTTCCCCTGGGACCGCGTCAACCCGCACGGCGGCTCGCTCGCCCTCGGCCACCCCTTCGCCGCCACCGGCGCCCGCATCCTCAGCCAGGCCGCCAGGGAATTGGCCGCCATGCCCGCCGGCGCGCGGGGCGTGGTCTCGATCTGTGCGGACGGCGGGCAGGGGACGGTGGCGCTGCTGGAGCGGGTGTAGGGAAGCCGACAAACAGACGTCGTGAAGTTCGGACGAGGGGAGTCCGGTCCAGGTATGACGACAAAGGCGAGCCTTCGCCTTAGCATCGGCTCATGCCGCCCACCGGCCATCAGAGGCCAGTCGCGTTCGGCGACTGGCAGATCGATGCCTCGCGCGGCGTCCTCACGGGCGCCGAAGGCAAGCGCGCGCGGCTCGAGCCACGGCTCATGGACCTGCTGCTCCTGTTCGCCGGCTCCGGCGGACGGGTGCTGGGGAAGGAAGAGATCGGCTCCGCCATCTGGAGCGGCCGCACCGTCGGCGACGACACGCTGGCCGCCGCGGTCAGCCGATTGCGCCATGCGCTCGGCGAGACGCGCGAGCGGCGCTACATCGAGACCGTCCCCAAGCGCGGCTACCGCGCCTTGGTCGAATCCCTCGCGCGCAAGTCCGACCCCCGGGCCGCGGCTGACGAGCCGTCAGAGGCCGCCGAGCTGGTGGCGCAGGGCCGGCAGGCGCTGGCCTCGCCGCTGCCGACCAGCCTGGCCCAGGCCCGGTTCTGCTTCGAGGCGGCCGTCGCCAAGGCGCCTGACTGGGCACCGGGCTACCAGGGCCTCGCCGACACGCTCATCGCCCGCCATTTCGCCGAACAGGGAGGCGACTTCACAGCCGTGAAGGCCGCCGCGCGCGCCGCCGTCGGCCTGGACGAGACATCGGCCGCCGCCTGGGCGACGCTGGGCATGGCGCTGCTGCTGGCCGAGCGCGACTTCGCCGCGGCCGACGCCGCCTTCCAGCGCGCCATCGCCCTCGACCCGGCGTTCGCGACCGCGCACGGCCGCCGAGCGCACGCGCTGACCGTCGTCGGTCGCTTCGTCGAGGCCGAGCGGTCCGCGCGCCGGGCCGTGGACCTGCGGCCAAGCTCGCTGCAAGCGCGCGGCGAGCTGGCGGAGATCCTCTTCATCGGCCGCCGCTATCGCCACGCCGCCGCGGAGGCCGCCGCCGCCTTGGGCCTTGCGCCCGACTTCAGCTACGCCTGGTACGTTCGCGGCTGGGCGCTGACACTGGCCGGCGACGGGGCCGAGGGTCTGGATTGCCTGCTGAAGGCGCTGGAACTCCTGGGCCTCGCGGCCGAGCGGGTGGCGGCCCTGAGGACAACCTTCGACGCGCAGGGCTTCGCTGGCGGCTGCCGCGCGATGGCCGACCTCTTGTCGGAGCAGCCGGTGCTTTCCATGCGCCGGGAAATACCCATCGCCAGCCTGCGCGCCCTCGCCGGCCAGACGGACGAAGCGTTCGCGGCGCTGGACGCCGCCGCCGCGCGTGGCGATCCCGTGATGATGCTGTTTCCCTGGCTGCCGCTGTTCGACGCCTTGAAGGCCGACCCGCGTTACGCGCCGCTGGCGGGCCGGGTGCGGCTCGACGGCTGACGCCGCAAGCTTTTCGGCAGCTTTCCGCAAGGCTTGCGCAAACACTTCCGCGCCCGCTTCGGGCATCCTGATCGACGATGCGAAAGCCGTTGAAACAAGCCGGCGCGCCCGGCGCGACAAAGGCGTCCGCCGGGGCCTCCGGGTCTCGGGCCTATTACATCCTGCTCGTGGCGCAGGCCATCTCGCTCCTCGGCAGTCAGATAAGCGGACTTGCGGTCAGCATCGCCGTGTTCCGGCAGACCGGGCATGCGACGCCCCTGGCGCTGGTCGCCTTCTTCTCAGTGGCGCCCCGGATCGTTCTGGGCGGATTTGCCGGCGCCTTGGCGGACAGGTTCGATCGCCGCCGCATCATGCGTCTGGCCAACGCCGGCTACGTGGTTTCGAGCGGCCTGCTGCTCGCCAGCTTCGCCTCGGGCGCGTTCCAGCTCTGGCATCTCTACGTGCTGGTCCTCGGCAGCGCGCTTTGCGCCGCGATCGAGGCGCCGGCGTTCCAGGCGTCCGTCGCCATGCTCGTGCCGGACAGCCATCGAGATCGCGCCAACGCCCTCGCCATGATCGGTGGACCGGTGGCCGGCGTGCTGGCGCCGACGATCGCCGGACTGCTCTATGCGATCATCGGCGTCGTCGGCTCCATCTCCCTGGACCTCGCCAGCTTCGTGGTCGCGCTTGTCGCGCTCGCCCTCGTCCGCATTCCGATGCCGGCGAAGACCGCCGAAGGACTCGCGATGCAGGCTTCAGTCTGGCGACAGGCCTTCGACGGCTTTCGCTATCTCGGCGCCCGCCCGGCGCTACTGGGCCTTTGCGGCTGTTTTTCCATCACCAGCTTCCTCGCCTTGGGCGTGCTGGTCCTCAATGTCCCCTACATCCTCGACCGGACGGGAAACGTCGCCGTGCTCGGCGCCGTCATGGGCGCTGTGAATCTCGGCGGCCTGGCCGGCGCGATAGCGATGGCCGCCTGGGGCGGAACTCGCCCACGCATCCACACCGTCATGCTCGCCGCCGTCCTGGTCGGCGCGTTCCTCGCCCTGGCCGGCGTGTCGCGCGGCGCGCTCTCGATCGGCGCGAGCCTCTTCATGCTCATGTTCGCGATCCCGTTCATCGAGGCGGCGTCGATGTCGATCTTCCAGGCGAAGACCGCGCCCGACCTCCAGGGCCGCGTGTTCGCGGCCGTCGGCCAGATCACCGGCCTGCTCAGGCCGGCGGCCTACCTCGTCACCGGCCCCTTGGCGGACCGCGTGTTCGAACCGGCGAGGCGGACGCCGCTCTGGCGTCACGTCGCCTGGCTCGTAGGTGCGGGGCAAGGCGCAGGCATTGGGCTCATGTTCGTCATGGCTGGAACACTGGCGCTGTGCCTCAGCTTGGCCTTCTACGCGGTTCCCGCCATCCGGCGGATGGAGACCACGCTGCCCGACCATGGCGCCGCCGCCGAGCCGGCATAGAGCTGCGGGCACGAGGGGATCGTCTCGATCTGCGCGGACGGCGGGCAGGGGACGGTGGCGCTGCTGGCGTGGGTGTGAGGCGGCCGAACTCAGAACGATTTTCCGCAACTGATGCCCGCGCGCCAGTCCGACGCCCCGCGGCTGCCGCCGGCTACAGCGAACTGCTGGTTGGTGACCTTCGGCCGGCAACCGTTCTTTGGTGTGGTGGCGAGGAAGGGCTCCTGCCACCAGAGTGCGCGCTTGGCGTTCGCCTCGAAGATCGCCCGCTTGGCCGGCTCGACGCCGAATTCGCGGGCCGCGGCGCCCGGCCGGCCTTGGGCCAGCCGGTCCTGGCAATGCTGGCGTTCGGCGGCCGTGAGGTTCGCCACGGCCGCGAAGCTGCAGCCGAATGCGGCCCTGAGAGTCTTGCCGACCTCGCTGCCAGCCGCCGGAAGCGGAGGGCCGGGCGTCGCGCTCGGAGCTGCCTGCGGCGCTGACGGCGCGACGGGCAGCGGCGTCGCCATCGTCGGCTCAGGCGGCGAAGGCCGGGTCACCCGAGCGGTTGGTGGGCGCACGGACGGAGGTGGGCGGAACGATCTGGTTGGCGGCGGTGCAGGGCGGGCGATCAACTGCACTTCGATGGGCTCGCCGGAGCCAAGCCTCTCGAAGGCGGGACGCTGCCAAGCCAGGACGGCGAGAAACAGCACGTGCGCGGCGAGCGCCAGCAGCAGCGCCGTCGCCCGCCGCCGACTGGCGCGCGCCCCGAGCCCGACGGAAGCCAAAGCCCCCCCTGGAAGCCCCACCCATTCCGGTCGGTGCAGCTTCGGTGACGCAACGGGTCGAATTTAGGGCAGGCGATGAGCGGGCGATCCTGGCTCTCGCTGGGGGACGGACTCGGCTGCCGGCGGCGCGCAGCCGAATCTCGCGGCTAATCCTCGGCGTAGGGTGACAAATCCATCTCCGGATACCGCGCCGCCACGTCCCGCAGCGTCTGCGCGTTCCAGTAGTCCGAGCCGGCTGGCGGCCAGCCGAAGAGGTCGCGTTGGCGGGGGGTCATCAGGGTCAGGGCCTGGCGGAAGCCGGGCTGCAGGGCGCGGTCGGGCCAGCTGGTCTTGCCGTTCCAGCGCCAACCGCGCGACTGGTAGTCGATCAGCATGGCGAAGCGGGCGCGGCCCGGCGCGCCGAAGTCCGAGCCGCGGTGCAGCACGCTGGTGCGGTAGATCATCAGGCTGCCGGCCGGTCCGGTCACCGCCACCTCGTGCTCGGCCAGTTCGCCCGGCTTCAGCCTCAGCGTCGACAGCGGCAGGCCCTGGGTGTGCTCCACCGGCACGATCCTGGTCGGCCCGTCGAGCTCGGTGACGTCCGAGAGCAAGAGGAAGGTGGTGTACTGGGTGTGCGAGCCGTCCTCGCGCGGCGTCACCAGCGAGTGGTTGCCGTAGTCGCGGTGCAGCGCCTGCTCGTAGTCGACCGCGCCGGCGTACTTGGCCCACAGCTCGATCTTGTAGACCTCGATGTCGTCGGTCCCCGAGAGCCGCTCGATCGCGTCGACCAGGTCGGGATAGACGGGCAGGCGGCTCAGCGCCCAGTCGGCGTAGGGGAAGAGGCGGATGCCGGCGAACTGGCTGCGGGCGTAGTCCGGATATTGCGACGGATCGGCGAAGTAGTCCTGCGGCCGCGGATGGATCTGCCACAGCGCCGCCTGCGCGGCCGCGAGCGTTTCAGCGTCGAGGAAGCCCGGCACGACGGTGAACCCGCGGTCGTGGACTTCCGCCAGCCTGGTGTCGGGAACGCGCATCGCCTGCTCCTTGCGAACCATCCCGCCATGCCGCAGCCATGGCCGCCGCCGCAAGTGCTTCGCGCCTCGACATCGCCCGCCAGGCTGGCAAACTGCGGCGGTGACCAGGCTGCTGCGCTTCCCGAGCGCCGTTCCGCATGATCCGCGCATCGACGCCTGGTTCTCGGACGCGGACAATGTGCTGCGCGCCATGGTCCAGCCGTGGTTCGAGCGCATGCGCGGCTGCGGCGCGGACGTGACCGAGGTGTTGCACGACGACTATCCCACGGCCTGCGTCGCGGACGCCCCGTTCGCCTACGTCAACGCCTTCACGGCCCACGCCAACGTCGGCTTCTTCTATGGCGCGTCGCTGGCCGACCCCGCCGGCATCCTGGAAGGCGCCGGCAAGTTCATGCGCCACGTGAAGCTCCGCTGGGGCGAGCCGCCCGACGCCGCCGCGCTGGCCGAACTCATCGCCACCGCCCACAGGGACATCCGGCTGCGCCTCGCGGCGGCCGATTGACGGCATCGGCGCTTGCCTGGCCCCTAGGTCATCGCCTTATGACCGCAGGGAAATCCCGGGAGCGCCTCGCATGCCATTTCGTCCGTTCGATCTCAGCGGCAAGGTCGCGCTCATCACCGGCGGCAACAGCGGCATCGGGCTGGGCATGGCCGAGGGGCTGGCTGAGGCCGGGGCGTCGGTGGTGATCTGGGGGACCAACGAGGCGAAGAACCGCGCGGCGGAGGGCAGGCTGCTCACCCACGGCGTCCGGGTGCTGGCCCAGCGCGTGGACGTGGCCGACGAGGCGGCGGTGGTGGCGGCGATGCAGGAGGCGATCGTCGGCATGGGGCGGCTGGACTTCGTCGCCGCCAACGCTGGCATGGGCGCCGGCGCGCCCTTCACCGACATGACCACGGACACCTGGCGGCGCGTCACCTCGGTCAACCTCGACGGCGTCTTCTGGACCTTTCGGGAAGCCTGCAAGCACATGGTGGCCCGCGCCAAGGCCGGCGATCCGGGCGGCTCGCTTGCGGTCACCTCCTCGGTCTCGGCCATCCATGGCGCGCCGCGCAACGAGGCCTACGCCGCCACCAAGGGCGCGGTGCTGGCGATGATCAGGGGATTGGCGGTGGAGTTCGCCCGCTACGGCGTCCGCGCCAACTCGATCCTGCCGGGCTGGATCGCCACCGACATGACCGCTGGGGGCCAGACCAACGACGCGTTCAACGAGAAGGTGATCAAAGCCCGCGTGCCGGCCCGCCGCTGGGGCGAGCCGGAGGACTTCGCAGGGATCGCGGTCTACCTCGCCTCGGACGCCTCGCGCTTCCACTCCGGCGACACCTTCGTGATCGACGGCGGCTACACGGTTTTCTGAGTAGCGGTTGTGAAGCGCCCTGCGTCCTTCGAGACGCCCGCTGGCGCGGGCTCCTCAGGATGACGAGCTTGGGTGGGCCGCAACAAACTTCGTCATGGTGAGGAGCGCTCGTCAGAGCGCGTCTCGAACCACGCACCACGCGACAACAGCTCCCTTGCAGGAGCGCGAAGATCAACGGGAGGACTTCGGATGGACATCGATCTTGCGGGCCGCACGGCCCTGGTCACCGGGGGCGGGCGCGGGATCGGGCGGGCGATCGCGCTGGCGTTGGCGCAGGCCGGCGCGAACGTGGCGGTGAACTACCGGCGCGACGGCGACGCGGCGGCCGAGGTGGTCGCCGAGATCGAGGGCATGGGCCGCAAGGCCAAGGCCTACCAGGCGTCGGTCGAAAGCTTCGAGGAAGACCAGGCGATGGTCGCGGGCGTGCTCGCCGACTTCGGCGGCGTCGGCATCCTGGTCAACAACGCCGGCATCGCCAGCCGCGGCCAGTCGGTCGCCGACACCGATCCGGCCGAGATGGAGCGGGTGGTGCGCGTCCACGCCTTCGGCCCGCACTACCTCTGCAAGCTGGTGGTGCCGCATATGCGCAAGGAAGGCCGCGGCGACATCGTGATGATCTCGTCGGTGGCGACGCTGGGCATGGGGGCGCGCGGCGGGCCCTACAACATGGGCAAGGCGGCCATGGAGGCGCTGGCATTGACGCTGGCCAAGGAGGAGCGCGAGCACGGCATCCGCACCAACATCGTCGCCCCCAGCCTCACCGTCACCGAGATGGGCAAGCGCCTGACCCGCGCCACCACCGGCATCGAGGACATCCACCAGCTCGACGCCCGCTCGCCGTTCGGCCGCGTCTCGACCCCGGAGGACGTGGCGGCGGCGGTGACCTGGCTGGTCTCGTCGGCCAACCCCTACGCCAACGGCCAGAAGATCAACATCAACGGCGGGGGATGAATTCCCTGTAATTTGGCGGCAGGGGGCAAACTCGGCTATGCAGCCGGCCAAACGAGGATAGGGCTGGTTGCATGATGACGCGTCTTGCAGCAGCTGCCGGAACCGCGGCGGCTGCGCTTCTCTTTTCGCTTTCCGCCAACGCCGCCATTCCCAGGTTCCCGCAGCCCTACGGCGAGCGGATCGTGTTCGTCGCCGACGGCAACGTCTGGTCGGTGGCCAAGTCGGGCGGCACGGCGGTGCGCCTGACCAGCGCCCAGGGGCAGGACATGTTCCCGCGCGTCTCGCCGGACGGGCGGTGGATCGCCTACACCGAGGCCAGCAAGGCCGGCACCGACGTCTGGGTGATCCCGGCGGCCGGCGGCGCGGCGCGGCGGCTCACCTATCGCCCGACCACCGAGGCCGGCACCGGCGGCCGGCACGGCCCCGACAACATGGTGGTCACCTGGACGCCGGACAGCCAGTCCGTGGTCTACCTCTCCAAGGGCGACCAGTGGAACAGCTGGCTGCAGTACATGTACAAGGTCCCGGTCGCCGGCGGGCTGCCGACGCCGATGCCGATCGACAGCGCCGTGGGCCTGGCCACCTTCGCCCCCGACGGCCACACCATCGCCTATAACCGCATCTTCCGGAACTTCCGCACCTGGAAGCGCTACAACGGCGGCCTCGGCCAGCAGGTGTTCACCTACGACTTCGACACCCATCAGCTGGCCCAGCTGACCAACTGGTCGGGCACCAACACCTCGCCGATGTGGTATGGGCGGAAAATCTACTACCTCTCGGACCAGGACGCGCACCGCCGCGCCAACATCTGGGTCCTCGACCTGGACACCAAGCAGGCGCGCGAGGTCACCCACTTCACCGACTACGACATCGACTTCCCGGCGCTGGGGGGCGACGCGATCTCGTTCCAGCAGGGCGGCAAGCTCTATGTGCTCGACCTGCCGTCGGAGCAGCTGCGCGAAGTGCCGGTCAGCGTGCCGGACGACAATCCGCGCACCCGCCCGCACGTCGCCGAGGTGAAGGACCAGATCCGCGACGTCGACCCGGCGCAGGTGGTCGACTACGCACTGGCGCCGAACGGCAAGCGCACCCTCTTCTCGGCCCGCGGCGACATCTTCAGCGTGCCGACCGAGAACGGCGCGACGCGCGACCTCACCGACACCCAAGGGACCGACGAGGACCATCCGGCCTGGTCGCCGGACGGCCGGTGGATCGCCTACACCACCGACGCCGGCGGCGCCCAGCAGGTCGCCGTGCGCCCGGCCGAGGGCGGGCCTGAGCGGCGCCTGACCTCGTTCGCCGAGGGCTATCTCTACGGCCCGACCTTCTCGCCGGACGGCCACATGCTGACCTTCAGCGATGGCGCGCACCGGCTGTGGGTGGTCAGCGTCGACGGCGGCGCGCCCAGGCAGGTGGCGCAGGACAAGGACAACGAGATCCACGACCAGAGCTTCTCGCCCGATGGTCGCTGGCTCGCCTTCAGCATGACCGCATTCGGCCGCCGCCGCGACCTCTACCTCTACGACATCGGCGCCGCGAAGCTGACCCGGCTCGGCGACGGCTCCAACATCGACGGCGGCCCGGTCTGGTCGCCGAACGGCAAGTACCTCTACTTCACCTCCAACCGGCACGAGAACACCGTGCCGTCCGACGTCGAGTTCGACTTCGCCATCCTGAAGTCGGCCGGCGTCTACGCCA
Organism: Caulobacteraceae bacterium; assembly: GCA_036490095.1. Classification (GTDB taxonomy): domain Bacteria; phylum Pseudomonadota; class Alphaproteobacteria; order Caulobacterales; family Caulobacteraceae; genus Acaudatibacter. The sequence continues at coordinate 10,639 of DASXEN010000011.1, forward strand.
TCCCGCTGGCCCGCGACACCGCCTCGCCGGTCGCCCCGCGCTCCGACGAGGCCGACACCGGCCCGGCCAAGGACGACGGCAAGGCGGACGGCAAGAAGGACGACGACGCCAAGACCACCAAGGAAGACGCCAAGCCCGGCAAGAAGTCGCCGCCCGAGCGGCCCGGCGCCATCGCCCCGATCCGCGTCGACCTCGACGGGATGATGGCCAGGGCCGTGGCCCTGCCGATCGACCCGGCCAACATCGCCCAGCTCGATGCGCGCGACGACCGCCTCTACTACCTCACCCAGCCGGTGCAGCTGATCGAGGGCGCGCTGAAGGGCGAGAAGTCGGCGCTGCACGTCTACGACCTCAAGACCCGCAAGGACCAGGTGGTCAGCGAGGACGTCGACAGCTACTCGCTGTCGCAGGACGGCGAGAAGGTGCTGATCAAGCACGACAGCGACTACACGGTGCTCGACGCCAAGGCCAACGCCACCAAGGACGAGGACGAGGTCAAGAAGCTCGACCTGGCTCACCTGCGGATGGTGGTCGATCCAGTCCAGGAATGGGCGGAGATGTACGACAACGCCTGGCGGCTGGAGCGCGACCTGTTCTACTCGCCGGTGATGAACGGCGTCGACTGGAAGACGGTGCACGACAGCTACGCCAGGCTGGTCCCGCTGGCCGGCTCGCGCGAGGATCTCAACTACCTGATCGGCCAGATGATCGGCGAGATCAGCAACTCCCACACCTACGTGGGCGGCGGCGACGACGGCGATACGGGGCCGGCCGTGCACGCGGCGCTGCTCGGCGTCGACTGGGCGCTGGACCCGGCGTCGGGCCGCTACCGAGTCGCGGTCATCTATCCCGGCGACAACACCCGCGACGACTATCGCAGCCCGCTGGCCCAGCCCGGCCTGGACGTGAAGGCCGGCGACTATGTGCTGGCGATCAACGGCGTCGACCTGCGCGCGCCCACCCCGCCCGACAGCCTGCTGCAACTGGCCGACAGCAACACCACCGTCGACCTCACCGTCGCCGACACGCCCACCGGCCCCACCCGCCACGTGGTGGTCAAGCCGGTGAAGGCGGAGCTCTCCCTGCGCGAAGCGGCCTGGATCGAGCACAACCGCGAGACCGTCGACAAGCTCTCGGGCGGCAAGATCGGCTACGTCTACATGTCCGACATGGACCAGCTCGGCCTGCAGCAGTTCGTGCGGCAGTTCTACGCCCAGCTCGACAAGCAGGCGATGATCGTCGACGACCGCTGGAACGGCGGCGGCTTCATCGCCCCGTTCGCCCTGGAGCGGCTGCGGCGGGTGCTGGCGGCGATGGGCACCAACCGCGAGCGCGGCGTCGCCACCGAGCCGGCCGAGGTGCTGAACGGCCCCAAGGTGACGTTGCTGAACCATTGGTCGGCGTCGGACGGGGACATCTTCCCCTACCTGTTCCGCCAGTATGGCCTCGGCCAGCTGATCGGCACTCGCTCCTGGGGCGGCGTGCGCGGCATCCGCGGCAACTGGCGGCTGATGGACGGCGGCTACATCACCATCCCCGAGGGCGCCGAATATGGCCTCGACAGCCAGTGGTCGGTGGAGAACCACGGCGTCGATCCCGACATCGACATCGAGAACATGCCCGCCGACCTGCTGGCCGGCCACGACATGCAGCTGGAGACCGCCGTCAGCGTGCTGATGAAGCAGCTGGCCGCCAAGCCCGGCGGCCTGCCGCCCCCGCCGCCGCTGCTGCCCGCCTATCCGAAGAGCGGCATCGTCCCGCCGCAGCCGTAGCGTCGTACAGGGCTAGCGTAGCTGGCTGTCCTTGTTGCCCCGGCGGTTGATGCCGCCGGCAACGACGCGGCTGTCGCGGCCGGACTGGCACTTCACGCAGGTCCGCGCGCCGGGCAGGGCGCGCCGGCGGGCCTCGGGGATTTCATCGCCGCAATCGACGCAGTGCTCCGTGCCCTCGCCGACCGGCAAGCGCGCCCGCGCCGCCCGGACGCCGTCGCTGACGGTGTCCTCGATCTGGTCCAGAACGCCGCCTTCCGGGGCCCATCCGGTCGCCATCGCCGCTTCAACTCCTCGCGTTGCGAGATTCTCAGATAGGCCGTCGGAGCCGACATCCAATAACCGCCCGCACCGACAAAGGCGCTGGCGCGTCAAAGGAAACGCGCCTAGAACAATAGGCGAACATGGAGGCGGTCTTGGCTTCTCGCGCCGGCAGCGCCGACCTGCCCCTGCATGGCGGGCGCGTGCCGCCCTGGCTGGGCGCGCGGATGACCCGACTTGGCGCGGTGATCAGCCAGGCCATCGTCCATCACTACGGCCGCGACGAGCTGTTGCGGCGCTTCTCGCATCCCTTCTGGTTCCAGTCGTTCGGCGCGGTGATGGGGATGGACTGGCACTCGTCGGGCATCACCACCAGCGTGGTCGGCGCCCTGAAACGCGGCCTCAATCCGCTGGCCGGAGAGCTGGGGCTGCATGTCTGCGGCGGCCGCGGGAAGCACTCTCGCGCCACGCCCGCGGAGCTGATCGCGGTCGGCGAACGCGTCGGGCTGGACGGCGCGGGGCTCGGCGCGGCGAGCCGGCTGGTGGCCAAGGTCGACAGCGCCGCCGTCCAGGACGGGTTCGACCTCTATCTGCACGGCTTCATCGTCGCCGACGACGGCAAGTGGGTGGTGGTGCAGCAGGGCATGAACGGCGATCGGCGGACGGCCCGGCGCTATCACTGGCTCTCCGAGGGACTGACGAGCTTCGTCGACGCGCCGCACGCGGCGATCGAAGGCGAGCGCCAGGGCGAGATCGTCAACCTGACCGACCGGCGCGCCGCGCGCTCGCGGGCGGCGCAGGTGGAGATGCTGGGATCGCTCGGGCCGGACGGGATCGTCGCCGAGCTGGGCGCGCTGGAACGGGCGGACCCGCCTGAGGAAGCACAGCCCGTGCTCCCGCACCTCGTCATGCCCGCCCATCATGACGTCCGCGGCGAGGACGTGGTCATGCGGCGCCTGCACGGCGCGCTGGCCGCCGCCACCGACCGCGGCCCGGCCGACTTCGCCGATCTCTTGATGACGCCGGGCGTCGGGGCGCGGACGGTGCAGGCGCTGGCGCTGGTGGCCGAGGTGGTTCACGGCGCGCCCAGCCGCTTCAGCGACCCGGCGCGCTTCTCGCTGGCGCTTGGCGGCAAGGACCGCCACCCGTTTCCGGTTCCGCTGAAGGTCTACGACCAGACGCTGGGGGTGCTGAAGTCGGCGGTGTCGAACGCCAGGCTGGGGCGCGAAGAGGCGCTGGCGGCGCTGAAGCGGCTGGACGACCAATCGCGCCTGCTGGAACGCCACGCCCATGGCCCCGGCTTCGATCAGCACGTGGCTGGCGAGCGCGCGGCCTCGCACCGCTACGGCGGCCGTAGCGTCTTTGGCTGGGAAAACGACGCGGACGCTAGAGCAGGTCGTTTTTGACTTGAATCGGCCCATGGCGCCTTCTCCCCTTGCGGGAGAAGGTGGCGCGCAGCGCCGGATGAGGGGTCGACGGGCGCTGGCGGCTTGGCCTTCAGCAGGCAAACCACGGACTTCGGTGCGACCCCTCATCCGTCGCCTTCGGCGACACCTTCTCCCGCAAAGGGAGAGGATTCAGCCGGCCGCCAATAATCAACGCGCTCTAGGACGCGGGCGACATGACGGCCTGTCAGAGCTTGGCGGAGACCAGCAGCCGCCCCGGACCCAGCCGCTGCAGCACGCGCGGCAGATCGTCCGCGCTCAGCGCGAAGCAGCCCTCGCTGCGGCCCAGCACGCCGTGCGCGGCGATCATCTGGCTGGAGACGTAAGGGGCCGAGTGCACCACGATCCCGCGCGCCTCGGCGTTGTCGTTGGTGGGGTCGAGGCCGATGAGCCGCATCGAGCGGCCGTGCTCGCCGATGTAGTCGGCCGCCGTCAGGAAGTCGCCCTGCGAGGTGCAGTCCGACCCCGGGGCGTTCGAGAAGCGGCTGAGCCAGCCGGTGTGCGCAGGGTCCGAGCCCCGGCCGTGCGCGACGAGCAGGCCGGTCACCCGCCCGCTGGCGGTGTCGACCAGATGGAACCTCGGATGCGAGGAGGGCTGGGAGAAGTCCGCCACCGCCACGACGTCGGGGTGGGTGACCCGCGCGCCCGCCCGTTGCAGCCCAGCGCGCGCCGCCGCGAGGACCGGCGAGACCGGTGTCGGCGGGGCGGTCGGCCGCCTGAGCGTCCTTGCGCCGAGCAGCGACGGACCTGCGAGCGCGCAGGCGCCGAGCGTCGTGGCGGAGACCTGCAGCAGCCGGCGGCGATGAAGAAACGGGGTTTGGCGCATGGTGCTCGGTCTGAGGTAGTCCTCCCCGCCCGGATCGAAGCTGAGTGATCTTGTCGCACGCGACGCGACCGGAAGCGCCACTTGCGCGTTGCCGCTCTCATGTCAGCGCCTGTTTTGTCCACGCCTTCGCGGCGCGTCGTCCTCGGTTTCACCCTCGCGTCGTTGGCCGCCTGCCATCGTCCGTCCGACCAACCCTCGGGGCAGCGGGTCGCCGATCCCCTGGCGCGGCGGTTCTACGCCGCCCGCGGCTGGCGCGGCGCCTGGGACAGGGCGAGTTCGCAGGCCATGAGCCGGATCGTCGCCGGCGCGCGGGCGCACGGGCTCGACCCGGCGGCGTTCGCGCCCAAGCGCCTCGCCGGCCTCAGCAACGACGAAGCCCTGACGGTGGCGGCGCTGGCCTATGCGAAGGCCCTGGCGACGGGCTTCGTCGAGCCTCACAAGATCGAGCGGATCTTCACCCTGGCGCCGAACAAGGTCGACGTCGCCGCCGGCCTCTCGCATGCGCTGGATCACCACGCGCTGGAAGGCTGGTACGCGTCGCTTGCGCCGCAGGACGCCGAGTACCGCGCGCTCTCCGCCGCCTATCTGGCGGCGCTGAGCCAGACTGCCCTGGCCTCGGCGCCGGCGAACGGCGCCCCGGTCGGCTCGTCGCTGGCGCCGACCGACCAGGCCCGTCAGCTCGCGGCCAATCTCGAGCGCCGGCGCTGGCTTTCCCGGTCGCCGCCGGCGCACCGCATCGACGTCAACACCGCCGGCGCCTTCCTCGGCTACCTCAGGCCCGGACAGGCGGCCTTGTCGCTGCGCACGGTGGTCGGCCGGGACGACAATCCCACCCCAAGCCTCGAGGCGGCCTTTCACCAGCTGGTCGCCAATCCGCCGTGGCGGGTGCCCGCCGACATCGCCGAGAAGGAGATCCTGCCGAAGGGCGACGCCTACATGGCGGGCGAGGACATGCACATGGAGGACGGCCGCGTCGTCCAGGCGCCCGGCCCCAAGAGCGCGCTCGGCCTCGTCAAGTTCGACGTCGAGGATCCCTACGACATCTACCTGCACGACACGCCCGCCAAGGCGCTGTTCGCGCAGGACAACCGGCACCGCAGCCACGGCTGCGTGCGGGTCGAGGACGCGGTCGCCCTCGCGCGCAAGATCGCCGCAGAGACCGGAAAGGCGCAGGCGTTCGACCAGGCGCTGGCCTCGCAGGCCACCGGCGAGGTCGAACTCGGCCAGTCGATCCCCGTGCGGCTGCTCTACCACACCGCCTATCTCGACCAGTCCGGCAAGGTGCTGCTCGCGCGGGACGTCTACGGGACCGACGACCAGCTCGCGGCGGCGCTGGGCTATGGCCAGGCGTCGGCCGCCGCGCGTCAGACCGAGCCGGCGATCCTGTTCGGCCCCTGAGGCCGCGGTCCGGCGCGCGGGGCGCCGTCCTCATCGTTTTCGCCAGCGCGGCTTGACAGCCATCGCATCGCCTCATAAAAATGACTGACCAATCAGTTTTTATACCGGCCCGATGCCCAAGATCACCGAAGCCCAGCGCGAGACCCGCCGCCAGCAGATCCTGGACGCGGCGCTGCGCTGCTTTTCGCGCGACGGGTTCCACGCCACCACCACGGCCGACATCGTGCGCGAGTCCGGGGTGAGCCAGGGCACGCTCTACCTCTACTTCGCCAACAAGGACGACATCATCGTCGCGCTGGCCGACGACCGGCACCAGGGCGAGGCGTTCCTGAACGCCATGGCCCAGAGCGAGCACGACCCGATCGCCGGGCTGTGGCTGCTCCTGGAGCTCTACGGCCGCTCGCTGGACGACCCGCGCCGCGCCGACGCGCGCCGCACCGGCATCCAGGGCTGGGCCGAGGCGCTGCGCAACCCGACCATCCACGAAAGCGTCACCAGCGGCATGCGCGCTGTGCGCCGCGAGATCGTGCGGCTGGTCGAGCGCGGGCAGGGCGCCGGGCAATTCCGCCGCGAGGTCGATCCCGCCGCGCTCGCCGAGGTGCTGATCGCCGCCTTCCAGGGGCTGATCCTGCACGTCAGCTGGGACGAGCCGGTCGACCTCGCGGCCATCGGCCCGGTGATGCGCGACATGATCCGCGGCGCCCTCTTCACCGACGCGGCGCTCGCCGCCGGCACTTGATCCAGACGTCGAAGGAGCCACCTGCATGGCCATGACCGAAGCCCTCCGGGCGCCCGTTTCCGCCGCCCCCGCCGCGACACCGGCCGCCGCCGCGCCGTTCGGGCGACCGCGCCGCCAGTGGCTGACGGCGCTGAAGGCGCTGCGCCGGCTGCTCGCCGACAAGGAAGACACAGGCCAGGTGTTCGAGATCATGCGGGCGCTGAACGGCAACGCCACGGTGAAGAGCTACCACCGCCTGCTGCACACGCCGGGCGGCGGGCGCCTGGCTTACGAGCACGTCGAACTGGCGCCGAAGCTGATGGACGACGCCTGGCTCGACGCCTTCGCGCCCGGCACGGTCGGCGCGGCCTACCGCGACTTCATCCGCAGCGAAAACCTCTCCGCCGAGGGCCTGGCGGAGATCAGCCGCCAGAAGCAGGCGCAGGTCGAGGTGGCCCATCCCTATGCCTGGTTCGGCCGCCGCATGCGGGATTCCCACGACATCTGGCACGTGCTGACCGGATATCACCGCGACGGCCTGGGCGAGGCCTGCCTCGTCGCCTTCTCCTTCGCCCAGACCCGGGCGCTCGGCTGGGCGCTGATCGGGCTCGGCGCCGGCCTGCGCTCCCTGCGCGACCGCAGCCAGCCTTACACCAAGGCGATCTGGCAGGGTTACCGGCGCGGCAAGGCCGCCAAATGGTTGCCGGGCGAGGACTATGTGGCGCTGCTGGGCGAGCCGCTGGAGGCCGCGCGCCAGCGCCTGGGGATCACCCCGCCGACGATCTACGACGCGATCCCCGGCGACGCCCGCGACGGCGGCCTGCCGGCCATCGGCTGACGTCGCCGCTTGACGGACTTAGCGTCAGCGGCGGCCCTTGGCGGGTGGACAGTCGCCAGGGAGCCGCCGCCACATGGACTACGCCAAGATCAAGGTCGCGGCCGAGGGGCCGGTCACCGTCGTCACGCTGGCCGATCCGGCGACCATGAACGCCGCCGGCGTCGACACCGCCGGCGAGCTGCGCCACGCCTTCGACGAGGCGACCAAGGCGGGCTCGGCGACCCGCTGCATCGTGCTCACCGGCGAGGGCCGCGGCTTCTGCTCGGGCGCCAACCTCTCGGGCGGCGGCGCGGGCGGCGGCGGCGACGCCGGCTCGTCGCTGGAGAGCGTCTACAACCCGCTGGTCACCGCCATCCGCGACCTCTCGGTGCCGCTGGTGACGGCGGTGAACGGCGCGGCGGCCGGGGTCGGCTGCTCGCTGGCGCTGCTGGGCGACCTGATCGTCGCCGGCGAGAGCGCCTACTTCCTGCAGGCCTTCCGCCGCATCGGCCTGATCCCCGACGGCGGCTCGACCTACCTGCTGCCGCGCATGGTCGGCCGGGCGCGGGCGATGGAGATGGCGCTGCTGGGCGAACGCGTCTCCGCCGCCAAGGCGCTGGAATGGGGGATGATCAACCGCTGCGTCCCCGACGCCGAGCTGATGCCGACCGCCATGGCGCTGGCCGACGAGCTGGCCCGCGGCCCTGCCTCGCTCGGCCTCACCCGCCAGACCATCTGGGCCGGCCTCGACAGCGAGTGGTCCGACCAGCTCCGCCGCGAGGCCCAGGGCCAGACCAAGGCCGGCCGCACCGAAGACTTCCGCGAGGGCGTGGCCGCCTTCCTGCAAAAGCGCCCAGCGCAGTTCAAAGGGAAGTAGGGGCTGGGCGCTGCCGGGCTCGCATACGGACCACACCGCTTTTCCCCGCGAAAGCGGGGACCCAGGCTTTTTCTGAAAGCCGGGCGCCTCCGATAAAACGCCTGGGTCCCCGCTTTCGCGGGGAAAAGCGGTTCGGGGTGACCGTTCTAGGCGCTCCGCGCCTTCGCCACTTCGCCCAGCGCGACGACCTGCGAAAGCGTTTCCAGCAGCGCGCGGATATCGATCGGCTTGGCGACCACCGCGTCCATGCCGCCGGCCAGGTATTCCGCGGCCTGGTGAGTCATGGCGTTGGCGGTCAGGGCCACGATCGGGGTCGGCGTGCGGCCTTCGGCCCGTTCGCGGCGGCGGATCTCGGCGGCGGCGGACGGGCCGTCCATCACCGGCATCTGCACGTCCATCAGGATGGCGTCCCAGGCCTCCGCGGCCCAGGCCTCGACCGCCTCGGCGCCGTTGTCGACCGTCGCCACCTCCATGCCGACCTGCTCCAAAAGGGTGCGCAGCACCAGGCGGTTGACGGCGTTGTCCTCGGCCGCCAGCACCCGCATCGGCACGCAGCGGATCGCGCGCCGCGCGGCCGCCGGCTGCGAGGGCCCGACGCGCGGCAGCGGCAGGGTGAAGGCGAAGCGCGAGCCCTCGCCGGGCGCGCTCTCGACGCGGATCCAGCCGCCCATCATCTCCACCAGTTCGCGGCAGATGGCGAGGCCAAGGCCGGTGCCGCCGAAGCGCCGGGCGATGGTGGCGTCGGCCTGGGCGAACGGATCGAACAGCCGCGCCAGGGCCTGCTGCGGCATGCCGATGCCGCTGTCGGCGACGGTGATCTCGACCGACTGGGCGCCGGCGGCGACCTCCACCACGACGCCGCCGCAGTCGGTGAACTTCAACGCGTTGCCGGCCAGGTTGGAGACCACCTGGCGCAGCCGCGTCGGGTCTCCGAGCCGCCGGCCGGCCTCGCCGTGGACGGCGATCTCGAACGCCACGCCCTTCTGCGCCGCCAGCGTCTGGAAGGCGGCGCAGGCGCCGCGCACCGTCTCCTCCAGCTCGAACTCGACGGCTTCCATCTCCAGCTTGCCGGCCTCGATCTTGGAGAGGTCGAGCACGTCGTTGAGCAGTGTCAGCACCGCCTCGCCGGAGCGGCGGATCACCTCCAGCCGCTCGCGCTGCTCCGGCGGCAGGGCGCCGCGCTCCATCGCCTGGGCCATGCCGATGACGCCGTTCAGCGGGGTGCGGATCTCGTGGCTGATGTGGGCGACGAACTGCGACTTGGCCTGGCTGGCGGCATTGGCGTCGGCCATCGCCGCCTCGCGCTCGGCGACCAGCTCGGCGGTGAGGTCCTGGCTGAGGATCAGCACGGCGGCGGGCTCGCCGTCGTCGCCGCGCCAGTAGGAGCCTTCGCTCCGCAGCCAGCGCGGCTCGCCTTCGACGTCCACCTGGCGAAGCAGCACCTGCTGCGCCGCGCCGCCGTCCAGCCCGGCGCGGATCGCCTCGTAGGCGCGGCCGGCCAGCGGGCAGGCCTCGGCGACACGCCGGCCGGCGTGCTCGGCGGCCGTGAGCCCCGGGCCGCTGGCGGCGCTCGGACTGACGGCGATGAAGCGCCCGTCGAGGCCGATCAGCGCCATATGCAGCGGCGCTTCGCCGACGAAGCGCCGCGCAGCATCAAGCCGTCCCATCGGCTGGGACTGGGCACACCTGGACATCGGCTCTCCCCGAGCTTTGCCGTGAAGGTGAGCGCGACCCGTTAAGGACAATTTGACGCGGGCGCGGCTGGCCCGAGAAATTGGCGTCAAGCGTGCAAT